>CAXNHY010000040.1:0-7495 GCA_964202425.1 Microbacteriaceae bacterium MWH-Ta3 | reverse complement strand
GCTCTTCGGCGGCAAGGTGAAGGTAGGTGAAGAGAAGCATTCCCTCGCGGAAGTAGCCGTATTCGCTTTCGATCGGTTCCTTAACCTTGAGGATCATGTCGGCTGACGCCCACACCGTGGCCGCATCTTTCTCAATCACGGCACCCTGCGCCTTGTACGCGTCGTCCGTGATTCCACTTCCGAGCCCAGCGCCGGTCTGCACCATGACGTCGTGCCCAGCCGATACGAGGTCCTTCACCCCAGCAGGTGTGATTGCCACGCGGTATTCGTTGTTCTTTATTTCGGCTGGAACGGAAATCCGCATTGTGTGCTCCTGATTGAGATGTTTGTCGGGGGATGCCCTACGCCATTATTCCCACCTGCAATGGAATCCGCAACAAAATCGCCGATGCGCTTCGAAATCAGTGTGCCCGCTGTGACGATAATGACAATTCATAGTGTTGTGCGTGGCAATTGAGGGAGAAATGTGCCATTATTCAGGTACGCGCAAGCGTGACAACGAAGTCAACCGAAGTTAGGAAAGCCATGAACCAGCGAAACCTTCCCGAAGACCCGATCGTTCGCGAACTTGTTGTTCAAGCTCGCCGAGCACAGATGTCGCGTCGAGCACTTCTCGGAGGAGCTGTCGGAGGCGCGTCTGCACTCGCGCTCGCAGCGTGTGCCCCTGCCGGCGATGGCACGTTGACGGCACCGGAAGACATTTCGGCGACCGACAAGACGGTCAACTGGGCCAACTGGCCGCTCTATTTGGACGAAGACGAAGACGGCAACCACCCCACGCTTGAGGCGTTCAGCGCAGCGACGGGAATTGCGGCAAACTACATCGTCGACGTTGACGACAACAACTCGTACTTCGCGAAGGTCAAGGACCAGCTCGCTCTCGGTCAAGACGTCGGAGCTGACACCGTGTGCCTCACCGAGTGGATGGTTTCCCGATGGATTCGACGCGGGTGGACTCAGAAGTTCAACATGGATAACATCCCGAATCACGCGAATGTTGTTGACACGTTGCTCAACCCAGACTTCGACCCCGGTCGCCAGTCGTCGCTCCCGTTCCAGGGCGGTTTCGCGGGGTTCGTCTACAACACCGATCTGGTCACGTCACCGGTCAACACGATTGAAGACCTCTGGCGCGAAGACCTCAAGGGTCGAGTGGTTGTTCTCAGTGAACTTCGCGACACTCTCGGAGTGATCATGCTCGGTCAGGGCGCAGACATCACTGCCTTTACCGCAGATGAGTTCTACAACGCTCTCGACACGCTCACCGCGAAGGTCAGCGAAGGACAGATCCGAAACGTCAAGGGCAACTCTTACTCGGAAGACCTCGTCAACGAGGACGCTCTTGCGGGAATCGTGTGGTCGGGAGACATTACGATCCTCAACGCCGAGGCCGGATACGAGAAGTGGAAGTTTGTTCTTCCCGAGTCGGGTGGAACGTTCTGGAACGACACGTTCATCATCCCAATCGGCAGCCCGCGCAAGACTAACGCCGAGACCCTCATCAACTGGTACTACGACCCGGCGATTGCTGCCGAGCTCGCGGCGTGGGTCAACTACGTCACGCCGGTCAAGGGTGCGTATGAGGAAGCCATCAAGATTGACCCGGCTCTCGCGGAGAACCAGTGGATCTTCCCGAACGCTGACACGCTCAAGAAGGTTCACATTTTCCGCTCGCTGTCAGACGCCGAGGAGTCCGAGTTCCAAGCGGCCTTCCAGGGCGTCGTCCTCGGCTAGTCGATAACCTGACGTGGCTACGCACGACGCATCGGTTTTTGCAACCGGTGGTGCCGACCTCGAGTTGGTCAACATCTCGAAGGTTTACCCTGGCTTCACTGCGGTCGACAACATCAGCTTGACGGTTCCGGCAGGCTCGTTTTTCGCTCTCCTTGGGCCATCCGGTTGCGGAAAGACAACGACTCTTCGTTTGATTTCAGGGCTTGAAGCGCCAACAACGGGGAAGATCCTTCTCGGCGGCGAAGACGTCACCAACACGAAGCCTCATCAACGCACGGTCAACACCGTTTTCCAGTCGTACGCGCTGTTTCCGCACATGACGATTCTCGACAACGTCTCATTCGGACTCAAGCAGCGAAAGTTTGCGAACGCAACCGAACTGGCCCACGAAGCCCTGAGACTTGTTGAGCTAGACCACCTCGCGTCGCGTAAGCCGTCACAGTTGTCCGGCGGGCAGCAGCAGCGTGTAGCGCTCGCTCGTGCCGTTGTGAATCGACCGGCACTGCTGCTCCTCGACGAGCCACTCGGTGCCCTTGACCTCAAGCTTCGGCGCCAGATGCAAATCGAATTGAAGGCGATCCAGTCAGAGGTTGGCCTCACCTTCCTGCACGTTACACACGACCAAGAAGAAGCCATGACGATGGCTGACACTGTCGCCGTTATGAACAAAGGCAAGATTGAGCAGATGGGCGCACCGGCCGAGCTGTACGAACTACCGAAGACGCGATTCGTTGCCACCTTCCTCGGTCAGTCAAACCTTTTCGACGGAACCGTCTCGTCCTCGACAGCGTCAACTGTGTCCGTCAAAGTTGGCGCACTCTCGCTTGACGTCCCCGCTGCGCGCAGCGCTGTGAAGTCAGGGGAGATTACGGTCGGTGTTCGCCCGGAGAAGATTGCCATCACGCGAAAGAAGCCGGCTGCTTCGTCAACACGCACACTCATCGGGCCAGGCGTGGTTGTCGACACGTCGTTCACCGGGGTGTCAACGCAGTATCTCGTCGACGTTCCAGGGCTGTCACAATTGACGGTGTTTGAGCAGAACGACGGCGATATCGTCAAGGCCGGAACCGAGGTGTGGCTCTCGTGGGAGACCGAGTTCTCGTTCGGAATTCCGTTCGAAGAACACTCGTTTGTCGATTCGGACACGAATACCACGACCCTCGCGGCTCAAGCAAAGTAGACCCCGTGGCAATCGGAGCATTCAGTCACGGGCCGTCGGGAACCGCGGCACCAGCTGCATCTCAAAAGAAGAGCCGTGTCGCGTGGCTGTTGCTGTTGCCCGGAATCTTTTATTTGCTCTTGTTCTTCATCACGCCACTCTTCTCGCTCATCCTCACGTCGTTCAAGACAGCGCCGCCAGCTGCTTTCCCCGGTGAGTACGTCTACGCTTTCCGCTGGGAAAACTATGTTGAAGTACTCGGCATGTACGGGGAGCACTCTCTTCGTTCATTCATGTATGCCGGTATCGCGACGCTGATTGCTCTCGCAATCGGTTACCCGCTCGCGTACTTCATTGGTGTTCGGCTCCGCGCGTACCCGCTACTTCAATCACTGGCCCTCGTGCTCGTCATCGCACCGTTCTTTATCTCGTTCTTGCTCCGCACGGTCGCGTGGAAGCAGCTTCTCGCCGATGAAGGACTCATCGTCGGGACAATGAAAGCGTTTGCGATATTGCCGCCTGACGCTCACATCACGGGAACGTCAATATCGGTAATCTTCGGTCTCGCGTACAACTTCATCCCGTTCATGACGCTCCCGCTCTACACGAGCATCGAACGACTCGACCTGCGTCTCCTCGAAGCGAGCAACGATCTGTATGCCAATTCGTTCACGACGTTCCGCAAAGTGACTGTTCCACTCACGCTCCCGGGAATCGTCTCCGGAACGCTTCTCACGTTTATTCCGGCCGCCGGTGATTACGTCAACGCCTCCGCCAACTTCCTCGGAAGTACACAGACGGCAATGATCGGAAACGTCATCGAGAACAACTTCCTCGTCACGCAGAACTATCCTCACGCCGCGTCGATGTCGCTCGTCCTGATGGGTGCAATCCTGATTCTTGTGTCGGCTTATGTTTTCCGTAGCGGAACGGACGACCTGCTATGAGACTCGGCCGCTTCCTTCTTCCCCTTTACGGTGTACTCGCACTTATCTACCTGCTCGTTCCGATTGTGTACACCGTCGCCTTCTCGTTTAACGATTCGCGCCGTACGAACATCATTTGGAACGGCTTCACGTTCGACAAGTGGCTCAATGTATGTGACGCGCAGGGTGTCTGCCTGGCTTTCGCCAACTCGATTTTCATCGCAACGGTGTCAACCGTCGTTGCGACAGTTCTGGGCACTGCAATCGCCATCGCGCTCGTTCGCTACAAATTCAAGGGGCGAGCTGCGACGACACTGCTTCTATTCTTGCCAATGGCGACACCCGAAGTTGTGCTCGGTGCCGGCCTCGCTGCACAATTCCTCAATGCCGGCGTCCCCAAGGGAATGCTCACCGTGATTTTGGCGCACATCATGTTCTGCATTTCGTTCGTCGTGGTCACAGTTCGCGCCCGCGTAGCAGGACTAGACCCGAAGCTCGAAGAGGCCGGTCGCGATCTGTACGCGAACCCGACAGGGGTGTGGTGGAAAATCACATTCCCGCTCCTGCTCCCCGGAATCATGGCAGCCGCGTTGCTCGCTTTCGCTCTGTCATTCGACGACTTCATCATTACGAATTTCAACAGCGGTGTTGTCGAAACACTTCCAACGTTCATCTACACGGCAGCGTCGCGTGGAATTCCGGCTGAAGCAAACGTCTTGGCGTCAGCGGTGTTCATCTTGGCAATTGCTGCGGTAATCATCACGCAGGTTGGCGGCGCAATCCGCCGCAAGCGACTCGGCATCAAGCCATAACGTTAGCGCGGCATAGTGTCTCGTAGCCGCGCAATATCGGCCTTGAGCTGAGCTAGTTCAGCCTTCGAGATCTTCCCATCGCTGCTCATCGAGTCGACGATGGTCGAGATCGTGAGAATCGCGTCTACTCCGTTGGTGCGAAGTCTGTTTTCAGCACGCGCTTCGTCCATCGCGTTCAACACGATTCCGATGAGAACGTTGAGGATCGTGAACACGATGAAGAAAACGTATGACAAGAAGTAGGGGAGCGCGAGTGGACTTATGGCCATCGACTCCTCCAGATAATCGGGGAAGTTTTCGAGGGTGAGCAGAATGAACAACGACTTGAGGCTCAGTCCGATGTGTCCCCAGGAAAGGGGCAATTGAGCACCGAACAGGTAGGTGCCGGCCATGCCGTAGAGGAAGAGGAGTAGCCCGATCAACACCGACATGCTGAGAAGGGGCGGAATACTCTTCACGATGGATGCGAACAACACCCTCACTTCGGGAAGGAAACGGAAGATTCGGAGCAACCGCATGAGTCGAAGGAGTCGAAGGACAAGTGTTTGGCCGGCTGCGAACGGAGCGAGTCCGACGATGATGAAATCAAAAACGTTCCAGCCGCGTGTGAAGAACATCCACGGCCGACGCCCGTAGCTAAGGATTCGAAGCGCTAACTCCACGGCGTAGATTCCCATAGCAATCGTGTCGACAACGATGGCGAACTGCCTTGTGTCCTCGGTGATTCCCGGCATGGTGAGAACCGCGAGGAATACTGCGTTGATGGAGATGACCGCTGCGATCGCGAGTTCAAACCCACTGCTGTAGACAAGCCTCGTCAACCAGAGGACTCGGTAGGCGGGAATCGATTCGTAGTCGCCGTCGGCAGTCAGAACCCGTCGCTTGACAGTTGGGGTGTTTGCGGTCACCCCACAATTCTCACACTGAAACGGTCAGGGCTCCAACCACGGTGTCGCCGCCCAGGATGGGCTCAACGAGGTCGCGAATGAGGGTGTCGCGCGCCTCCGCACTGATGACTCCGTGTCGCTCGAGCAGCGTCACAGCGACGGCGGTGTTTGGCCGCTGCGAGCCGTCGAGGCACTTGATAACGACCGCGATTCCATCTCGAGCGGCAAGGAGGACGCCTTCCGCACCAATCTTTGCGATCGTTCCCGTCTCTTCAATAACTCGTGTGTTGTCGCGCCCCGGACCGTCAAGCGCCCACGGGTTCTCTCGGATCGCCTCGACGAGTCTGGTGGCGTCGGCGTCGCTCCCGTCGCTCATTCGCGCCAGTCCCGTGCCGAGTGCCCGAAGGCTCATTCCGAAGAGCGGAGCACCACAACCGTCCACTGCGGGCCACAATTCGGTTGTCCCGGTGAATTCCTCAATGACAGCCTTGATGGTCTGTTGTAGCAGGTGGCTGGGTTCGAGGTAGGTCGCTGTGTCCCACCCGTTGGCAACGCACGTCCGAAGAAACGCTGCGTGCTTCCCCGAGCAGTTCATGGTGACGCGTTGAGGTTTCTCACCCCGGGCTAGCCGTTCAGCTTTGTCACTGACGCCCAGAGGCCACTGCGGAGGGCACCCGAGATTGTCGACGCTGAGCCCGTCGTGAGCGAGCATCGCCTCGACGGCGTCGCTGTGCCTGTGAGATCCGCAGTGAGACGCACTTGCCATGACGAGATCAACACCGTCGAGCTGAGCGCCTGCACGCAACAGCGCAACGGCCTGAAGCGGCTTGAGCGTTGACCTTGGGAAAATGATGGCGTCGATGTCACCGCCGGATTCCAACACGGAACCCGACGCGTCAATCACAACGAATGCTCCGATGTGACGCGACTCAACCTGCCCATTTCGGTCGAGCGTTGCGAGTTCGACGCAACCGTCTACCGAAAGCGCGTGCATCAGATGCTTGACAGCGCCTCGTCGATTACGGCGACGGCGTCGAGGATCAACTCGTCTGAGGTGATGACAGACGGAAGGAAGCGGAGGACGTTTCCGTAGGTTCCCGCCGACAGGAGCAAGACACCCTTCTGAATCGCGTACGCCGTTACCTTCGGCACGATGTCAGAAATCGGGGTGTCGGTGCCTGGCTCGGTGAATTCGATCGCGATCATGGCACCCTTACCGCGGATGTCTCCGATGGTCGGGTACCGCTTCTGCAGATTGACGAGCGCGCCCTTGAGGGTCTTCTCAATTCGCTTCGCCTCAGCGAGCAGGTCGCGCTTTTCGATTTCCTCAAAAACCTGGACTGCTGCAGCCGCGGCCATCGGGTTTCCTCCGAAGGTTCCACCGAGTCCGCCTGCGTGGCTTGCGTCCATGATGTCGGCACGACCGGTGACAGCTGCGATTGGGAATCCCGCAGCTACACCTTTGGCGGTGGTGACGAGGTCGGGGACAACTCCGAAGAACTCTGATGCGTAGTAGTGGCCGGTGCGCATGATTCCTGACTGAACTTCGTCAGACACATACACAATTCCGTTGTCGTTACACCACTTCTGGAGCGCGGGGAGGTAACCGTCGGCGGGGACCACAAAGCCACCTTCACCCTGAATGGGCTCTACGACGAGGCACGCCAGATCGGTTGCGCCGACCTTCTTTTCGAAGTACGAAATCGTTCGTGCCGCAGCCTCTGCGCCAGAGAGCTTGTCGTGGAACGGATACGAGTTGGGTGCGTGGTGAATGTCACCAGCAAAAGGGCCGAACCCAAGCTTGTACGGCATGGCCTTGAAGTTCATCGCCATGGTGAGGTTGGTGCGACCGTGGTAACCGTGATCGAGAACACCGACGCCGGTGCGACCGGTGAACTTTCGGGCAATCTTGACCGCGTTTTCAACGGCCTCTGCGCCAGAGTTCACGAGCACTGACTTCTTCTCGAAGTCTCCCGG
>CAXNHY010000039.1:0-7846 GCA_964202425.1 Microbacteriaceae bacterium MWH-Ta3 | reverse complement strand
CTTCCCCGTATCCGTGACTTCCGTGGTCTATCCGACCGCCAGTTCGACGGAAACGGCAACTACACCTTCGGACTCACCGAGCAGTCGGTGTTCCACGAAATTGACCAAGACAAGATCGATCGCGTTCGTGGATTTGACATCACCGTCGTGACAACTGCAAAGACCGATGACGAGGGCCGCGCACTGCTTCGCGAGCTCGGGTTCCCCTTCATCACCAAATAAGCCACCACTGCCGAGGTCGGCGTTCGCGTAACGAACATCGAAACCGGGCGGAGAAAAGGAAAAACAGATAATGACAATGACAGATCCGGTCGCAGACTTGCTGACCCGTCTGCGTAATGCGTCGAAAGCACACCACGACGTCGTTTCGTTGCCATCGAGCACGATCAAAGCGGGAATCGCTGAGATCCTCAAGCGCGAAGGTTACGTTACCGACTGGAAGGTTGAGCCAGCTCGCGTAGGACACAGCCTCACCATCACCCTCAAGTACGGCGACGAGCGTCGCGCTGCCCTCTCTGGCCTCAAGCGTGTCTCGAAGCCCGGACTTCGCGTGTACGCAAAGTCGACCGAGATCCCTAGCGTTCTCGGCGGACTCGGCGTTGCCATCCTGTCCACCTCGTCGGGCCTCCTCACGGACCGCGAAGCACACAAGAAAGGTGTGGGTGGGGAAGTCCTCGCCTACATTTGGTAACGGATCATGTCGCGTATTGGACGCCTTCCCATCGACATTCCGGGTGGAGTGACTGTGTCAGTCGCTGAATCCGTTGTATCGGTCAAGGGACCAAAGGGTGAACTGAGTGTCAACGTTGCGTCACCCATCGTGGTCGCCATCGAAGACAACCAGGTCATCGTCACTCGCCCAGACGACGAGCGCGCATCGCGTTCGCTTCACGGGTTGACCCGCACACTTATCGCCAACGACATCGTTGGTGTGACCACCGGTTACACGAAGACCCTAGAAATCGTCGGAACCGGTTACCGTGTAGCAGCGAAGGGTGCTGGCGTTGAGTTCGCACTCGGATACTCGCACTCCATCACCGTTGACCCACCGGCTGGCATCGCGCTCGCCGTTGAGGGAAACAACAAGGTCATCGTTTCGGGTATCTCGAAGCAGGCCGTTGGTGAAGTTGCCGCAAACATTCGTAAACTCCGCAAGCCCGAGCCTTACAAGGGCAAGGGTGTTCGTTACGAGGGCGAAGTCGTCCGTCGTAAGGCCGGAAAGGCTGGTAAGTAACCATGGCTACTACCTCAAAGACAGCACAGCGCGCCCGTCGCCACTTCCGTCTTCGCAAGAAGGTCAACGGAACCGAAATGCGTCCCCGTCTCGTCGTCACTCGATCCGCTCGACACTTGTTCGTGCAAATCGTCGACGACACAAAGGGTCACACGATCGCCTCGGCGTCGACGATGGAAGCAGACTTCCGTGTCTCAAAGGACGACAAGTCCACTAAAGCCAAGAAAATCGGCGAACTTGTCGCTGACCGCGCGAAGAAGGCCGGAGTTAGCACCGTTGTCTTCGACCGCGGTGGAAACCGTTATGCAGGTCGCGTTGCCGCGGTTGCTGACGGAGCACGAGAGGCAGGGTTGACACTGTGACCGAAGAAACAAAGGACAATGCCGTGGCAGTTGACGAAACCGCTGCCGTCGAGACAGTTGAAACCACCGAAACGCAAGGCGCTCGCGCCGGTCGTGGTGGACGCTCGGACAACCGTGGTGGCCGTGGTGGTCGCGACGGAAACCGTGGTGGCCGCGAGGTCGAGAAGAGCCCCTTCCTTGAGAAGGTCGTCGCGATCAACCGCGTGTCAAAGGTTGTGAAGGGTGGACGACGCTTCGCCTTCACTGCACTTGTCGTCGTTGGTGACGGAAACGGAATGGTCGGTGTCGGTTACGGCAAGGCTCGTGAAGTTCCGCTCGCTATCGCCAAGGGCGTAGAAGACGCAAAGAAGAACTTCTTCCGCGTTCCTCGCACCGGAGCAACGATTCCTCACCGCGTTCAGGGTGAAGCATCCGCCGGAGTTGTACTCCTTCGCCCAGCTTCGGCTGGAACGGGTGTTATCGCCGGTGGTCCCGTCCGTGCAGTTCTCGAATGCGCCGGAATTCACGACGTGTTGAGCAAGTCGCTCGGTTCGTCGAACACCATCAACATCGTTCACGCAACGGTCGCAGCACTCAAGCAGCTCGAAGAGCCGCGCGCAGTCGCAGCACGCCGTGGCCGTGAGTTCGAAGATGTCGCGCCTGCGCGACTCATCCGCGCTGAAGCTGACGCTTTGGCCGCCATCAAGGCAGGTGTGTAATGGCCCAGCTCAAGGTCACTCAGATCAAATCCATCATCAGCGAGAAGCAGTACCAGCGTGACACGCTGCGCAGCCTCGGACTGAAGCGCATCGGACAGACGGTTCTCCGCCCGGACAACCCCGTGAACCGCGGATATGTCCGCACCGTTGCGCACCTCGTCACCGTTGAGGAAGTGAAGTAATGGCTGAAGAAAAGAAGCCAGCTGCAGCGAAGGCCGCAGCTCCGAAGGCGGCTCCGAAGGCTGCCGCTGAGAAGAAGCCGGCTGCAGCGAAGGCTGCTCCCAAGGCTGCTCCTGCGAAAGCCGCAGCTCCTAAGGCTGCCGCAGCTAAGACCGAAGACAAGGCGCCTGCGAAGGCTGCCGCCCCCAAGGTTGCCGCAAAAGCCCCAGCTGCGAAGAAGGAAGCTGCCGAGAAAGTTTCGGTGCTCAAGCTCCACCACCTCCGCCCAGCTCCCGGATCCAAGAAGTCACGCATGCGTGTCGGTCGTGGTGAAGGGTCGAAGGGTAAGACAGCTGGTCGTGGTACCAAGGGAACGAAGGCTCGTTACCAGGTCAAGGCCGGTCTCGAAGGTGGAAACCTCAACTTCGTCATGCGTACACCGAAGCTTCGCGGATTCACCAACCCGTTCCGGGTTGAGTACCAGGTCGTCAACCTCGACCGAATCACCGAGCTGTACCCGAAGGGTGGCGATGTCACCATCGCTGACCTCGTCCTCAAGGGCGCCGTTCGCAAGAACGAGAAGGTCAAGGTTCTTGGCAACGGTGACATCTCTGTCAAGGTGACGGTTGCCGTTGACAAGGTGTCGAAGTCGGCCGAGCAGAAGATTGTCGCCGCAGGCGGATCGATCAAGTAGTCGTCGAAACGGGTCGGACCCACGGTCTGGCCCGTTTCTACTACGCTAAGTAGAGTCCTTTGCTGGGCCACAATCAGGAGGCATCGTGATCAGCGCAATTCGCCGAATTTTCAGCACCCCCGACCTTCGTCGCAAGCTCGGGTTCACGCTGTTCATGGTTGTCCTTTTCCGTCTTGGTTCGTTCATCCCCGCGCCGTTCGTTGATTTCGCGAATGTTCAGGCGTGTTTGGCGGGTAGCGCAGGAACTAACGGAATTTACGAGCTCGTCAACCTGTTCTCGGGTGGCGCGCTTCTCCAGATGTCGATTTTCGCGCTCGGAATCATGCCGTACATCACGGCGTCGATCATCACACAGCTCTTGCGCGTCGTTATCCCCCGCTTTGAAACCCTCCACAAGGAAGGTCAAGCCGGGCAGGCGAAGCTCACCCAGTACACGCGTTACCTCACGCTCGGCCTCGGAGTTCTCCAGTCGACCACCCTCGTGACGGTTGCACGAAGCGGCCAGTTGTTCGGTTCGTCTGGCGCCCCCGAGTGCAGCCAGCTCATCACCAACGACGCGTGGTACTCAATTCTTCTCATGGTCATCACGATGACGGCCGGAACTGGCCTCATCATGTGGTTCGGTGAAATGATCACGGAGCGCGGAATCGGTAACGGAATGTCGCTCCTGATTTTCGCATCTATCGCAGCAGGTTTCCCGACATCTCTCTGGGCCATCCAGCGCTCCGAGGGCTTCAACATCTTCGTTCTCGTCATCGCGATCGGAATCGTCATCATGGCCGCGGTCGTTTTCGTCGAGCAGTCGCAGCGCCGAATCCCCGTCCAGTACGCAAAGCGTGTCGTCGGAACCAAGACGTATGGCGGAACCAGCACCTACATCCCCATCAAGGTCAACCAGGCCGGTGTCGTTCCCGTCATCTTTGCATCGTCACTCTTGTACTTGCCAGGTCTCATCGCGCAGTTCAACCAGCCAGCTGCTGGTCAGGCCGCTCCCGACTGGGTCCTCTGGATTTCGGCCAACCTCGCCAACGGCGACCAGCCCCTCTACATCGCGATGTTCTTCCTGCTCATCGTCGGGTTCACCTACTTCTACGTCGCCATCACCTTCAACCCGGTTGAGGTCGCTGACAACATGAAGCAGTACGGCGGATTCATTCCAGGAATTCGTGCGGGGCGTCCCACCGCCGAGTACCTCGACTACGTGCTCACCCGTGTGACGCTTCCCGGTGCGCTGTATCTCGGTGTTGTCGCCCTCATCCCGCTCATCGCCCTCGCGACAATCGGTGCGAACCAGAACTTCCCGTTCGGTGGAACCTCCATCCTCATCATCGTTGGCGTTGGGCTTGAGACCGTCAAGCAGATTGACGCACAGCTTCAGCAGCGACACTACGAAGGCCTCCTTCAGTAATGGTTCGCATGCTGCTCGTCGGCCCACCCGGTGCCGGCAAGGGTACGCAGGCATCTCAGCTCTCTGAGGCTTACGGAATACCCGCGATTTCCACGGGTGACATTTTTCGTGCGAACGTCCGCGACGAAACGCCGCTCGGCGTTGAAGCCAAGGGCTACATGGACCGCGGCGAATATGTACCGGACAGCTTGACGAATGCGCTTGTTGCCGACCGCCTAACGGCTGACGATTGCGAGCCGGGATTTTTGCTCGACGGATACCCGCGGACTGTTGATCAGGTACGCGCGCTCGACGAAATACTGGCGAGTCAGGGAAACACGCTAAACGCTGTGGTTGAACTCGTCGCAGACCCGGACGTCGTTGTCGAGCGAATCCACAAGCGCGCACTCGATTCAGGCCGCTCTGACGATGCAGACGAAACAATCATTCGGAGCCGCCTTGCCCTTTACGCACGGGAAACTGCACCGCTGATTGATGTGTACGGTTCGCGCGGAATTCTCGTCAGTGTTGACGGAATTGGTGAAATCACCGCCGTCACCCAGCGAATTCGTGATGCGCTCGCCAATTTGGGCGTCGGATAGTACCCTTCGCATTTGCAAATCGCCCCATTGTCGCGTATTGTCAGACTTTGGTGTGTCATGCCTTCTCGGTGTGCCGCGCTGACCGCACGACGTGTGGTTTCCAGTAGTTACGAACGGACATATGGCTAACAAAGACGGCGTAATCGAGATCGAAGGCTCGGTCCTGGAAGCATTGCCCAACGCAATGTTTCGGGTCGAGTTGGCAAACGGCCACAAGGTCCTTGCACACATTTCGGGCAAAATGCGCCAACACTACATTCGAATCCTCCCCGAGGACCGCGTGATTGTGGAACTTAGCCCCTACGACCTCTCGCGGGGTCGCATCGTTTACCGCTACAAGTAACCACGCAGAAGGAACGGCCCGGAACCTCCGGGTACGACGCCAGCAACAGGAGAAACATCATGAAGGTCAACCCCAGCGTCAAGCCGATTTGCGAAAAATGCAAAGTCATTCGTCGCCACGGCAACGTCATGGTGATTTGCGAAAACCCTCGCCACAAACAGCGTCAGGGCTAAGCACAAACCACAACTCAATATCATTCAACGCCGCGACACAACCTCTCCGGAGGGGAACCTTGAGTAAGAGGCTCAAGAACCGTCGATGGCACAGACCTCTTCGTTCACTAGGAGCAGCCACATGGCACGTCTCGCTGGAGTCGATATTCCCCGCGATAAGCGCGTGGAAATCGCACTTACCTACATCTACGGCGTTGGCCGTACCCGATCGGTTGCCGTTCTCGACGCAACCAAGATCGACAAGAACATCCGCGTCAAGGACCTGACCGACGAGCAACTGATTGCTCTTCGTGACTACATCGAGGTCAACTTCAAGGTGGAAGGTGACTTGCGCCGTGAGGTCCAGGCCGACATCCGCCGAAAGGTTGAGCTCGGCTCGTACCAGGGCATCCGTCACCGTCGCGGTCTTCCCGTGCACGGACAGCGCACGAAGACCAATGCACGCACCCGCAAGGGACCAAAGCGTACAGTCGCCGGCAAGAAGAAGGTCGGCCGCTAGCCGCGGCCCCTGAAGGGACAAGAAAATGGCTGCACCAAAGACCACGGCTCGTAAGCCGCGTCGTAAAGACAAGAAGAACATCGCAGTGGGTCACGCCCACATCAAGTCGACCTTCAACAACACCATCGTTTCCATCACCGACCCGACCGGCGCCGTTATCTCATGGGCATCATCGGGTGGAGTTGGCTTCAAGGGTTCGCGTAAGTCGACACCGTTTGCTGCACAGCTCGCCGCAGAGTCGGCGGCTCGCCAGGCTCAAGAACACGGTGTCAAGAAGGTTGACGTCTTCGTCAAGGGTCCCGGTTCGGGTCGCGAGACGGCGATTCGTTCGCTCCAGGCCGCAGGGCTTGAGGTCGGAACAATCACCGACGTCACTCCGCAGGCGCACAACGGGTGCCGCCCGCCCAAGCGCCGCCGCGTCTAACGCGCAACGATGTGGCCCGAGGTCAGCAACCGCCGATCATCGAGCCTTCCATAACTTCATAACCGCATTCAGAGAAGTGTCATATAGCGGACACTGACCGAAAGGAAACAACGTGCTCATTGCACAGCGCCCCACTCTCACAGAAAAGTCGACCAACGAGACTCATTCGACCTTCATCATCGAACCCCTCGAACCCGGTTTCGGTTATACCCTCGGAAACTCGCTCCGCCGCACCCTGCTGTCGTCCATCCCCGGCGCAGCCGTCACGCGATTCCGCGTCACCGGTGCAGCTCACGAGTTCACGTCGCTTCCCGGAGTGATTGACGATGTCACGGAAATCATCCTCAACATCAAGAACATCATTGTCTCGAGCGAACACGATGAGCCCGTCACTGCTTACCTTCGCAAGAAGGGCGCGGGAGCCGCAACGGCTGCCGACATCACGGCACCGGCTGGAGTTGAGGTTCTCAACCCTGAACTTCACATCGCAACGCTCTCGAAAGAGGGAAACCTCGAAATCGAACTCACGATCGAGCGTGGACGTGGTTACGTCTCGGTCGAACAGAACAAGTTCGCCGGCGCACCCATCGGGACAATCGCTGTCGACTCGATCTATTCGCCTGTTCTCAAGGTGACCTATCGCGTCGAGGCAACTCGTGCCGGTGAGCGTACCGACTTCGACCGTCTCGTTGTCGATGTCGAGACCAAGCCGTCGATTTCCCCTCGTGACGCTGTCGCGTCAGCTGGTGGAACCCTCGTCGAACTCTTCGGGCTCGCTCGCGAACTCAACACCGAGTCGGAAGGTATCGAAATCGGCCCCCGCCACAGCGAAGCACCCGTTGTCGAAGGCCAAGACATTCGTATCGAAGAACTTGACTTGACCGTTCGCTCGTTCAACTGCCTCAAGCGCGAAGGCATCAACACCCTCGCCGAGCTCTTGAACCTCACTGAGCACCAGCTCATGAACATCCGCAACTTCGGCCAGAAGTCGGTCGACGAAGTACTCGAGAAGCTCGCCGAACGCGGTGTTCGACTCAAGGACGGCGTCCCCGGAGCAGACAGCTCATACTTCTTCGAGGCCAACGACGAGTAAGACCGTGCGAGATTCCTCGCATCGAATAGGAGAACACAATGCCTAAGCCCACGAAGGGTCCCCGCCTCGGTGGCGGACCAGCTCACGAGCGCCTGTTGCTCGCGAACCTCGCGGTCGCGCTTTTCACCCACAAGTCGATTCAGACGACGGAGACGAAGGCCAAGCGCCTCCGCCCGCT
>CAXNHY010000038.1:0-8091 GCA_964202425.1 Microbacteriaceae bacterium MWH-Ta3 | reverse complement strand
GTGAAACGCGAATCATCATCGAGGTCGAGTGTTGCCCGAAGCGCTTGCCAGTGTCGATCGTTGCCGACGGCAATTTGCACCATTCCGTCTCCCGTTCGGAACAGTCCGTATGGCGCTAGAGATGGGTGGTGATTTCCGCGGGCGTGGCCAGTGTGATTCGCGACTGTTTGAGCGGTCCCCTGATAGACGTGCGCACCGACCGTCGCAGCGAGGAGTGACGTGCGAACGATTGACCCAACGCCGGTGCGTTCGCGCTCGTACAGGGCAGCCATAATCCCGAATGCGCCGTACAGGCCCGCAAGGACATCCGAGATGGGAACACCGACGCGCTGAGGGTCGGTCGGGCTCGATCCCGTCACGGACATCAGCCCAGCCTCGCCCTGAGCGATTTGGTCGTAACCGGGGCGCGCGGCTTCAGGTCCGTCGTGGCCAAACCCGGTGATGCTCAACACGATGAGTCGAGGGTTGAGCTCGCGCAGTCGTTCCTCGCTGAACCCGAGTCGGGCCATAGTCCCGGTGGAAAAGTTCTCGATGAGCACGTCGGCGCGGGCCACGAGTGCATCGAGCACCTCGCGCCCGGCGTCTGTCTTGAGGTCGACGATGACTGATTCTTTGTTGCGATTGACCGACAAGAAATAGGTCGATTCGCCTTCGACAAATGGTGGCCCCCACTGTCGTGAGTCGTCACCCCCGGGTGATTCGATCTTGATGACCCGAGCACCAAGATCACCCAGCATCATTCCTGCGTGAGGTCCCGCGACAGCGCGCGAGAGATCAAGCACAAGCAGGCCGTCGAGTTGCGATCTCACGCGATGCCTTTTCGATTAGCTCGCCACGTGCGAAAACCTGCGATGACGGAAATGCCGATCACGACCCCCGCAATCACGTAGGCGACGGACCTAACACCAGGAATGAAGTACGCACCCCATCCTGCAAAAGTTAGTCCGACACCCCAGAGGAGTGCGCCCGTGAGGTTTGACGTCAAGAAACGGTGATAATTCATCCGACCGATTCCCGCTACCCACGGAACAAAAACGCGCGCCCACGGAACGAAGCGGGCCACCACGATCGACCACCACCCGTAACGCTCGTACATCTTCTCGGCACCAATGACAACTTTCTTCATTTGAGGACCGGTTCGAGCGTCAAGATAGGGGCGGCCTAGGTTTCGACCCATGACGAAGCCCATTTGGTCACCCATAAACGCGGCGATGCCGGTTCCGATGGCGAGCACGACAATGTCGATTCCGGCGAGATCAGCCGCGATCAGACCGGATGCGAACAACAGTGTGTCACCCGTAATGAAGGGAATGAACGCACCGACGAAGAGCCCCGTGCCTGCGAAGACGAGCCCCCAAATCAGGAGGTAAAAACCGACGATTCCGGCCATCGCGATTGTGTCGTTGAACCAGGGAAGCAAGTCCTCCGAAGCGGCAACAATCATGCTTCCAAAGTACCTCATCTGTTCACCCGACATTTCCCTACAATGTTCCGCCCGTTAAGTGTTCAGAAAGACCCTAAAAGTGTGAAAATCGCCGTCATCACTGAGTCATTTCTCCCTCACCTGAACGGTGTGACCAATTCGGTTATTCGAGTGGTGAGATATCTCAAGGCGGAAGGCCACGATGTTGTCATCATCAGTCCGACGCGCACTGAGGAGTCGTTTGAAGGGATTCCAGTCCGAACTGTACCGTCAATCCCTTTTGCCCAATTCAACGTCGGGATGCCGTCAACTAACCTCACCGCGATATTGGACGCGGAGGCGCCGGAGCTTCTCCACGTAGCAAGCCCCTTTGCGCTTGGTGCTCAAGCCATCAACTACGCGTCGAGGAAGGAAATTCCCTCCGTTGCGATCTACCAGACCGATGTTGCGGGCTATTTTGAACGCTACGGAATGAAGGTTGCGCGAGGCTGGATCGAGAAGTTCATTGCATCCGTCCATTCATCTGCAACAATCACGCTTGCCCCAACCCCACTCGGTGTGACCTACCTCACCGGATTGGGCATCAAGAATGTAGCCGAATGGGGTCGCGGGGTTGACATTGAGCAGTTTCACCCCAATCACAGGCTCTCGCCCGAGACCATTCAGCTCCGAACGTCACTCGCTCCTCGCGGCGAAAAAGTGATCGGATATGTCGGGCGCCTCGCGCCAGAAAAGCAAGTACACCGTTTCGCCGAACTGCTTGCAATCCCCGACACACACATTCTCATTGTGGGTGATGGGCCTGAACGAGAGCGCCTCAGCAAGCAACTTCCCTCATCGCGGGTCACATTTGCGGGGCCGCTGTCGGGAGAAGCTCTGGGGCACGCCTACGGTGCCATGGACGTGTTTGTTCACTTTGGTACCGAAGAAACCTTTGGTCAAACAATTCAAGAAGCGCACGCCGCCGGGTTGCCCGTGGTTGCTCCCGCTGCGGGTGGTCCCTTGCATTTGGTTGAACACGGCGTCGATGGATATCTTTTCGACCCCGATCAGTCGGACGAGCCAAGAAAACTAGTCAACGCCCTCATTAGCGACTTAGCGTCGCGGGCACGCATGGGAGAGGCAGGCCGCCGCCGCGTGCTTGGACGAACATGGACAGCCCTCAACGCAGAGCTCACTCGGCACTACTTGAAGGCCAAGTCAAAGGCATCACGACGCGCCCGTGTTTGACGTTCACGCTTTCGTCGAATCATTTGGGGATATTGCGACATTCGCAGTTGCTCTAATTATTTTTGTTGAAACCGCATTTATCGTTACGTCGTTCCTCCCCGGTGATTCGCTCCTATTCGTGCTCGGAATTGCGCTGGCCCCGAGGGGAATTGGAGCTCTAGCGGTCGCAGTCGTTGTTGTCACGGGGGCGGCAATTGCCGGAGCGTTTGTGGGATACCTCACCGGTCGCGCGATTGGGCCCGCAATGTTTGAGCGGAGAAACACGTGGTTCTTCAATCCCAGCTTTGTCACCCGCGCGCACCACTATTTTGACCGTTTTGGACCGCGCGCATTCATTCTTGCCCGTTTCGTGCCAGTCATCAGGGCACTTGTGCCAATGGTCGCCGGAATTTCACGCGTCGACCTCCGAATAGCCACGCTCTACAACGCAATCGGTGCCGTTGTATGGGTATTCTCACTGGTGATCGGAGGATTCGCGCTCGGGGAAATTCCCGCGGTGCACGACAACGTCGAAACTGCAATCCTCATCGTCGTCATTGTGACGTCACTGCCATTCCCGCTAGAGCTCCTTCGTGAATACCGACAGCGTCGGAAAAACTAGTTGTTACCAAAAATATCGCGTGTGTAAACCTTGCCTTGAACTGCACTTAGTTCGCTGGCATTGCGGTTCGCAACAATGATGTCCGATCGATCAATAAACTCAGCGAGATCGTTGACCAGCGTGGGTCCGTCGACGGAGTCACCGTCGAGGTTTGGCTCATAAACAATGATTTCGATGTTGCTTGCGCGAAGTCTGTCAATCACACCCAACACGCTTGACTCGCGGAAGTTGTCGCTCCCCGACTTCATTGCCAGTCGGAACACGCCAACAACTGAAGGCTTCCGGCTCACGATGTCTGCCGCGATGACGTCCTTGCGTTGCTCGTTCGCCTCGACGACAGCGCGAATCGTTGTCTGAGGAATGTCTCGATAGCTCGCCAGCATTTGCTTGGTGTCCTTGGGGAGGCAGTAGCCGCCATATCCAAACGACGGGTTGTTGTAACCGGACCCGATGCGCGGATCGAGACTGACGCCCTCGATGATTGCCCGCGCGTCGAGGTTGAAGCCCATCGCGAACGAATCAATCTCATTGAAGTAGGCGACGCGGAGCGCGAGATACGTGTTGGAGAACAACTTGATTGCTTCGGCCTCGGTGGAGTCCGTCAAAACGATTGGAGTGTTGTCGGCCTCGGCGCACTCGGAGAGGAGGGTGGCAAATCGCTGGCCGTTAGCCCCACTGTCACCAACCACGATTCGCGAGGGAAACAGATTGTCGTGAAGCGCATGCCCTTCTCGGAGGAACTCGGGCGAGAACACAAGCGCAGTGATTCCCAGCTCCAGGCGAATCCGATCCGTGAACCCGATGGGAACCGTCGACTTGACCACAATCAATGCGTCGGGGTTGGATGCGTGGGCGTTCGCGATTGTCGATTCCACCGTTGACGTATCGAAACTGTCCGTCTCGGAGTCGTAGTTGGTCGGTGTCGCAATGATGACGAGGGTTGCGTCCCGATAGGCCTTGGCTGCGTCGAGGGTTGCCTCGAGTTGAAGCTCTTTGCTCGCGAAAAAACGTGAAATCTCAGAGTCGACAATCGGTGATTCTCGACGATTGACAGCAGCGACGCGCTCCGCGTCAACATCAACCGCAACAACGTGGTGTCGTTGAGCCAAGAGGACGGCGAGAGAAAGGCCAACATAGCCAATTCCCACGACAACGATTCGTTCAGCGCTCACCCCTAAATCCTAGGTGGAGTGGTGGTCGCCCAATCCAGGGGATAGTGTGGCGAGTGGTTTACACAAAGGAGTGCCACGATGTCCGAGCCCGTCCTACCCGGCGATGCGACACTTCGGGCAACCGCTGAGAAGCTCGACGCAGCCGATCCCCTCGCGCAATTTCGCGAACGATTTGTCATTACGGACCCGGACGTTTGTTACCTCGACGGCAATTCGCTCGGTCGTATGCCGCACGAGACGGCCACCGCCATCAACTCGTTCCTGACAGAAGAATGGTCAACCGAGGTGGTTGACGGTTGGTCGCACTGGATTGACGAGTCGAGTCGTGTGGGTGACGTGGTGTCCAGTGCCGCGCTCGGCACATCGGCCGGTCAGACACTCGTCGGCGACACAACGAGCGTCAATCTTTACCAACTTCTCGGCGCCGTGATTGCCGCGCATCCTGAGCGCCGCACGATCATCGTCGACGCATCCAACTTCCCAACTGACCGTTACATCGTCCAGGGTCTCGCGGAGCAGCACGGTCTCACGGTCGTAACGCTCAACAACGACGGCACGGGCGGACCCGGTGCAACGGAGATTCGCAATCGTGATGAACTCATTAGCCCTGCAGATCTTGAGCCATACCTCACTGACGATGTCGCCGTTCTGACCATGCAGGCCATTCATTACCGTTCAGGTTCACGACCGGACATGAAGGGAATCACCGATCTAGCACGCTCGCGCGGAATCCTCGTCGTGTGGGACTGCGCCCACGCCGTCGGGTCAATCGACCTCGACTTCGACGGAAACGGCGTTGACCTCGCCGTCGGGTGCACCTATAAGTACGGCAACAGCGGCCCAGGGGCGCCAGCGTGGTTGTTCGTGCGCAAAGAGCTTCAGGCAACACTCCGCCCGCCCATCCAGGGGTGGTTCGCGCAGGAGGACCAGTTCGCGATGGGTCCGTTCTTCGAACCGACCGACTCGATTCGACGTTTCCAAATTGCGTCGCCGTCGATTCTCGGACTCCGTTCAGTTCGCACTGCCTTTGCAATGATCGCGGAGGCTGGAATTGGTGCAATCGAAGCAAAAGCGGCAACGGGCACTGAGCTCATGATTCGCCTGTTTGATGAATGGCTCGAACCCCTCGGGTTCAGGCTGGGCACCCCACGGCTCGCGAAGCAGCGCGGAGGACACATCACAATCCACCACAAAGACGCCAAACAGATTGCTCTCGCCATGCGGAAAATCTCGAAAGTAGTTCCCGACTTCCGGATGCCGGACGGCATTCGCATTGCCATTTCACCACTCCCCACCTCCTACGTTGAGGTGTGGGACGGCTTCGCTCGGCTTCGAGACCTCGTCGCCGACGGAGCGTACAAAGACGTTGAACACGACGAAGGAAACCGAGTCACATGAGCGACAAAGCACTCACCTACGCCCAGTACCTGAAGATTGATGAGCTCCTCGAGCTCAGTCAACCGCAATCGAACGAGCACGACGAGCCTCTCTTCATCGCAATTCACCAGGTCTACGAACTGTGGTTCAAGCAGATCCTGTGGGAAATCTCGCGCGCGCAACGGCTCCTCGAAGACGGCGATTCGTTTGGTGCTCTCGGCACGCTCGGCCGCATCCGCACAATCCTCAAGACGTGCGTCAGCCAACTCGACATCCTCGAGACGATGACCCCCCTGCAGTTCAACTCGTTCAGGGACCGACTCACCTCAGGGAGCGGATTCCAGTCGGCTCAGTTCCGCGAACTTGAAGCTGTGCTCGGTCGCCGCGACCACGCCGGCGCAGGTGCCGCGGCGGGAACCGGCATGGGCATGAGCGAGCACCTTGTGCCGGGCTCAATTCCTCGCGCACGGGTCGAGGATGCGATGGCGCGTCCGAGCATGTGGGATTCAACTCTTCGCTATTTGGCCGGACGGAAGCACGCGTTTCCAGACGACATTCTCGAGCGCGACGTGACTCTCCCCTACGGCGGTGACGAGCGAGTTCAAAACACGCTCCTCACCGTGCACCGCACCGACCCGGAGGCCGGTCTCGTGTGTGAAGCGCTCGTCGACATTGACGAGGGGCTTCAAGAGTGGCGCTATCGCCACGTCAAGATGGTCGAACGAACCATCGGAAACAAATCAGGCACCGGCGGATCGAGTGGAGTCGGATACCTGTCGTCGACACTATTCCACTCGGTGTTCCCCGACCTGTGGGCGATTCGCACCCAGTTCTAGTTACTGCGCTCGGCGAGCGCGAAGTGCCGCGTTGATATCGATTGGCGCTGTGCTGCCGGTGTCATAGCCGAGCTCTGTGAATCGTGAATCGGGAGCAACCTCTGGCGCTACGGCCGCAGCTGCAGCTTGTTCGCGAATCCGGGCGGCGCGTTCGCGCGCAGCGATTTCTCGCTCAGTCTCGGCTGTGACAATCAACCCCGCGCTGTCGGGAACCTGTGACACGCGAACTTTCGGCGCACGAACGGGAGTCCACGTGTCGTCTGCTGGTTGAACGTTGGAGGGGCGACGCGACACGCGGGTTTCCCCTGCCTGAGCTGAGCCGTTGACGAGAACGAGAGTCACAAGCGCGAAGCCCGTAACGCCAAGACTGATTACCGTGCCAGCCCACATTGCAACAAACCCGAAAATCGTCGCCGACACGAGCGAAACCAGCGCGACACCGGAAATCACGAGCTTGATCGACCTCATCGACGGTGTGGTTCCGTATCCAGAATCGCCTCGAACCGAGTTCCTCAGTTCAGCCTCGCGACGACGGGCGATTCGCTCTCGGTCACGCTGACGAACGAGTGCTTCACGATTCGAAATCTCGGTAACGATCTCGTCCGGTGTGTTTGTCGTTTGAGCAACGGCCCGCAACGCCTGTTGAATCCTGATGGTGTTCTTCTCGGTTGACTCGAACTCACGTTGGCGTCGCATCGACGGAGCGAGGTAAAGGAGCCACAAGACGCCGGCAAGAACCAGCGTCAGTGTTGGTCCAATTCCACCGTCCATATGCCTACGGTAAATCCGACAGGGCGCGAGACGGTGCTCATCGGTCTCGCGTGTCTCTAGCGAATGGGCGTGCGCGCCGCGATCTGATCCTGTTCTGGGATGTCAGCAAGTGATTCGTTCGCCGTGCCGCGCGTAAGACGAGCGAGCACCCCAGAGAACGCTTCGTCGCTCGTGACGGCGAAACAGTAGTGGTCGCGCCAGTCGCCATCAATGTGAATGTAGCGGCGGCGCAATCCTTCGTATCGCATCCCGAGTTTCCTGACCACACGAAGTGAGGCGACGTTTTCAGGTCGAATACACACTTCAACGCGGTGGATTCCGAGCCTGGTGAAAGCCCAGTCCGTGACGAGCGCAACCGCGTGTGGGGTGATGCCGTTGCCAGCCACGGATTCAGCCACCCAATAACCGATCGCTCCCGACGCGAGAGAGCCAAACGAGATTCCACTCATCGTGACTTGCCCGACAACCGTGCCTCGGTGTTCAATGACAAACGGTGCGACCTGGTCCTGACGCGCCAGCCGCAACACTGACCTAATCATCTGGCGTGCCGGCGGTGCACCGTAAGAATCAGGAACCGTCGCCTCCCACTGGCGAAGCCAATCCCGGTTGTCCTTGAGGAGCCGGGTAATCGCGTGGGCGTCGCGAAGTCGAACCGCACGCACGGTGACATCACCGTGCGTC
>CAXNHY010000037.1:0-8254 GCA_964202425.1 Microbacteriaceae bacterium MWH-Ta3 | reverse complement strand
GCGTGGACAGTTCGATTCGCGGTCGCGGCATACGGGCTGGCCGGCATCGCCCTTGCCCTAACCCCAGGAATTGTGCCGTGGTTGCCGCCAATCGCGTTTATCTACATCGCAGCAATCGCCCAGTGGTGGAGCGTCTCTGACGAGAACTGCGCTCTCGCGAATCGCGGCTGGAAACGACTTTTGGCACTCAATTTTGTCGCCGGCGCTGCCGTGACGATGGCGCTGATGGGTTAGCGCGCGATTGGCTTGACGCGCAACATCAAGAGAATGCCCACTGCCAACACAGCAACGATGCCGAGAATGCCCCAGTAGTCTTCGCCGCCGAGTGTGACGAACATGGCGAACAGCGCGGGAGTGATGAACGAAATTGCTCGCCCTGTGGTTGCGTAGAGCCCGAACAGCTCACCTTCACCACCAGCCGGAGCCAAGTGTGCAATGAGCGAGCGGCTTGCCGCTTGAGCTGGGCCAACGAACATCGTGAGAAGTAGCCCGAACACCCAGAAGACCATGGGGCCGCCATCGTGAAGAACGAACAAGAGCGTTCCGGAAATCACGAGCCCCGTCAGTGAGCCGATGATGACGCCCTTGGACGAGAAGCGGTCATCAAGCACACCACCCGCAAATACCCCGAGCCCAGCGAACAGGTTCCCGGCGATTGCGAAGAAGATGACTTCGGTGTCGGAGAGGCCGAACACTTTTCCGGCGAGGATTCCGCCGAAGGTGAAGACGCCCACCAAACCGTCGCGGAACACCGCGCTCGCAAACAGGAAGTAGAAGGTGTTGGGCGCGTTTTTCCAGAGGTCTGCGATCTTTCGGAAAACCTTTGCGTAGGACGCGAAGATTCCCAACTTGGCGTCGGGGTCTGCAGCTTTGTTTTCCGGAACAAACACGAGGACCGGAATTGCAAAGATTGCCGACCACACGGCCGCGAGCAAAGCGATGTAGCGGATGTTCATCCCCGCTTCGTCGGTAACACCAAACCCGTGGACGTCTCCGAGGATGAAACCGAGAAGCGCCACGACAAGAACGACGATTCCGCCAAAATACCCGAGGCCCCAGCCGAAGCCGGAGATTCTTCCCACGTTTGCTGGGGTTGAAATCTGCAAAAGCATGGCGTTGTAGTTGACGTTCGCCATTTCGTAAAACACCGTCGCGACGGTGATGAGGACGAGACCGAGGATAAAGAAGTCGGGAGTTCCCTCCACGAAGAACATGGCGAGGGTCGCGACAACCACAACGAGTGTGTTGATTCCCAACCAACGGCGGCGGCGTCCACCCTGGTCGGTCCGCTGGCCGACGAGGGGAGCGAGAATGGCAACAACGATTCCGCCGATGGCGAGCGCCCACCCGAGGTTTGCCGTCAACGCTGAGCTAGCAGCGTTATAGACGCGCTCCTCGTAGCCGCCCTCGATCGTGACGCCGGGACGCGGCTTGTATGCCGCGACGACAAACGGATCAATGAAGTAGTCGGACACGATGTACCGGGCAAACACGAAAGTCGTGATGAGCACGGAGAAGGCGGATGTTCCCCAGTCCCACAGTGCCCACGAAAGGGTCTGGTAGAGGGGGGTCTTTCGAGCTGGTTCAACGGCGTTGTTGGTCATGTGCCAACGCTAGTGGACTCGAATGAATTTCGACAGTACTTGCGGTGAACATTTGAAACTTGAGCGACACACGCGCAAGTTTTTCCATTTCGACTTGACAAAGTTATCCCCAGGGTGCAAACTTGACACATACCGACTCAAGTTCTCTGGCACAGTAGGGCTCGAGCCCCCACAAATTCACCACCAAACCGTGGACAAAGGCCCGAAAGGGCGAAAAAGGAGAAACACAATGGCACGAGCTGTTGGAATTGACCTCGGAACGACCAACTCGGTCGTCGCCGTACTTGAGGGTGGAGAACCCACCGTCATCGCCAACGCGGAAGGTTTCCGCACCACACCGTCGATCGTCGCATTCACCAAGGATGGCGAAGTTCTCGTCGGTGAAACCGCGAAGCGTCAAGCCGTCACCAACGTCGACCGCACCATCGCTTCCGTGAAACGCCACGTCGGTACGAACTGGACTCAGGAAATCGATGACAAGAAGTACACCGCACAAGAAATCTCCGCTCGAATCCTGGGCAAGCTCAAGCGCGACGCTGAAACCTACCTTGGCGAGAAAGTGACAGACGCTGTCATCACCGTCCCTGCCTACTTCAACGACGCCGAGCGTCAGGCCACAAAGGAAGCCGGAGAGATCGCCGGACTCAATGTTCTTCGCATCATCAACGAGCCCACCGCAGCCGCTCTCGCATACGGCCTCGACAAGGGTAAGGAAGATGAGCTAATCCTCGTCTTCGACCTCGGTGGTGGAACGTTCGACGTATCCCTTCTCGAAGTTGGTAAGGATGACGACTTCTCGACCATCCAGGTTCGTGCAACCGCCGGTGACAACCGCCTCGGTGGAGATGACTGGGATGCTCGTCTTGTCGACTACCTTGCCAAGCAGTTCAAGGAGACGACCGGTGTTGATGTTACGGGTGACAAGATCGCCAAGCAGCGACTCAAGGAAGCGGCGGAACAGGCTAAGAAAGAACTCTCGTCGTCGATGAGCGCGACCGTTCAGCTCCCCTACCTCTCGCTCACCGAGAACGGCCCAGCCAACCTCGACGAGACCATTACGCGCGCGAAGTTCGAAGAACTCACCGCGGATCTGCTTGAGCGCACCCGCAAGCCGTTCGAAGACGTCATCAAAGAGGCAAAAATCAAGCTCTCTGAGATCGACCACATCGTCCTCGTTGGTGGATCGACGCGTATGCCGGCTGTCGCAGAGCTCGTCAAGAAGCTCGCTGGGAAAGACGCCAACAAGGGTGTCAACCCTGACGAGGTTGTCGCCGTCGGTGCATCGCTTCAGGCCGGTGTCCTCATGGGAGAGCGTAAAGACGTCCTCCTCATCGATGTCACCCCGCTGAGCCTCGGAATCGAGACCAAGGGCGGAATCATGACCAAGCTCATCGAGCGCAACACGGCCATCCCGACCAAGCGAAGCGAAACCTTCACCACAGCGGATGACAACCAGCCGTCGGTGTCAATCCAGGTATTCCAGGGCGAGCGTGACTTCACGCGCGACAACAAGTCGCTCGGAAACTTCGAACTCACCGGAATCGCTCCCGCTCCTCGCGGTGTTCCTCAGGTTGAAGTCACCTTCGACATTGACGCCAACGGCATCGTGCACGTTTCTGCCAAAGACAAGGGAACCGGCAAGGAACAGTCGATGACCATCACCGGTGGATCGTCGCTCGCAAAGGAAGACATCGAACGCATGGTTCGCGAAGCGGAAGAGCACGCCTCTGAGGATCACGCACGCCGTGAAGCTGCAGAGAAGCGAAACGTTGCAGAGCAGATGGCGTACTCGGTCGAGAAGATTCTCGATGAGAACGACGAGAAACTCCCCGATGACGTGAAGTCTGAAGTGCGAAGCGATGTCGATGCACTCAAGTCGGCGCTCGCCGGATCGGACGACGCAGCAGTTGACACAGCGCTCGAGCGCCTTCAGGCAAGCCAGGGCAAGCTCGGAGAGGCAATCTACGCAGCCGGCCAGGACGAGACTCCGAACGAGGACTCGGCCGAGAACGACGACGAAGACATCATTGAT
The DNA here is from genome assembly GCA_964202425.1 of Microbacteriaceae bacterium MWH-Ta3. Classification (GTDB taxonomy): domain Bacteria; phylum Actinomycetota; class Actinomycetes; order Actinomycetales; family Microbacteriaceae; genus MWH-TA3. The sequence continues at coordinate 4,618 of CAXNHY010000037.1, read as the reverse complement.
GCCGAGGTTGTCGACGAAGAAGACGCTAAAGACGACAAGGACGACTCGAAGTAACCATGTCGGATAACAACGAACACGAGGACGTACCCCCGACCGAGCCGGAAGCGGCGGAGTCGGGGGAAACCCCCACTGAGCCAACGCTTGCTGAAGAAGCAGCGGAGAGCAACGCCGAGGAACTCCTCGAATCGTTGCTCAATGAGGTTGAGCGAAACCTGGTGGAGGAATACAAGGATCGCGCTGCACGTGCAGAAGCCGAACTGGCTAACTTCCGAATTCGCGTCGAGCGTGACCGTCAGGCGAACCGCGAAGCGGTAATCGCTGAGGTCATTCGGGCACTCCTCCCAGCGGTTGACGATCTTTCGCGTGCAGAAGCGCACGGCGACCTTGCTGGAAGCCCGCTGGAAATCGTTGCCCAGAAGATTCGCACAGGTTTCGAACGCTTCAACGTGACATCCATCGGAGTCGTCGGCGAGCCATTCGACCCCAACCGCCACGAGGCGATCGCAAAGATTCCGAGCCCCGACGCGACGAGCGAAACCGTCGCCGACATCATCGAAACGGGATATCTCATCGGAGATCGCTTGCTTCGACCAGCCAAGGTAGCCGTTCAGGCTCCCGCAGAGTAAGCGAAAGGAGGCAACGATGGCTAGCCAAGACTGGTTCGATAAAGACTTCTATGCAGTCCTCGGCGTCTCCAAAGATGTCTCGGATGCTGACCTGAAAAAGGTGTACCGAAAGCTCGCTCGCCAATTCCACCCAGACTCCAACCCGGGCGACGCCAAGGCCGAGGCGCGGTTCAAGGAAATCAGCGAGGCATACACAGTTCTCTCCGACACCGCCACGCGCCAGGAATACGACCAGATCCGCGCGATGGGAAGCGGCGCGAGGTTTACCTCGGGTGGCCCCAGCGGCGCAGGCGGATTTGACGACGTGTTCGGAAACCTTTTTGGCGGAGGCGGTCGGCCTCGATTCCAACAGAACCCGGATGACATTTTCGGCAACCTCTTCGGCGGTGGCCCATCTCGCGGTCCGAGCACCCGAAAGGGCGCAGATCTCACCGCAGCAATCACCGTCGATTTTGCAACGGCGATGAATGGTGGCGAGGTCACTCTCGACACTCGCTCCGGCAAGCAACTGCACATCGCTGTTCCAGCAGGCGTCGCAGACAAGCAAAAGATTCGTGTGCGCGGCAAAGGCGAGCAAAGTCTGACCGGCGGTCCCGTCGGCGACCTTGTCCTCACCGTTACCGTCACGCCTCACCCCGTGTTTACGCGCGACGGTCTTCACATTCGCGTCGACGTACCCGTCACAATCCCCGAGGCAATCCTTGGGGCAACAATCGAAGTACCAACCCTCAGCGGAGAGCGTGTGCGCGTCAAGGTTCCAGCGAACACCCCGAGTGGGCGAGTTCTTCGAGTCCGCGAGCGCGGAATCGCATCCAAGGGGCGCAAGGGCGACCTTCTCGCAACGATCCTCATCGTCACACCAGAGCGGTTGACCGACGACGCGAAAGCGCTCATCGAAAAGTTTGCGGCCGCAACCGGCGACGACAACCCGCGCGACGGCCTCTACGGCAAGGCGAAACTCTAAGGGGTGTCAATGTTCACTGAAGACGAACCCGTTTTTGCGATTGCCCAGGCTGCAGAACTGGCCGGAATGCACCCTCAAACCCTCCGCCAGTACGACCGGCTCGGGCTCGTCAGCCCGAAGCGAACGGCAGGGCAGTCGAGACGCTATTCGATGCGCGATGTCGTGCAACTGCGCGAAGTGCAACGTCTCTCGGCTGAAGGACTCAACCTCGAAGGAATCCGCCGAATCATCGAGCTCGAAAATGCTGTTCGTGTTCTCGGTAATCGCGTCCGCGAACTCGAAGGTGTCCTCGCTGACGAAATTCTCAACCGACCTGGTGGCCGTGTGTTCGCCGCCGGTCAAGCAGGCGACGTCGTTCCACTGCGAGCCGGGACGCGCGCCAAGAAATCAAACCAGGTCGAACTGTGGCGTCGATCGTGGTGGAACTAATTCATAACGGAACTAGCGGGAGGTAGAGATGGCCAACATGCAAGGAGCCCCGTCCTCTAACGAGGAGCAGAAGAGCGCGCTCGAACAATACGGCGTCAACCTCACGGCAATCGCGCGCACGGGCAAGCTCGACCCCGTCATCGGTCGTGACGCAGAGATTCGACGCATCTCACAGGTCCTCACGAGGCGAACAAAGAACAACCCCGTTCTCATCGGTGAACCCGGCGTTGGAAAAACGGCCGTCGTCGAAGGGCTCGCACAGCGCATCGTCGCCGGCGATGTTCCCGACAGCCTCAAGAACAAAGAACTCGTCTCACTCGATTTGTCTGCGCTCGTTGCAGGCGCCAAGTATCGCGGTGAGTTTGAAGAACGGCTCAAGGCGGTTCTCAAGGAGATCAACGACTCCGACGGTGCAATCATCACGTTCATTGACGAACTCCACACGCTCATGGGTGCTGGCGGCGGTGAAGGAAGCGTTGCAGCGTCGAACATGCTCAAGCCCATGCTCGCTCGAGGTGAACTGCGACTCATCGGCGCTACAACGCTCAACGAATACCGCGAATACATCGAAAAAGACGCAGCCCTCGAACGCCGATTCCAGCAGGTGTACGTTGGCGAACCGAGCGTCGAAGACACGATCGCCATTTTGCGCGGACTCAAGGAGCGCTACGAAGCGCACCACAAAGTCGCCATCGCCGACAACGCTCTCATCGCCGCCGCGACGCTGTCGAATCGATACATTCCTGCTCGCCAACTGCCTGACAAAGCAATTGACCTCATGGACGAAGCGGCAAGTCGCTTGAAAATGGAAATCGAGTCATCACCGATAGCAATTGACAACCTCAAGCGCCAAGTTGACCGCCTCACGATTGAAGAGCTCGCGCTCAAGAAAGAGAAAGACGACGCGTCACGCGAACGCCTCGCAAAATTGCGCGACGACCTCGAAGCCAAAAAATCTGAACTTGCCGAGCTTCAGGCGCGCTGGGACAAAGAAAAAGCCGCCCTCCAGGGGGTCGGTGACCTCAAAACGAAGCTCAACGATGCTCGCATCGACCTAGACCGTGCAATGCGCGAGGGTAACTACGAAGGCGCGGCAAAACTCAACTACGAGGTGATCCCGGGGATCGAGAAGAACATTGTCGAAGCTGAGTCCTTCCAGCAGTCCGGCGACCGCATGGTCAACGATCAAGTGACAGAAGAAGATATCGCCGCTGTTGTCGCCGCATGGACGGGAATTCCCGTCGACAAGCTCACGCAGGGCGAATCGGAAAAGTTACTTAACCTCGAGCGCGAACTCGGCAAGAGACTCGTCGGTCAGCTCGACGCCGTCAAGGCGGTGTCCGATGCGGTTCGCCGGAGCCGCGCAGGAATCTCAGACCCCAACCGACCAACAGGATCATTCTTGTTCCTCGGTCCGACCGGGGTAGGCAAGACCGAACTCGCGAAAACGCTCGCCGATTACATGTTTGACGACGAAAAGGCGCTTGTTCGTATCGACATGAGCGAATACAGCGAGAAGTTCGCGGTGTCACGACTCATCGGCGCACCTCCCGGTTACGTCGGCTACGAAGAGGGCGGCCAGTTGACGGAAGCGGTTCGCCGCCGCCCGTATTCGGTGATTTTGCTCGACGAGGTCGAAAAGGCTCACCCCGAAGTGTTCGACATTTTGTTGCAGGTCCTCGACGACGGCCGTCTCACCGACGGGCAAGGTCGAACGGTTGACTTCCGCAACACGATCCTTGTGCTCACGTCGAACCTTGGGTCGGGTTACCTCGTCGACCCGGACATGTCGTGGGAAGACAAGAAGATCGCTGTCGATGCGGCCGTGCACCAGGCGTTCAAACCTGAATTCATCAACCGACTCGATGACATTGTCATCTTCGCCCCGCTCACGAGCGACGACCTCCAGCGAATTGTCGACATCACCATCGATCGGGTCAGCGTGCGGCTCGCAGAGCGCAGGCTTTCGCTCGGGGTCACGCCGTCCGCTCGTTTATGGCTCGCCGAACGCGGGTACGATCCGATTTATGGAGCACGCCCGCTGCGCCGACTCATGCAACGAGAAATCGATGACCGACTTGCCACCGCACTGATCGCCGGGAATATTTCAGACGGCGACCACGTTGTAGTGGATGTGGCTCCAGACGGCGACGGACTCACTGTTTCCAGCAACACCCCAACACCAGAAAGCAATGATGACTAACACAGCTGAAACCCAATACCCCATCCTCGACATCCTCGCCAGCCGCAGAAGCCCGCGAGCCTATGACGTTGATGCCACTCTGACCATGGACGACCTGGGCCCAGCCTTCGAAGCTGCGCGGTGGGCTCCTTCATCCAACAACCTTCAGCCATGGAGCTTCATTGTTGGATACCGCGGCGATGACGTTCACGCCAAGATCAGCGAAACACTGAGCGGGTTCAACGCGGACTGGGCCCCTGCCGCCGGTGCACTCGTCGTTGGGGTCACCAACACGCTGACCGCCTCCGGCCGCCAGAATGCTTACGCACGTTACGACCTCGGTCAGGCAGTCGCACACTTCAGTGTGCAAGCGCAGGCTAACGGCCTGTCTGTTCACCAAATGGGCGGATTCGATAT
>CAXNHY010000036.1:0-8324 GCA_964202425.1 Microbacteriaceae bacterium MWH-Ta3 | reverse complement strand
CGCTTCGAGCTCGAGGCAAATTTCGTCCCGAATGTCGGCGAGCTTGTCAACGGGACTGACCGGGAAGTACCCGCCCTTGAACGGTGTTTTGTTGGCGAGGTTCCCGCCTTCCTCTTCACGACCGCTGTTCCAGGCAGCTTCGCTCGAATCTACCGAATAGAACGATGACCCCTGCTTGACCTCAAAACGGACATCATCAAAGATGAAGAACTCGGCCTCAGGGGCGAAAAACGCGGTGTCGGCAATTCCCGTTGACGCGAGGTACTTTTCCGCCTTCTTTGCGACCTGACGGGGATCACGGTGATAAATCTCTCCGTTCCGTGGGTTGTAGATGTCGAAAACCATAATGAGCGTCTTCTCGACTCGGTACGGGTCTACGTAAGCGGTGGTGACATCGGGGATGAGCTGCAAATCACTTTCTTCGATTCCTTGGAACCCACGGATCGAAGAACCGTCGAAGAGTTGGCCAACCTCGAAGAACTCAGCATCGACAGTGGACGCTGGGATGTTGAAGTGCTGCTGGATACCCGGAAGGTCGGTAAACCTGATGTCCAGAAACTTGACGTCTTCCTTCTTGATGAAGTCAAGAACTTCGGATGGTTTCGTAAACATGTGACCGTCTCCTGCGTTAAGTTGAGGCTGCGTGTGCAGTGGTATCACCGTATCGCGGGAGTGTGACGAACCCGTCACACGTGTGTTTCGGGAATGTTACAAAAAAGGTGTTAGCGGGGACGCGCCGAACGAATCTTCGTCGGGTCAATACCCTTTGGCATCTGCGACATGGGTGTCTTGGCAATCGAGTTGAGGCGGTTCGATACAACCCGAACCTCAGCCATCTTGATCGCGCTCTTCAGCTTGTACATTGACTTGAAGGTTTCGCCGATCTTGAGGCCGTCCGCACCAACGTGAATGGTGTGGATGGGCACGGACGGCACAATGCGTGCAGCTTCTCGCCGAGCCTCGTCGACGAGTGGCGCTACGCGGGTTTTCACACCCTCACTAATGATCACGACTCCAGGGCGGCCAACGAGGCGGTACACCGTGTCGCTGCTCTTGTTCATGCGAACCGGGATTTCGGACGCGCGCCACGAGCGTCGGAGTTGATTCTTGATTAGGGCAGAGACCGCGCCAATTTGACCTTCAAGATTCTGGTACATCAATCGCTGCGTGATTTGGCCAAGGACGATCAGGAAAACCAAGAGACCGAGGAGTATTCCACCAATGACCCACACAACCGCTGAGATGACATCGGCACTGATAACGGCAAACACAATTCCACCCGCGAGGGGGAGCAGGAAAGACAAGCTCAGCCACAACCACGAGAAAGGTACTCTCTTGAGGACGAGCTTAAGAACATCGACGAGTTCGCCGATGCGGCCCTTTTTCTTTTCTGTTGCCATAGTGCTCTAGACCCCCAGATCGGCTGAGCTGAACGCTCCGGATTCGAGACGGGATTTGATGGATCCGAGGAATCGGGCGGCGTCGGCGCCGTCGATGATTCGGTGATCGTACGAGAGCGCGAGGTACACCATCGAGCGAATCGCGATGACGTCGGATCCGCTGTGAGAGAGCACGACTGGTCGCTTCACGACCGTGCCCAAACCAAGAATTGCTGACTGAGGCAGGAACACCACGGGCGTGTCAAACAGTGCCCCTCGTGAACCCGTGTTTGTCACGGTGAACGTGCCTCCAGCGAGTTCGTCCGGGTTGAGTTTGTTGTCACGGGTGCGGGCTGCGAGATCGGCAATTTCACCAGAGATCGCAGCAATCGACTTACCGGCTGCACTCTTGATTACCGGTGTAAGTAGTCCACGCTCGGTGTCGACGGCAATCGAAACATTCTCGACGGCCGGGTACACAATGTCATCACCCTGGACGGAGCTGTTGATAATCGGGTATGCCTGGAGGGCGTCAACCGCGGCCTTGACGAAGAAGGGCAAGAAGGTCAGCTTGTTCCCCGTGCGCGCGTGGAAACCGTCCTTCAACGAGTCACGGAGGTCGGACACTGCCGTGACATCAACCTCGACGACGGTGGTGAGTTGCGCAGTTGAAACCATCGAAGCAACGGCGCGCTCTGCGATGACTTTGCGGAGGCGCGACATCGGAACGCGCGTACCCCGGAGTTCGGAGACAGGCTCGGGAGTAAACGCTGCAACTGCGACTGGTGCAGATGCAGCGGATGTCATCGGCGCAGAGCCGGCTGCGAGGACATCTTCTTTACGAATGCGACCTCCGATACCCGTTCCCGAGAGCGAGCTGAGGTCAACGCCACGGTCGTGGGCAAGCTTGCGAACGATGGGACTGACATATGGTGCCGACGTCGACACGGCCGAACTGACACTCGGGGAAGCAGCGACAGGGACAGTGGGAGCCGCGACGACGGGAGGTGCCACCACGGGCGGCGCTGCCACCGGGGGAGCGACGACAACGGGCTCGGGAATACTGACGACGACGGGAGCCGGTGTTGTCTCAACCGGTGCGGGAAGCTCGGCAGCCACGGGTGCTGGCTCTGACACCGGGGCCTCAGCAACAGGCGCCGCTTCGGCGGGTGCAGCAGGAGCAGCGGCAGACGAGCCGCTTCCGTCACCGATTCGAGCGAGCGGGGCACCAACAGCAATCACGTCGTCTTCGTTCGCGAAAATTTCTTCCAGGACTCCGGCTACCGGCGACGGAACTTCGGTGTCAACCTTGTCGGTAGAAATCTCAACGATGGGCTCGTCAACGGCAACAGCGTCACCAACCTTCTTGAGCCAGCGCGTGACAGTGCCTTCGGTGACGCTTTCTCCGAGAGCGGGGAGGTTGATGTTGGTGCTCATGGGTGGTTGATTTCTCCTGGGCTTGAATTACATGGCGTGAAGCGGCTTGCCGGCAAGGGCAAGGAATGCTTCACCGAGTGCTTCGTTTTGAGTGGGGTGCGCGTGAAGGTGCGGAGCAATGTCCTCTGGGTGCGCTTCCCAGTTGACAATGAGCTGGGCTTCGCCGATGAGTTCTCCAACGCGGGCACCGATCATGTGAACGCCGACAACAGGCCCGTCGATGACGCGGACAACCTTGATTGATCCGCTCGTTTCGAGAATGTGGCTCTTGCCGTTGCCAGCGAGGTTGTAATCGTAGACAGCGATATTCGCTTCGCCGTATTTTTCTTGTGCAACGATTTCACCGAGGCCGACAGAAGCGATCTCTGGCTCTGAATAGGTGACCTTGGGAATGTTGATGTCGGAGACAACAATCGGGTTCAACCCGGCGAGATCCTCAGCAACGAAGATTCCGTGCTGGTAACCGCGGTGAGCGAGTTGAAGGCCCGGGACGATGTCGCCAACGGCATAAACTCCCGGGATGTTGGTCTGAAGGCGCTCGTTAGTGAGAACGTAGCCGCGATCCATTTCAACCCCGACAGTGTCGAACCCGCAGTTGTTGGTCGAAGGTCCGCGGCCAACAGCGACGAGGAGAACATCGCCTTCGACGGTTTCACCGCCTTCGAGAGTGACGACGACACCGGAATCGCTTTGAGTAGCTGACTGGAAGCGAACACCGGTCTTGAACTCGATACCGCGTTTACGGAATGCGCGTTCAAATTGCTTGGAGACGGACTCATCTTCAGCCGGCACAAGGCGAGGAAGTCCTTCAATGATTGTGACCTCAGAACCCCAAGAACGCCAGACGCTGGAGAATTCGACTCCGATCACTCCACCACCGAGAACGATGACCTTTTTCGGGACGTAATCGAGTGTGAGAGCTTGCTCAGACGTCATGATTCGCCCACCGATGTCAAGCCCTGGAAGGGTCTTTGCATACGAGCCAGTGGCGAGCACAACGTTCTTGCCCGTTACGGTCGTGTCGCCAACCTGCACCGTTGTTGGTGACGTGAGGGTTCCGTGGCCATCGACCATCTGGATGCCGCGAGCCTTGAGAAGGCCCTGCAGACCCTTGTACTTGGAGTCGATAATGCCCTGGCGATACGCCGAAACGGCTGCGACATCGATCCCGTGGAGGGTCGTCGTGACGCCAAACCGAGCAGCATCGCGAGTGTTGTCGGCGATTTCTGCGGAGTGAAGCAGAGCCTTCGTCGGAATACACCCGACGTGCAAGCACGTGCCACCGACCTTGTCCTTTTCAATGAGCGCAACGCTCATTCCCAACTGACTTGCGCGGAGAGCGGCGGAATATCCACCACTTCCTCCTCCGAGGACGACTAAATCAACTGCGATGTCGGACACCAACACTCCTTGTATGTGCGATTGGATTCGAGGACACGTGGGTCGCACGCGCTCAACATTGACCGAGTACGAGCCTACCCGTTATTTGGAACGCTTCTTTTCTCGCGAAGCGACGAATTCGACCAGTGTTCTGACGATAACTCCAGTTGCACCCTTTGGCGTGTACCCGTAAGCGCCACCCGGGTTATTTGCCGGACCGGCGATATCAAGGTGGGCCCAGGGGATTGACGACCCATCAGGCTTAGTACCGACGAACTCCTTGAGGAAGATTCCTCCGATGAGCATCCCCGCTGCGGTGTTACCGATTTTTGCGTTAGCAATATCAGCGACATCGCTCGCGAGAATTGGGCGTAGGTAGTGAGGGAGGGGCATGGTCCAGGTTTCGTCACCCGCCAGCAGCGCGGCGTCCGAGATTTCTTCTGCGATTGCGGTGTCACCCATTACTGCGGTGATTCTGTCACCGAGCGCAACGCGAGCTGCGCCAGTGAGAGTAGCGATATCGATAATCACGTCGGGGTTTGTCTCACTCGCAGCGACGATTCCGTCGGCGAGGACGATTCGCCCTTCCGCGTCGGTGTTGGTGACCTCGACGGTTTTGCCGCCACGGATGACGAGAACATCGTTGGGTCTCGTAGCGGTTCCCGATGGCATGTTTTCAGCGATACACAACCAGGCCGTTACAGCAACGCCAAGTTTCCGCTGAGCTGCGGCCCGAACCACGGCATAGGCGGTTGCCGCCCCGGTCATGTCGTATTTCATTCCGATCATGCCCGCTGCTGGTTTGAGCGATAGGCCGCCCGTGTCGAACGTGATGCCTTTTCCGACGAGCGCGACGTGACCTCGCGCACCGCGCGGCGCGTACTTGACGACGACCATTCGCGGTGGTCGAGACGATCCCTGACCCACACCAATGATCCCGCCGAAGCCGCCCTTGAGCAACTTCTTTTCGTCCATCACGGTCACCGTGATGGGGAGCTTCGCCGCGTCGGCAACAACGCGCCTTGCGAGCTCATCGGGGCTCAGAATATTCGGAACCTCCGTGACAAGATCGCGCACAACCTTGACAGCATCGCGTGAAGCGCGGACTGCGTCGAGGTCGGGTTTATGCTTCCCAACAACAGTGATCGACGCCAACGCAGGGGCGTTGTCCGAGAATTTTCTCGTGAACGCTGGAATGGCTGCAAGGGCAGCGCCCTCAGCGACGTGCGTCGATTCATCCGCATTTGTCGTGGTAAACGCTAGCGCTAGCGTCCCCTTCGCAGCACGTGCGGCAATGCCGGCCGCGTAACGCAGTGGGTCAAGCACAGGGCTGTCGGCGGGGAGTCCCACCATCACAAGAGTAGTGAACGACGATGTCGGAGGCGCCGGCACGACCGAAACTGAATCATGCTTCCCATCGAAATCGAGACGAGTTGCGGCGTCAAGAACGAAATCGTGGACCTCGCTCGGTGCCGAGGTGGTTCGTACTCCCTCAGCAGGCACGGTGACGGTTACGGCAAGTGTGTCTGCTTTCGGCAAGCGAGCAGCGTGAGCGAGATCAGTCATATGTCAAGAGTAGAGGTCGGGCCGACGGTAGAGGCTTAGCATGGAGGAGTGAGCACGAACCAACGGCTTTATCGTGAAACGGAAACTTCGGTCCCGCCCGGGCTGCCTCTCGTGATCCTGTTGACCGGGTTCATCGATTCCGGTCGCGCGGTAGTCACGGCCAGTCGCCACATTCTCGACTCGACCAAGCACGAGCGAATCTGGACGTTCGATAATGACGAGTTGCTCGATTATCGCGCTCGACGCCCGACGTTCACGTTCGAACAGACTCGACTGACGGGTTACAGGCCCCCTGAACTTTCGCTTCGGCTTGTCACCGACGAGCTGGGTTCACAGTTTCTTCTCCTCAGCGGATATGAACCCGACTATCGCTGGGAAGGGGCAGCGGAAGCGGTGCTTCAAGCGATTGAGAGGTACGCGGTCTCGACAACGACATGGGTGCATGCGATTCCGATGCCCGTTCCACACACCCGTCCGCTTGCAATGACGATCAGCGGAAATCGTCAAGAACTCATCGATGCCTATTCCGTGTGGAAGCCGACGACCGAAGTGCCAGGCACCTTTGTGCACCTCGTCGAGTACATGCTGTGCGAAATTGGTTCGCCTGTCGCCGGTGTTGTCCTGCTCATTCCCCACTACCTTGCCGACGCCGACTATCCCGTTGCGACCGTCGGCGTACTCGACGCCATCACGACGACGACGGGAATAACCTTCCGCTCAGACGCGTTGAGAGAGTCAGGTCGCGATTTCCTCGTCGAGGTTGCAACCCAAGTGGCCGAGAACGACGAACTTGCGAACGTCGTTGGGTCACTGGAAAAACGCCACGATAACTTCATGGCGGACACCACGCCAACATCGCCGTTTGTCGACGATGATGGGAAAATGCCGAGTGCGGATTCGCTCGCGGCGGAACTCGAACGCTTCTTGCGCACGCGTGGTGGGACAGACAACTAAACAGCCCGTGTTACCCTGATGGGAGTACCCCCGGGGTCGTCGGCATCGCCGATTTGACACGGGGCTTCCTACTGCCCGAAATGAGGATGTCGATATGGCGGAACGAAAGAGTTTTGCGGAGCGCTGGGGCTTCGGCAAGAAGACCGCTGATCCCAAAGTGGAGAAAGCACCAGCGAAGCCTGCTGCGAAAACCCCTGCTAAGCCAGCGGCGAAAGCCCCTGCTAAATCTGTCGCAAAGCCAGCTGCTAAGGCTCCTGCTGAGCCAGCGGCTAAAGCACCTGCTAAACCTGTCGCAAAGCCTGCCGCGAAGGCACCAGCGAAGCCTGTCGCAAAGCCTGCCGCGAAGGCTCCTGCGAAGCCAGCCGCCAAGGCTCCTGCCAAGGCTCCTGCCAAGCCTGCTGCGAAAGCTGCTGGCGACGACGCGGCGGAAATTCTCATCGATGACGAAGAATTTGATGTCGTAATCACCGTTGGTGAAGACGGCGTAGTTGAGGTTGACGCAGAGGTACCGGCGACGGACGAAGTTCTTGAGATCACCGATGATGAAGCAGAAGATCTGAAGTCAGTCATGGTTGAAGCTCTCCCGACCGGTGCGATCCGAATCAGTGCGTCTGACGAGGAAATCCAGCCAGTTTCTAACCTCATCACCGGTGCGACGGCTGACCCCGTCAAGGACTATCTCAAGCAAATTGGAAAGGTCGCGCTCCTCAACGCCGAGCAGGAAGTTCAGCTTGCACTTCGAATCGAAGCTGGGTTGTTTGCTGAGGAGAAGTGGGCGAAACTCCCTCCGTCGAAGCGCAACAATTCCCGCGAGGGCCGCGAACTGCGAATCATTGCTGACGACGGTGAGCGTGCGAAGCGCCACCTGCTCGAAGCAAACCTGCGACTCGTTGTATCGCTCGCGAAACGCTACACGGGCCGCGGGATGCAGTTCCTCGACCTCATTCAAGAGGGCAACCTCGGTCTCATTCGTGCCGTCGAGAAGTTCGACTACACGAAGGGGTTTAAATTCTCGACGTATGCAACGTGGTGGATTCGCCAGGCAATCACTCGTGCGATGGCGGATCAGGCTCGAACAATTCGAATCCCTGTTCACATGGTTGAAGTCATCAATAAGCTCGCGCGCGTCCAGCGCCAGTTGCTTCAAGACCTCGGTCGTGAACCCAACCCTGAAGAATTGGCTCACGAACTCGACATGACACCGGAGAAGGTGCTCGAGGTCCAGAAGTACGGTCGTGAACCAATTTCACTGCACACTCCTCTCGGCGAAGACGGCGATTCTGAATTCGGCGATCTCATCGAAGATACGGAAGCCGTTGTTCCACTCGATGCTGTGGCTAACCGAATGCTTCTCGTCGCGCTCGAATCCGTGTTGGACTCGCTCTCAGAGCGTGAATCAGGTGTTATCCGGATGCGTTACGGCCTTGGCGACGGAATTCCAAAGACTCTCGACCAAATTGGAGAGAACTTCAACGTCACGCGTGAACGAATTCGCCAGATTGAATCGAAGACGATGGCTAAACTCCGTCACCCTTCGCGCTCACAAACCATCCGCGAGTTCCTCGAGTAATAACTGTGCTGGTCGCTCTCGCGGTGCTCCTCGGACGG
>CAXNHY010000035.1:0-8576 GCA_964202425.1 Microbacteriaceae bacterium MWH-Ta3 | reverse complement strand
TTTTTCGGTGTCGGAGGCGGAATCATCATGGTTCCGCTGCTGGTGTCATTGCTTTCCGTCGCGCACAAAACAGCGACTGTCATGTCCCTCGCCGCCATCATCCCCACCGCTGCCGTCGGAGCGCTCGGGTTTGTCGCTTCGCAGAGCGTTCCTCCCAATCAACTCCTGTTCGGTACCGTAATCGCTGTCGGTGGAATCCTGACGGCGCCTCTGGGAACACTCGCACTGAGAAGGCTCAACGTGAGGGCAATTCGATGGGCGTTTGTCGCGGTTCTTGTGGCAACAGCAATCATGGTTTTCGTCACCCTCCCCAGCCGTGATGTCCTTCTCGAGTGGTCTCTGGGCACAGCCGCTGAACTATTCGTACTCGGCTGCGTCATGGGGTTCATCGCTGGACTGCTCGGAGTCGGTGGTGGGCTGATCGCCGTCCCCGTGCTCATTGTTGTGTTCGGCGTGAGCGACCTCAACGCCAAGGCATTGTCGTTGGTTGCCATGATCCCTGCCGCAATCTCAGGAACAATCAGCACAGTTCGGGCGAGTAGCTTTCCCGTCAAACCCAGCATCGCCCTCGGCGCAGGTGCCGCGGTGACGTCACTCGGAGGTGTCTGGCTTGCAACGGTTGTCCCCGTTGCCGCTGCTCAAGCACTTCTTGCCGCGTTCATCGTGTACGCAGCTGTGACCATGGCGCTTCGTGCCGTGCGGTCGTCGAACGGTTAGCGGAGACCCTTACGGTCGACGATCGCCTCAGCGATTTGAACCGCGTTGAGCGCAGCTCCCTTGCGAAGGTTGTCGTTCGAAATGAACATCACCAATCCAGTACCGTCAGCAATCGATTGGTCCTGACGGATTCGCCCAACGAGGCTCGGGTCAGCCCCAGCTGCCTTGAGCGGCGTCGGAACGTCTACGAGTTGTACGCCTGGCGCGGGCTCCAGAATTTCGTGGGCACGCTCTGGGGAAATCGGGCGTTCGAACTGAGCGTGAATCGACAGCGAGTGGCCTGTGAACACGGGAACGCGGACACACGTTCCTGATACGGCGAGGTCCGGGATTTCCAAGATCTTCCGGGATTCGTTCCGAAGCTTCTTCTCTTCGTCCGTCTCGCCCAAACCGTCGTCAACAAAATTCCCTGCCTGCGGAATGATGTTGAAGGCAATGTTTGCAGGGAAATTCTGAGCCGGCGGCATAGAGACCGACGAACCGTCGTGAACGAGCCCCATCAAATCCTGTGACACAGCTGAATGAATCTGAGTGGAAAGCTCTTCCCCACCTGAGAGGCCAGCCCCAGAGACAGCCTGGTACGTGGAGATTTGAAGTCGCTTCAAGCCGGCTTCTTTGTGAAGTGGTCCGAGAACCGGCATGGCCGCCATGGTGGTGCAGTTGGGGTTCGCGATGATTCCCTTGACAGCGTCATCGATTGCGTGAGGGTTTACTTCGGCGACGACGAGTGGTACTTCAGGGTCCATTCGCCAGCCGCTCGAGTTATCAACCACAATGACGCCGGCTGCCGCAAATCGAGGCGATTGCGCCTTCGACAGGGTTGCCCCAGCCGAGAAAATCGCGATATCGAGACCGGTCGGGTCTGCTGTCTCTGCGTCTTCAATGACAACATCGCGACCCTGGAACGAGAGGGTCTTCCCTGCGCTGCGCGACGACGCGAAAAAGCGAATCTCATCAATCGGGAAGTCCCGCTCGTCGAGCAGTTTTCTGACAACGGCGCCCACCTGACCCGTCGCACCAACCACACCAATTCGAACTCCCATTTATCGACCCGTCCCTGCGTAAACGACGGCGTCAACGTCTCCGTCGAGACCGAACGCTGCGTGAACGACTCCCATGGCATGCTTGAGCTCGTCTCCGCGAGTGACGACGGAGATTCTGATTTCCGACGTTGAGATCATCTCCATGTTGATTCCCGCCTCAAACAACGCGGTGAAAAGTTGAGCGGAAACTCCCGCGTTGGTTCGCATTCCTCCGCCTACGACCGAAAGTTTACCGATGTTGTCGTCGTAGGCAACGTCGGCAAATCCGACGTCAGCCTGTGACGAACGCAACGTCTCGACGACAGCATCGCCTTCCGTCCGCGGCAGCGTGAACGAAATATCGGTGAGGCCCGTGTTGGCTGCAGAGACGTTCTGAACAATCATGTCGATGTTGGCGCCCGTACCAGCTACAAGCGTAAAAATCTGGGCCGCCTTACCGGGGACATCGGGAACACCGATGACCGTCACCTTGGCAACACTGAGGTCGCCAGCGACACCCGTGATGATGGGTTCTTCCATGTTCTTTCCTCTTTCCGCGACGACGAGCGTCCCTTGTGAATCACTAAAGCTTGACCTCACGTGCAGGCGCACACCATGGCGTCGAGCGTACTCGACAGCCCGAATGTGCAACACCTTCGCCCCTGCCGCAGCCAATTCGAGCATCTCTTCATAGGTCACAACATCGACTTTGTGCGCTTTGGGGACAACGCGTGGATCCGCGGTGAATACCCCGTCGACGTCGGTATAAATCTCACACACTTCTGCGTCGAGTGCGGCAGCGAGCGCGACGGCCGTTGTGTCACTGCCGCCACGGCCCAGCGTTGTGATGTCGCGAGAATCACGATTAAAGCCCTGGAAACCGGCAACGATTGCGACGGCTCCCTCGTCGAGCGCTTCGCGCACGCGATCTGGCGTTACGTCAACGATTCGAGCCGCGCCGTGCTGCGAGTCCGTCATCATTCCGGCTTGGCTTCCCGTAAACGAACGGGCGTCCACCCCGAGACTCTTGATGGCCATGGCAAGCAACGCCATGGAAATTCGTTCGCCCGTCGTGAGGAGCATGTCCATCTCACGCGGATCTGGTCTGTCGGTAATGGAATGAGCGAGATCGACGAGGTCGTCTGTGGTGTCCCCCATTGCTGAAACTGCGACAACGACGTCGTGGCCGAGTGCCTTAGTTGCAACAATTCGGCGCGCCACACGCGTGATGCTTTCAGCATCCGCGACGGACGATCCGCCAAATTTTTGAACAATGAGAGACACAGAACTCACTTCACTACTGGATACAACAAAAGGCGTTCGCTAAGTCGCCCGCCCTGCCTAAATTCTAGCGGTGATTAGGTTCCGGACACTCGGGTGCGGTGTAGGAATGCGCGGCCGAGGGTGATTTCGTCTGCGTATTCGAGGTCACCGCCGACGGGAAGTCCGCTGGCCAAACGAGTAAGCCGGATGCCCAGCGGCTCGAGCAAACGGATCAAATACGTCGCCGTCGCTTCACCTTCGACGTTGGGATCGGTCGCGAGGATGATCTCGGTTATCGATGAGTCGCGAAGCCGCTCAAGGAGCATTCCAATTCGGAGTTGGTCTGGACCAATGCCATCGATGGGGCTGATTGCACCGCCCAAGACGTGGTACAGACCCTTGTACTGGCGGGTTCGTTCGATGGCCACGACATCTTTCGCTTCCTCGACAACGCAAATGGTGTCGCGGGTTCGGCGCGGATCGCGACAGAGTGAGCACTGTTCTTCCTGCGAGACGTTGCCGCACACCGCACAGAACTTCACAACATCGCGGATGGTGGCAAGTATTTCCGACAAGCGGTTCGGGTTGTACGCCTCGGTTTGAATCACGTGAAATGCGATTCGTTGAGCAGACTTAGGCCCGATTCCGGGCAAGCGCCCGAACTCGTCAATAAGCTCTTGCAGAATTCCGTCGTACACGATCAGCGTTCCGACGGTGGAGTCTCAGCCGACGCAGTGTCCGTCGCGTTGTCCCCTGGCGACGCAAAGAGCGATTCACTCGTGTCATCCGCATCGACGAATCGAGCACCGGGGGCGACCTCTCGGTCGATCGTGTTGATGAGCGTTGCGCCGAGAAGATCTCGAACGACGGCCTCACCGCGCTGTTCCTCGGCCTGTTTCGCCACTGGTTCGACGGCTGGCTCAACTTGTTCGACGCCTGGCTCAACCTGTTCGACCGGCGCAGAATCGGCACGCGCGACTGCGTCGGCCTCTGCTTGCGCAACAAAAGGATTCGTTGGCTCAGTGGGTGCCGCAGTCGGGGCCACAGCAGGCGTCGACCCTGTGAGCGGAATCCCTAAACCAACGCGTGGCACGAACCTGAACCGAATCCCGAGCGCGCCGATGAGTGCCTCGCGAAGATCCTCGAACACTGCCGTGCCGCTCGATGGCTTTTCTTTGAACCGTTCGAGGAATACGGCGTCGGTGAAATCAAGCTGCAACACATCACCCTCGAGTGAAACCGGTTTTGCGGCGTTCACGACGACCCACGCTCCCGGGTTCTCTTTGAGGTCTTCGACGACATCGTCCCAAATCTCCGTCACGTCGGAGAGCACCAATCCCTCTGCACCAGACTCAGTTGCGGCCTTTGCGGGTTGTTCGTTGACGGCGGGTGGCACCTTTGGCTCTGGAGCAGCCACCGCAACGGGTGGCATGGTGACCGTCGGTGCGTCGGCTACGGGCGGAGCGGTTGGCTCGGCGGCTGCGGGTCGTGCTGGCGGCGCGGCAGGTTCTGCTGGCGTTGAAGCTTGCGCTGTTGGTGCGGACGGGGCTGCCACTGCAACGGGCGCCGGTGATTCGCTGGGGCTATTGCCGGCCCCACGTTCAACCAACAACCGCGCAATCATCAGTTCGAGGTGAATTCGCGGTGGGGTCGTGCCGGTCATGTTCGACAGCGCTTCGTTGACGATGTCGGCGGCCCGAGAGAGTGCCCGTGAACCGTAGAGCGTGGAGAGCGC
This sequence comes from Microbacteriaceae bacterium MWH-Ta3, assembly GCA_964202425.1. GTDB lineage: Bacteria > Actinomycetota > Actinomycetes > Actinomycetales > Microbacteriaceae > MWH-TA3. The sequence goes on along the minus strand of CAXNHY010000035.1, from coordinate 3,839 downwards.
CCGCATGCGGTCCACTTCGTCGGCGGGAATTCCGCGGAGGACTGCCTGAGCCCCGTCGCCCGTCGCATCAACGATTACGAGGTCGCGATAGCGTTCGAGAACATCCTCGACGAATCGCCGCGGGTCGCTTCCGGTCTGAACCACGCGGTCGATCACAGAGAACGCAGTGCTCGAATCCCCCCGCCCGACAGCATCGAGGGATTCGTCGAGAAGCTCGCTCGGTGTGTATCCGAGAAGGTTGTTGGTTCGGTCGCGCGAAACTTTGCCGTTTTCAGAACCGGCGATGATCTGGTCAAGCAACGAGAGAGTGTCTCGCACGGACCCGCCCCCAGCCCGAATCACGAGCGGAAGGACCCCGTCTTCAACCTCAACCTTTTCCTCGACGCACAACTGGGTGACGTATTCGAGCATCGTCGCTGGAGCAACCAACCGGAACGGGTAGTGGTGAGTTCTCGACCGAATTGTTCCGATGACTTTTTCTGGCTCCGTCGTCGCAAAAATGAACTTGACGTGCTCCGGTGGTTCTTCAACGATTTTGAGGAGCGCGTTGAATCCCTGCTGCGTGACCATGTGCGCCTCATCGAGGATGTAAATCTTGTAACGGTCTCGCGAAGGGGCAAAGCCGGCGCGTTCGCGCAGGTCACGAGCATCGTCGACACCGTTGTGGCTCGCGGCGTCGATCTCGATGACGTCAATTGATCCGGAGCCGTCGCGGCTCAACTCAACGCAACTCGCGCACTTTCCGCACGGGGTGTCTGTCGGTCCTTCAGCACAGTTGAGGCAACGGGCAAGAATTCGAGCCGACGTGGTTTTCCCGCAGCCGCGGGGTCCGCTAAACAGATAGGCGTGATTGACTCGGTTATTCCGAAGTGCAACGCGCAACGGGTCAGTTACCTGTGATTGCCCGATGAGTTCTTCGAACGATTCGGGTCGGTAACGACGATAAAGTGCGACTGCCACTCTCCGAGATTACCTGCCAGCACCCCCATTCGTTGGCGGGCGCGGTGGATTTGTCAATCGAGCACAATGTGGCCAGAAAAAAGACCCCTCGCGCACCCGCCAGAGCCGGGTTACCCTTGCTCCGTTTCCGTCCTGGGGGAGTTGGCCTGGGTGGCGCCACGCGAGGGGCTATCGCAATTGTACGTTAGTCGCCTGCTGCGCCGCCATCGCCGCCGTAGCCGCCACCGTCAGAACCGGCGGTTCCGGAGCTACCCTCGATTGCACCGCCGAGAAGCAACATGGTTGCAGCATCCATCGACGAGCCCTCCGAGGACTCCCCGACAACCCATGCCGTCGTGTTGGGGCCGAGTTTGCCGTCGATGAGCGGCTGACTCGCCAGAATCACGGCACCGGTCGGGAGCGAAACGGGCTTGTTGCCGAAGTTCGTGATGGAGTGCCAGCCGTTCGCGCGGATGAAATGCACGAGAGTCGGGTTGAAGAAGTGGTTCTTCCACGTGATCGACTCATCGGTGAGGAGCTGGGCGCGCGTTGCGAGAGCCGAACGGTACAACTCCAATGTTGACGACTCGTCATCGGCTTGAGCCTCAACGGAATACTCGCCGTACCATTTCGGCTGCGGAAGGTGAGCTCCTGCCGAGCCGAACCCGAAGGACGAGCCGGTGCGCGACCACGGAATCGGCACTCGGCAACCGTCACGGCTCATGCCAACATCCGGATTGCGGAAAAACTGAGGGTCTTGCATGTCGTTAGCAGGGATATCAAGAACTTCGGGAAGTCCGAGTTCTTCCCCCTGATAGATGTATGTGCTTCCAGGAAGGGCCAAAAGCATCATGCTGAACGCGTTGGCACGAGCAGTTCCCAGCGCGATGTCGACATCCGCCGTGAATCGATTGTCCTTGTACCACTCGGTGAAGTTTGAGACTTCGGGCAACCCGAACCGCGTGACGTGACGAATAACGTCGTGGTTGTCCTGCACCCACGTTGTGCTGCTGCCCGTTTGGGCGGCTGCGGTGAGGTTGTACTTGGCAATCTCCTTGACCTTTGCGGCATCCCAGCCACAACCGAGCATGTCGAAGTTGAAGCTTTGGCCCAAGCCTTTTTCGCTCGCGTAAGCGGGGCGACGGTTGGCGTGTACCCACGCTTCCGCGACACCCATCCGCGGTGGGTCATATTCGTTGAAGATTTTCCGCCACGACGCGAAGATCTCGTGAACCTCGTCGCGGTCAAAGATGTCGTCGGTGCCGTCGTTCTTCATCACCGCGAGGTCGTACGAATCGCGCTCGGGGAGGTGGCCGTTCGCAAGGTTCTTGATCATCGCGTGGGCAACATCGACGCGGAATCCGTCGACACCGCGGTCGCACCAAAAGCGAATCGTCTTCTCAAAGTCGGCGCGAACGTCGGGGTGATCCCAGTTCCAGTCGGGCTGCTCCGCCGTGAAGAGGTGCATGTACCACTGGCCAGGCTTGCCGTCTGGTTCGATAACGCGCGTCCAGCCGGTTGGGCTGAAGTGGCTTGACAGCTCACTCGGGCGAATCTCGCCGTTTTCACCCTTGCCGTCTCGGAAGATGTAGCGCTCCCGCTCGGGCGAACCGGGGCCGGCCTTGAGCGCAGCTTGGAACCACACGTGCCCTGAACCACTGTGGTTCGGCACGATGTCGGCGATGAGCCTAATTCCTGCCTTGTGGAGTTCGTCGACGAGTTCGTCGAATTCAGCGAGTGTGCCGATTCGCGGATCGATGTCTCTGTAGTCGTCAACGTCGTATCCACCGTCAGCGAGCGCCGAGGGGTAAAACGGGCTCATCCACACGGCGTCGATTCCGAGGCTGGCGAGGTAGGGAACCTTCGAGATGATTCCGCGGAGGTCGCCGATTCCGTCGCCGTTGGCGTCTTTGAATGAGCGGGGGTACACCTGATACACGACGGCTTGGCGCCACCAATTCTTGTCACCTTTGAGGAAAGTGAATTGAGACACGGCATTTCCTTGATATCACGTGGGCGGGTGGTGCGAGGCTCCCCGCAACTCCACGAGTCTATCCGTTCGACCCCGCTGGATGACGGTGATCGATAAGCCATGTGATCAGCGAGATAAACGCGACTGCGACCCCTCCGATGGCCACCACCATCCCGAACTGGGGGGCCGAAAGGAGTGTGAACCCGAAGAAGCTAGCGATTGGCGGAATAAGGAAGACTCCGATTGCCGCCGCGACCATTCCAGCAACTATCGCGATTCGGTTTCGGTCCAGCGGGAGAGCAAGGAGTGCCAACACCCATAGACCCGTAATTCCGAGGAGTAGAGAGATTCCCGTGTGAGATTCCGTCTCCGACCACGACCCGTTGAGCCGAATGATCGAATCCAGTGTGAGTACCGCCGCGGCGGTGACCATTCCGGTTGGTGCAACGAACCACAACGATCGTTCAAGGAAACCTGGCAGATACCTCTTTGCGTTGGGAAGGAGCGCGAGAAGGAAAGCTGGGATTCCGATGGTGAAAAAGTCGACGGCAGAGAGTTGGCGAGGTTCGAACGGGTACGCAGCAAGAGTTAGGCCAAACACGACGGCCAGAATCATCGCCCACACCGTCTTGGTGAGGAACAGTCTGGAGAGACGCTCAATGTTGGCGATGACTTTTCGGCCTTCGTCAACTATTCCCGGAAGGGCGGCGAATTGTCCGTCGAGAAGAATAACGTTGGCCACGGCTTTCGTCGCTGACGCACCGGACCCCATCGCAATGCCGAGATCCGCGTGTTTGAGAGCGAGAGCGTCGTTGACTCCGTCACCGATCATGGCAACAACCCGGCCCTGGGATTGGAGTGCGGCCATGATGTGCCGCTTTTGGTCGGGGGTTACGCGCCCGAACACTCGATAGTCGCGGAGAATCGG
>CAXNHY010000034.1:0-8856 GCA_964202425.1 Microbacteriaceae bacterium MWH-Ta3 | reverse complement strand
CGGTTTGCGCCCGTGCCGCGCGCTGTGCGATACTGGCAACTGTTGCACGCGGCCCCATCGTATAGCGGCCTAGTACGCTGCCCTCTCACGGCGGTAACGCGGGTTCGAATCCCGCTGGGGTCACGAACGCCTCCGATAGTCACTGTCGGAGGCTTTGTGCATTCTTAGCGTTCTCTCAAGGTCGCGCTGATAGCCTTACGACGTGTTCGATACAACTCTGCCCTTCTGGTTTGAAGCCACCGCCCTCGGCGTGATGCTCGCCATCCTTCTGTTCGATCTCGTTCTCGTGGTTCGCCGCCCTCACATCCCGTCGACGCGCGAATCCGCACTGTGGATTTCGTTTTATGTCGGGCTCGCCATCGTGTTCGGAATCCTCATCATCAACGTCGCAAACGGCGCCGGACTCAACGGCACCGAGCTCGGGCTTCAATTCTTCGCAGGGTGGTTGACGGAGTATTCACTCTCGGTCGACAACATCTTCGTCTTCCTCATCATCATGGCGTCGTTCCGCGTCCCCAAAAAGATGCAACAAGAATTGCTCATGCTTGGAATCGTCCTCGCCCTCATCTTCCGCGGAATCTTTATCGTGGTCGGCGCTCAGCTTCTCGAAAGCTACTCGTGGCTTTTCTACATCTTTGGCGCGTATCTGGTCTGGGTGGGAATCCAGCAAATTCGCGAAAAAGACGAGCACGGTAGCGGCTCAGACAACTTCGTCATCACGTGGCTCAAGAAGGTTCTCAAGGTTCACCCCGAGTGGCGTGACGACGATCGCTGGCGAGTGATGGTCAAGGGAGAGAAGTTCTTCACCCCGGCGATTCTTGTTCTCGTGTCGCTCGGCACCATCGACCTCATCTTCGCGCTCGACTCGATTCCCGCGATTTTCGGAATCACAACCAGCCCGTTCCTCGTGTTCGCCTGCAACATCTTGGCCCTCATGGGACTTCGACAGCTGTACTTCCTCCTCGGCGACCTCATCGACCGTCTCCACTTCCTCGGACACGGAATCGCGATCATTCTCGGGTTTATCGGGTTCAAGCTGTTCAACCACGCACTCCACAAGAACGAACTTCCGTTCATCAACGGTGGACAGCACGTTGAAATCATCCCCGAGATTCCAACCTGGCTCTCTCTCACGGTGATTGTTTCGACGCTCACCCTCGCGGTTGTCGCCAGCATCATCCGTACCCGCAGGGAAGCACAGCGCGAGGCAGCCGCGAAACACTAGGTGTCACGCTGATAAACTCAGCGAGATGAACGCCGACGCCACGGGCTTGACGAAGCCCCGCACTCTCGCAGAGAAAGTGTGGGAGTCGCACCGCGTTGTCACGGGCGAAAACGGCGAACCTGACCTCATCTACATCGACCTGCACTTAGTGCACGAGGTGACGAGCCCGCAGGCGTTCGACGGCCTTCGTTTGGCTGGCCGACCTGTCCGTCGACCCGATCTGACGATTGCAACGGAAGACCACAACACTCCGACGCTCAACATCACGGCTCAAATCGCCGATCAAACGTCGCGAACTCAAATTGAAACACTTCGATCGAACGCGAAAGAGTTCGGCATCCGCTTGCACTCCCTCGGTGACATTGAACAAGGGATTGTTCACGTGGTTGGCCCGCAATTGGGGCTAACAATGCCGGGAATCACCGTCGTCTGCGGCGATAGCCACACTTCGACACACGGTGCTTTCGGAGCGATGGCGTTCGGAATTGGCACATCCGAGGTCGAACATGTCCTCGCGACTCAGACACTTCCCCTCACTCCGTTCAAGACGATGGCAATTACCGTCAACGGACACCTTCGCGACGGCGTGACCGCGAAGGACATCATCCTCGCGGTGATTGCGAAAATCAGCACGGGTGGCGGCCAGGGATATGTTCTCGAATATCGCGGCACTGCCATCGAGGAGCTCTCGATGGAAGGTCGCATGACGATCTGCAACATGTCCATCGAAGCAGGCGCTCGAGCGGGAATGGTTGCGCCAGACGAAACGACATTCGCGTACCTGAAGGGGCGTCCGCACGCGCCACAGGGTGCCGACTGGGATGCTGCCGTCGAATACTGGAAAACTCTCCCAACTGATGAGGGCGCGACCTTCGACGCTGAGGTCATCATCGACGGCAGCGCGCTCGAGCCTTTCGTCACGTGGGGGACTAACCCTGGCCAGGGCGTCGCGCTGTCTGACACCGTGCCCAACCCAGCGGACATCGCAGACCCCAACGAACGAGCAGCAGCTGAACGCGCGCTCGAGTACATGGACCTCGCACCCGGAACGCCGATGAAGGCAATTCCCGTCGATCAGGTGTTCATGGGCTCGTGCACGAATTCGCGAATCGAAGATTTGCGCGCCTTCGCGAGCGTCATCAAGGGCAAGAAACTTGCCGACGGCGTGAAGCTCATGGTTGTTCCCGGCTCGGCACGAGTTCGACTTGAAGCGGAAGCGGAAGGAATCGACAAGATTGTCGAAGACTTCGGCGGCGAGTGGCGTTTCGCTGGGTGTTCGATGTGTCTCGGCATGAATCCTGACCAATTGCAGCCTGGCGAGCGATGCGCGTCGACCTCGAACCGCAACTTCGAAGGCCGCCAGGGCGCCGGCGGGCGAACCCATCTCGTCTCTCCGCTCGTCGCTGCTGCGACGGCCATCAAGGGGACGCTCGCGAGCCCCTGGGATGTGAGCTAAGCCATGGAACCCATCACGTCAATCACGGGAATCGGTGTTCCGCTAACGCGCAGCAACGTTGACACCGACCAAATCATCCCCGCCGAATTCCTCAAGCGGGTAACCAAGACCGGGTTTGACGACGCGCTCTTTCAGCGATGGAGGCAAGACGCCGACTTCGTTCTCAACAAGGAGCCTTTCACGCACGGAACAGTTCTCGTCGCTGGAATGGATTTCGGAACGGGCTCGTCGCGCGAGCACGCCGTCTGGGCGCTGCGTGATTTCGGGTTCCGCGCTGTGATTGCTCCGCGCTTTGGAGACATCTTCCGTGGGAACTCGGGAAAACAGGGTTTGCTCACCGCAGTCGTTCCTGAGTCTGTCGTTCACGACATCTGGGCGGCAATCGACGCCGCACCTGGGATCGAAGTGACGGTTGATTTGGTCAACCGGTCGGTATCGTGTGGGGATGTGCACAGCCCATTCGACATCGACGATTACACCCGTTGGCGCCTGATGGAGGGGCTCGACGACATTGGACTGACACTCCGCCACGAAGGCGCAATTGACGCCTTCGAAACGCACCGCGAATCGTGGCGCCCGACGACGTTGCCAGCTCGATGACAACCTTGAGCGATGACGCCAAGCGTCAAGGGGAGCGTGTAGGCCTAAACGTCGACACGATCACCATTCACGGTGGCAAACCGCTGATCGGTCGCGTTGATGTTCGCGGAGCGAAAAACCTCGTAACCAAAGCGATGGTCGCCGCGCTGCTCGGTGACGGGCCGTCCGTTTTGCGCGGAGTGCCAGCAATCTCGGACGTTGCAATCGTCAGGGGGTTGCTCGAAGCTCACGGTGTGCGAATCACCGACACGGGCGACGGCGAGCTCACGATGGACCCGAGCAATGTGCGGAGCGCCCACTTTGCCGAGATCGACGCTCACGCCGGCTCGAGTCGAATTCCCATCCTGTTTTGTGGACCGCTTCTCCACCAACTCGGGGAAGCCTTCATTCCCGACCTTGGCGGCTGCCGAATCGGCGACCGCCCGATCAACTTCCACCTCGATGCCCTCCGTGCGTTTGGCGCCAAGGTCACCAAACTTCCACAAGGGATTCACCTCACCGCGCCGGAACGCCTTCGCGGCGCCGAGATCGATTTGCCGTTCCCTTCCGTTGGCGCGACCGAACAGGTCCTTCTCTCGGCCGTTCGCGCAGAAGGCGTCACCGAACTCAAGAACGCAGCGATTGAGCCCGAGATCATGGACCTCATCTCGATCCTCCAGAAGATGGGCGCCGTCATTTGGGTCGAACCTAATCGCACCATCTTCATTGAGGGCGTTGATCGCCTCGGAGGCTACGAACATCGTGCACTTTTTGACCGCAACGAAGCTGCGTCATGGGCTGCCGCTGCGCTCGCAACCAAGGGCGACATTTTCGTTGCAGGGGCCAAACAACCAGAACTCCTGACGTTCCTCAACGTGTTCCGCAAGGTGGGTGGCGAGTTCACGGTCATGGAGGACGGGATTCGTTTCTGGCACCCCGGTGGTCCACTCAAGCCCGTCATCGTCGAAACCGATGTCCACCCCGGATTCATGACGGACTGGCAACAGCCTCTCGTTGTCGCGATGTCACAGGCCGAAGGGCAGTCCATCGTCCACGAAACGGTGTATGAAAATCGTTTCGGCTTCACGGATTCCCTCAATGCGATGGGGGCGAACATCGTCGTTCACCAGGACGGCATCGCCTCGATCACGCGACGTGTTCCACGCCGTGCCCTCGAGCAAGCTGCTGTGATCACGGGACCGACTCCGCTCCACGGAGCTGACATCCGAGTGCCTGACCTTCGCGGCGGGTTCTCACACCTCATCGCGGCGTTGGCCGCTGACGGGACGAGCACCATCAGCAATGTCGGAATCATCGCGAGAGGCTACGAACACTTCATTGACAAGCTCCGAGACCTCGGTGCCGATTTTGAAACCGCGGATTAGGGGACGATAACGATGCCGAATCAGGATCGAACTCTGCGATGGAGACTCATCGCCGGCGTCGCCCTCCCGCTCATGGGTTTGATTTCGAGCATTCGAGTGCGGGGAGGAGAGAACATCCCCAAGTCAGGGTCGTTCATTCTCGCGCCATGCCACTTCAGCGCAATCGATCCCGTCGTGATGGCCGTCGCACTGTGGAAACAGGGTCGAACCCCGAGGTTCATGGCTAAATCGTCACTGTTCGCCATTCCGGTGCTGGGCTCAATCCTCCACTGGCTCGGTCAGATTCCCGTCGAACGAGATGGTCAGCAGCGCGCGCTCGGGCCGATGAAGGCCGCGCGTGACCTCGCCGAAAAGGGACTCGGTGTCATCATCTACCCAGAGGGTTCACTCACGCGCGACCCAGAGCTCTGGCCCATGCGTGGCAAGACGGGAGCCGTGCGAATGGCACTCGATGCCGGCCTCCCACTCATCCCCGCCGCGCACTGGGGAACCGCGAAGCTCATGCCCCGCTACTCTGGCCGCCTCAAGTTCTTCCCGCGAACCCCCATCGATGTCCTCATCGGTAAGCCCATTGACCTCTCGCCTTTCAAAGGCAAGCCGATCGACCAGAAGATTCTCACGCAAGCGACTCTCATCCTCATGAACACCATCACCGAGCTGCAGGCACAATTGAGGGGCGAGTCGGCTCCAGACAAGCGCTGGGACCCGCTCGAACACAACCAAACAACAACGGGGAAGTTCTAGTGACAACCGTCGCGGTGCTCGGAGCAGGTGCGTGGGGAACAACCTTCGCCAAAGTCCTCGCCGATGCGGGGAACAATGTGCAGTTGTGGGCTCGACGCGATGAAATCGCCCAAGAGATCAACGAAACGCACCGCAACACCCGGTACCTGCAACGCATCAACCTCCCGCTGTCCATCACCGCGTCGACATCCCTTCCCGTCGCTCTGGCTGGGGCCGACGCAATCTTTCTGTCGGTGCCGTCACAGTCACTTCGCGGACTGCTCGACGACATGGACGGGATGCTCAAGGGCGACGTCCCCGTCGTTTCGTTGATGAAGGGCGTAGAACGCGCCAGCGGGTTGCGAATGAGTGAAGTCATCGCCCAAGCCGGATTTGTCGACGTCGAGCGGATTGCTGTGTTGTCAGGGCCCAATCTGGCTCTCGAAATTGCGCGCGCCGAACCGTCGGCGTCCGTCGTGTCGTCGGTCAATCACGATGTGGCAACCCACATAGCCGCTCTCAGCACAAGTCACTACTTCACTGCACTGACCAATAACGACGTCGCGGGAACTGAGTTCGGCGGCGTTCTCAAGAACCTCATCGCCGTCGCCGTCGGAATCGCGGACGGCGTTGGGTACGGCGACAACACGAAGGCATCCATCATCACGCGTGGACTGTCAGAACTGTCGGCGTTTGCTGCTGCGTACGGCGCCCGCCCAGAGACAATGTGGGGTCTCGCCGGACTCGGCGACCTCATCGCAACGTGCGAATCGCCGCTGTCGCGCAACAACACAGCCGGTCGCCTGCTTGGTCAGGGCTATTCGTACGACATGGTCATCCGCCAAATGGACCAGACGGCAGAGGGATTGTCCTCGGTCGACCCGATTTTGACGCTCGCGGCCGCAAAGAACGTCTCAATGCCGATCGTCACCCAGGTTCAACGAGTTCTTCGCGGAACGCTCGACCCGCGTGAGCTCGCACCGCACCTCGCGACGGACAAGAGCGGACCGGCGGAAGAGTAATGGCGGTTCAGGCGCTCGCTGACGGTCGGGTGCTCGCCGAGCGCATCGGCGGGTTCCCCCCGCGCGTTGTTGCGCTTCACGGCTGGGCTCGGTCGGGCGCCGACTTCGTCTCAGTACTCGCGGGACTCGACGCTGCCGCAATTCACCTTCCAGGGTTTGGCCCGACAGCGGCACCCAATGCCGTGTGGGGAACCACCGACTACGCAGATCTCGTTGCAGAGGCAATCGAACCGTTCGCCCCCGTTGTTGTTGTGGGCCACTCATTCGGCGGTCGTGTGGCGGTTCGTCTCGCTGCGAAACACCCAGAGCTTGTCTCCGGTTTGGTGCTGACGGGTGCACCGCTCGTTCGAGCCACTCCTCCGGCAAAACCGACGCTGGCTTATCGAATTGCCAAGTGGGCGAATCGAGTGGGAATCCTTTCAGATTCAGCTATGGAATCCCGTCGGCGTTCGGCTGGAAGTGCTGACTACAACGCCGCACAGGGAATCATGCGCGACATCATGGTGAAGACAGTGAATGAAAACTACGACGACGATCTCGCAGCCGTAACCTGCCCAACCTGGCTGGTGTGGGGAGAGAACGACACAGCCGCACCGACCGCCGCCGGCAAGATTGCGTCGGAGAGAATTCGTGGAGCAACCTGGACTGTTGTGCAGGGCGAGGCGCATCTGCTGACGCCAGGGCTGGGCTCCGCTGTTCGCCGCGCAGTTGAGGAGGCCTTGTAATGGGTGATCTGGGATTAGAGAGACTCGTAATTCTTGCCACCTACCTGGTCTTTACGAGCTTCATCGGGGTCAAGTGGATTCGGGTTGCCCAACGCGAGCACTACGTGTTTGGGTGGACTGAGCGCATCGCTGCCGGGTGGGGCCGGTCGCGCCCGACTTCTCGATGGCCGTTGATTGCGACGCTAACCATGGGAGCAGGACTGTTGGCGCTCGGCACCATGGATCTTGTCTTCGAACCGTGGTCGACCGTCGCGGCGGCTGCGGCAGTGGGCATCTCAGCGTTGTGGCCATGGGGTCTCGGCTTCCGAGGAACGACGTCGAAACTTCAGTGGACATCGCGCGCCAAGCGCCTCGCCGTGATGTGGCTCATCGTGTGGTTTGTCTCGACGGTTGTTGGGCTCGCTGTGTTGTCGGTAAGCCTTGCGACGACAGTCTTTGCTCTGTCGTTCGGAGACCCGGGAGGTAATGCCACCTCACCCTGGGTCGTCGGGGCTTTCTTTCTCATCGCTCTCATCACGCCCGCACGATTTGCCCCGACCTCGATGGACATTGCTTTGGCGATTGCGAACCCCATTGAAAAGGCGTTGTCGAAAAAGTGGCTGATTGCCGCACAAAAGAAACTTCGACAGGTGAATCCGACGGTTGTTGCCGTTACTGGCTCCTATGGCAAGACGTCGACGAAGGGCTATATTGCCCACCTCGTCGGTGCGAAGTTCTCTGTTGTGCCAAGCCCAGCCTCCTTCAACAACCTATTGGGTCTCGCGCGCGCCGTGAACGACAAACTCACCCCTGGCACAGAGGTGTTCGTCGCAGAAATGGGCATTTTTGGGGAAGGCGAGATTCGTCGATTATGCGAGTCATTCCCGCCGGACATTGCCGCCATCACGGTCATTGGCGAGGCACACCTGGAACGCATGAAGACTCGCGAGACAATTTTGCGCGCCAAGAGCGAAATCGTTGAGAACGCGAAGACGGTCGTGCTTCCGATTGATGACCCCGACCTCGCGCGACTCGCTGACCGCTGCGAGGGAGAGGGCAAGCGCGTTGTTCGCGTCTCTGCAACGGGAAGCCCAGCTGACGTGTCCGTCGACCCAGAGACGTCGCTCGCGACCATCTCCGGCGGAACAGTGCCCGTCGTGATTTCGGGCGTGGGCCACGCAGTGAATGTAGCCGTCGCACTGGGAATTGCACACGCGATGGGCGTACCGCTCGAGCAATTGGCTGCCCGCCTGCAATCACTCCCGACCGCTGCGCATCGAGCTGAGCCCCAGCAAGCACCATCGGGTGCGATCATCATCGACGATTCGTATAACGCCAATCCGCTTGGTGCAGCCCGAGCCGTGGAGGGTGGGGCCGCAATGGCGAAGGAACGCGGCGGAGAATTTATCGTTGTGACACCGGGGATGATTGAACTCGGCAAAGTTCAAGCGGATCGCAATCGCGCATTCGCTGAACAGATTGAGGCGGCCGGTGGTTCGCTGTCAATCGTTGGGTTCACGAATAGGAAAGCGCTCTCGAAAGGGCACTCGTCGGCGAAAGTTTTCGCGAACCGCACCGACGCGATGAGCGATGCGCTCCAGCGAGCCGGGGAGTCTGGCGTTATTCTCGTAGAAAACGACCTGCCCGACCATTACGCATAGTCACGCTCCTGGGCAGAGGAGCCGATCGGAATCGTATGAGCGCTCGACCCTGGGCTGTGGTGTTCGGTGGACCGAGCCCCGAACACGAGATTTCGATTCTC
>CAXNHY010000033.1:0-10185 GCA_964202425.1 Microbacteriaceae bacterium MWH-Ta3 | reverse complement strand
CAGCCGAGGGCGACGAAAAGTAATTCACTGATGATGGGCCCGGGGAATCCTCGGGCCTATTGTCGTTAAGGAGGAGAAGCGATGCGGTTGCGTATTGATCTCGCCTACGACGGCACCGACTTTTCGGGGTGGGCAAAACAGCCAGACCTACCAACGATTCAAGGCACCTTCGAGGACGCTCTCGCCACAGTCACCCGCGCCCCTGAGGTCAACACGATTGTGGCTGGCCGAACAGACGCCGGGGTTCACGCGATTGGTCAGGTCGTTCACGTTGACCTTGAGTTTGGCGAGGCTCCTGCCGTCCTCACGGGACGGCTCAACTCGTTCTTGGCGAACAGCGGAATTGTGATTCATTCGGTCATTGAAGCACCAGCAGGGTTTGATGCTCGTTTTTCACCCCTGTTCCGACGCTATGAGTACCGCATCTCTGACGAGAGCGCACCGCGAGACCCACGGAACGCCCGTTACACGCACTGGATTGACGGCGTTCTCGACTTTGATGCGATGAACGCAGCCGCCAATTCAGTGATTGGTTTGCACGACTGGACGACGTACTGCCGACCTCGCCCCGGTTCGACGAGCGTCCGCGAACTGCAACGATTCGACTGGGTTCGCGACACGGACGGATCGCTCGTCGCGACAATCCAGGGTGATGCGTTCTGCCACAACATGGTTCGCAATCTCGTTGGCATGAGCGTTGCCGTCGGCAGAGGCAGGTTGGCCGCCTCGGATGCGGTCACACTGAGGGACCAGCGTCTGCGGACCGCAGCCTTCATCGTGCTCCCACCGCACGGACTCACCCTCGTCGAGGTCGGCTATCCGTCAGCGGAAGAGATGGGCGCACGCGCTGTCTTGACCCGTGACCGTCGACCCGTGGTTTGACCCGACGGCAAACTCTCACTATTATTGAACCTTGGTGCCTAACCGGGCACCTGGTTGAGCCCTCCACCGAAGTTTTCCCTAGAAAACCTCACCGGAGTGGGATTCACGAACGACTCGAACCGAAAGCGCTACTACCGTGACGCGTACATTCTCACCCAAGCCCGCTGATATTCAGCGCGAATGGATCATCATCGACGCACAGGACGTTGTCCTTGGTCGTTTGGCGAGCCACGCCGCTGTTCTTCTCCGCGGCAAGCACAAGCCAACCTTTGCTCAGCACATGGACATGGGTGACTTTGTCATCGTTGTCAACGCAGAGAAGGTTGCATTGACCGGCTCAAAGCTCAGCCAGAAGATGGCGTATCGCCACTCGGGTTACCCGGGCGGGCTCTCGGCGATGAAGTACTCGGAGTTGCTCGAAAAGCACCCCGTTCGCGCCGTTGAAAAGGCGATCCGCGGAATGCTTCCCAAGAACTCGTTGGGTGCTGACCAGTACCGCAAGCTCAAGGTCTACGCGGGTGCAGAGCACCCCCACGTTGCCCAGCAGCCCAAACCTTACGTTTTCGACCAGGTCGCGCAGTAAGCGCCGAGAAAAGGATTAGAACATTGGCAAAAGTAAGCGAAACCACCGCGTCAGCGGGTAAGGCACCGAAGCTCGCGCTGTCGGTTGCGGGTGCAGCGGTCGGACGACGTAAGGAAGCGATTGCTCGCGTCCGTCTCGTTCCCGGAACCGGTGCTGTGACCGTGAACGGTCGCTCGATTGAAGCGTATTTCCCGAACAAACTTCACCAGCAGCTCATCAAGTCCCCGTTCACGGTTCTTGAACTCGGCGCTGTTTACGATGTCATCGCCCGCATCTCGGGTGGCGGACCGTCGGGTCAAGCAGGTGCACTGCGCCTGGGAATTGCGCGCGCTCTCAACGAGATTGATGCCGAAAACAACCGCCCGACGCTGAAGAAGGCCGGTTTCTTGTCACGCGACTCACGCATCAAGGAGCGCAAGAAGGCTGGTCTCAAGAAGGCCCGCAAGGCCCCTCAGTACTCGAAGCGTTAATCGGCGAACAACCAATGTCGCGTCTCTTTGGGACCGATGGAGTCCGTGGGCTTGCCAACAGGGATCTCACGGCCGATCTCGCACTTCGCCTCGCTCAAGCAGCGTCGCAGGTTCTCACGCGCGGCCGCCACGCGGAAGAAGTGCGCGCGGAAGGTCGAAAGCCGATTGCTGTAGTCGCTCGGGATCCTCGGATTTCTGGCCAGTTTCTTGCTGCCGCCGTTTCCGCTGGGCTTGCGAGTTCTGGGATCGACGTTCTCGATGCCGGGGTTCTTCCGACTCCCGCCGCAGCTTTTCTCGTCGAGGATATCCGCGCTGACTTTGGTGTGATGATTTCCGCGTCACACAACAAGGCACCGGACAACGGCATCAAGTTTTTCTCGTTCGGCGGTACCAAGCTTCCCGACGAGGTCGAGGACCGCATCGAAAAGGAACTCGAGGGCGGGCGCCTTCTACCGATTGGCGATGGCGTCGGGCGAATCCGCCGCTTTGCTGACGCCGAAGATCGATACGTTCTTCACCTGCTTGCCACTCTGGACGTCTCACTAAACGGTCTCCACGTCGTCGTCGACTGCGCAAACGGTGCCGCTGCTGGGATTTCACCTCGAGCCTTCAAGGACGCCGGAGCACAGGTAACAGCAATTGGCAGCGACCCCGACGGACTGAACATCAATGAGGGGTGCGGCTCAACTGATTTGGCCCTCCTTCAAGCCACAGTTCGCGAAACCGGCGCTGACATCGGAATCGCGCACGACGGAGACGCGGATCGTTGCCTCGCGGTCGACGCCGATGGCAACGAAATCGATGGCGACCACATCATGGCCATTCTCGCGACGTCGATGAACCGTCGTGGGCTTCTCAAGGACTCGACTCTGGTCGCCACGGTCATGAGCAACCTCGGGTTGGAAATTGCTCTCGATGCAGCCGGAATTGAACTCAAGCGAACCGCGGTTGGCGATCGCTACGTGCTCGAAGAGATGCAAGCACACGGATTCAACCTCGGCGGTGAGCAGTCTGGGCACATCATTTTCCGTGACCACGCAACGACGGGCGATGGGCTCATGACCGGTCTTCACCTGGTGGCAGAGATGGCGCGGACGGGCAAGACCATTGCAGAACTCGCGACCGTCATGACTGCTCTCCCGCAAGTTCTCCTCAATGTGAAGAACGTCGACCACACAACGCTCGCATCGGCCAAAGACATTCACGACCTCGTCATGGAACTGGAGACCGAACTCGGGGACACGGGGCGCATTTTGCTTCGACCGAGCGGAACGGAGCCACTCGTTCGTGTCATGGTGGAAGCAGCGACGATGGAGCACGCGACGAGCGTGGCAACCCGCATCGCGGATCTCGTCACCGCGCAGCTCGCTCTCTAAACCTTGCGGAGTGAAACCGAGGAGACCGTGTGGTCTTTCTCCTTGTGGAGGATAAGCGTTGCCCGAGAGCGCGTTGGCGCGATGTTGTCGACAAGGTTGGGTTCGTTGACCGCGTTCCAGAATCCCAGCGCGATATCGGCTGCCTCCGCATCGCTCAGCGACGCGAATCGGTGGAAATACGAATCCTCGCGAGCAAACGCGCTTTGCCGCAGTTGAAGGAATCGCTCGACGTACCAGTGACGAATCGCGGAGGTCTCGGCGTCAACATAGATTCCGAAGTCGAACAGATCAGACAGCGCAAGATTCTGGCCTGTCGTTGGCGGCTGCAAAACGTTAAGCCCTTCGATGATGAGAATGTCGGGGCGACGGACCGTTTCTATTTCGTTAGCGACGATGTCGTACGACTGGTGCGAGTACACCGGGGCCGTCACGAGGTCCACTCCCGATTTGATGTCAGTTACGAAGCGGAGAAGAGCCCCACGATCGTAAGACTCAGGGAAGCCCTTGCGATCAGCGATACCGCGACGCTCGAGTTCGGCGTTGGGGTACAAGAATCCGTCTGTCGTGACAAGTGCAATGGACGGAGTCTCCGGGTCGCGTGACAGGAGTTCGCGCAACAATCGCGACACGGTCGATTTTCCCACGGCTACCGAGCCGGCGACACCAATCACGAACGGGGTGTGGGTGTGGGTCGATCCGAGAAACTCGGATGTCATCGTGTGAGTTTCGCGAGCGGCCTTTGCGTACATCGAAAGAAGACGAGTCAACGGCACATAGATGCTTGACACTTCGTCGATATCGAGAGCATCTCCGAGTCCGCGGATTCGATCGATCTCAGCCTCTGTGAGCGGAGAGGCCATCGACGACGCCAAATGCGACCACCGCTCACGAGGAATCTCGTAAAACGGCGTTGGGACGGAAGAGTTGGCAGACATCGTCACAACGATACTCCGACCGAGTGGCTCGTTTAGACTGAAGTCATGTGCGGAATCGTTGGATATGTTGGGCCACGCGGCTCGGAGGCAGTTCTCCTCGGTGGCCTCGGCCGACTCGAATATCGGGGATATGACTCCGCCGGAATTGCGGTTCTCTCAAACGGGCTCGAGGCGCGCAAGCGATCGGGAAAACTTCAGGAGCTTCGTGACGAGCTCGTTGCCAACCCCATTCACGACGGGCACACGGGTATCGGGCACACGCGTTGGGCGACGCACGGCGCGCCCAACGACATCAACGCTCACCCCCATCTAGCCGATGACGGCAAGCTCGCGCTCATTCACAACGGAATCATCGAGAATTACGCAGAGCTCAAGGCTGAACTCCTCGAACAGGGAATTGTATTCACGAGTGAAACCGACTCTGAGGTTGCCGCCCACCTCGTCGGCCGTGCGTTCAGCGAGACCCACAATCTCACCGACGCCTTGCGCGTCGTCGTCAACCGCCTAGAGGGCGCGTTCACTCTTCTCGTGCTTCACGCCGACGAACCGGACGTCGTTGTCGGCGCTCGCCGCAACTCCCCACTCGTAATCGGGCTCGGCGAGGGCGAGAACTTCCTCGGGAGTGACGTCGCTGCGTTCATCGAATTCACCGACAAGGCGCTCGCGATTGGCCAAGACCAAATAGTCACGATCACCCGTGACAACGTCGCGGTGATTGATTTCGACGGAAACAGCGTCACCCCAGAGCCATTTACCGTTACCTGGGATGCGTCTGCCGCAACCAAGGGTGGTTGGCGCTCGTTCATGGCAAAAGAGATCAGCGAAGAGCCAGCCGCGGTCGCCAACACCATCATTGGACGAATCAAGGGTGAACGTGTTGACATCGACGGCATCGACGCTGAATCACTCGTGTCGGTTGACCGAATTGTCATCCTCGCGTGCGGCACGGCAGCGTATGCCGGCCTCGTCGGAAAGTACGCGATCGAGAAGTGGGCACGAGTTCCCGTCGATGTTGAGTTGAGCCACGAGTTCCGTTACCG
The DNA here is from genome assembly GCA_964202425.1 of Microbacteriaceae bacterium MWH-Ta3. Lineage (GTDB taxonomy): Bacteria > Actinomycetota > Actinomycetes > Actinomycetales > Microbacteriaceae > MWH-TA3. Next base: position 4,899 of record CAXNHY010000033.1, on the reverse strand, counting down.
CGAACCTGTTATTTCAGACAACACCCTCATCGTCTCCGTTTCCCAGTCGGGTGAAACGATGGACACTCTCATGGCTGTCAAATACGCGAGGGAGATCGGCGCCCGAACGCTGTCCATTTGCAACACCCAGGGTGCAACGATTCCGCGCGAGAGCGACGCCGTCATTTACACCCACGCCGGCCCTGAGGTTGCCGTCGCATCGACGAAGGCGTTTGTTGCGCAAGTGACAGCCCTGTATCTCCTTGGCATTGCGATCGGTCAGGCGAACGGCAAGGGTGACCCCGCTGAGCTGGCCGCAGCAGTGCGCGACCTTGAAGCGACCCCAACACTTCTCGAGACAGTTCTTCAACAGGGCGAACGAATCGCCACAATGGCGAAATGGATGGCTGACACGCAGGCAATTCTTCTCCTCGGCCGCCACGTTGGATACCCCATCGCCCTCGAGGGTGCGCTCAAGCTCAAAGAGTTGTCCTACATCCACGCCGAAGGTTTCGCGGCGGGCGAGCTCAAGCACGGACCCATCGCCCTCATCGAACCAGGACAGGTCGTTTTTGTCATCGTGCCGAGCCCCCGCGACCCCAATTCGTTGCACGCAAAGGTTGTCAGCAACATCCAAGAAATCAGGGCTCGCGGTGCTCGTGTAATCGCGATCGCCGAACAGGGTGACGCAGCAGTGCTTCCTCACGCCGACGAGGTCATCCCGATTCCCTTGGCGTCGTCGTTCATCGAGCCGTTACTCGCCGTCGTTCCGTTGCACTTGTTCTCGATGGAACTCGCAGCGGCAAAGGGTCTCGATGTCGACCAGCCTCGAAACCTCGCCAAATCCGTCACGGTGGAATAACGATGGCCATCGTCGGGCACGGCGTCGACATTGTTGATGTCGCGCGGTTCGCGGCCAAGATCGAGGCAACACCGCGCCTCGCCGAGCGACTGTTCACCGCGACGGAACAGACGTTCCCGGCAGAATCGCTGGCTGCCCGCTTCGCCGCAAAAGAAGCGCTCATTAAGGCGCTCGGCGGCTCGACGGACTTCAGTTTCGTTGACGTCGAGATTCCCCGAGGGGACGGGCGGCCGGAGTTTGTCTTGACAGGGAACATTGCCACAGCCTTGTCGTCGCTGGGAATTGTGCTTCACCTGTCGTTGAGCCACGACAGCGGATTCGCCATCGCCAGCGTGATTGCGGAGTCATCGTGAATCACTCGATGCGACGCGCCCTGATTGATCGGGCAGCGCTGTCAGCCAACGTTGAGGCGTTGAGGAGCGCGGCGCCTGCACGGCACACACTCGTTGTCGTCAAAGCGAACGGCTACGGGCACGGTGCTGTGACCGCTGCGCACGCGGCACTCGCAGGCGGAGCAGACTGGCTTGGAGTTGCCGACGTCACTGAAGCTCTCGAGCTTCGCACGGCGGGAATATCTGCACCAATCCTCGCGTGGCTCCATTCCGCGCGAGAGGACTTCGTCGCTGCTGTTGACGCTGGAGTCACAATTGGAGTTTCCACCACTGATCAACTGGACGCGCTCGCTCAGTGCGATTCGCCGAGCGTTCACCTTAAGGTGGACTCAGGGTTGGGCCGCAACGGAATTGGCCGTGCTGAGCGGAGTGCCTTCTTCGAGAAGGCTGCCCAGTTTCACCACGCCGGGACGATTCGAATCGACGGCGTGATGTCCCACCTCGCTGGAACGAGCCGCGCATCTGACCTCTCGCAGGCTGAAGAGTTCGAGAATGCACTGTCGATGCTCGCTGAACTGGGAGTCACGCCGGAGATCCGACATCTCGCTGCGAGCGCTGGCGCACTCGAGCACCCGTCGCTCCGATACGACATGGTTCGTTTTGGGATTTCTGCATACGGACTCGCTGCGTCTGAAAATCCGTCGACTGTTGAACTCATCCCCGTGATGACTCTTGAAGCGGAAGTGATTCAGCTCAAGCGGTTGCGTTCGGGTGACGGTGTCTCGTACAACCACACGTGGGTTGCCTCGGAGGACACCACGGTTGCCCTTGTGCCACTCGGTTACGCCGATGGAATCCCACGAGCAGCCAGCGGGCGGGCTGAAGTGGCGCTCAACGGACAGCGTTTCCCCGTGGTCGGCAGAATTGCGATGGATCAAATTGTGGTTGACCTCGGCGGACACTCTGCGTCTATGGGAGACACCGTCACGGTGTGGGGAAACCCAGCGCTGGGCGCCCCGCACGCTGATGAATGGGCCGGCTGGGCTGGCACAATCGGCTACGAGATTGTCACTCGCCTCGGTCACCGCGTTTCACGAATTGCGGTCTGATGTTTACCGTCACAACTCCCGAATCGATGCAACGCCTCGGTGAACACGTTGCCACCGTACTTCGCGCCGGCGATGTGGTGTGCCTCACCGGCGAACTCGGTGCTGGCAAGACAACATTCACGAGAGGCCTCGGTGCTGCGCTCGACGTTCGCGGAACGGTGACAAGCCCAACGTTTGTCATTGCCCGCACGCACAAGCGTGCCACCGGTCCCGCCTTAGTCCACGTCGATGCGTATCGATTGGGGAGTGTTGGTGAACTCGACGATGTTGACATCGACTGGGAAAACAGCATCACTGTTGTCGAGTGGGGTTCGACGATGCTCGAGTCGCTCGTCGACGACTGGACCAACATCGTGATCGAGCGTTCGGCTTCCGACGCTGACGATGTGCGATCAGTTCGAGTTGAACCTCACGGTGCCAGAGCCGCTGAAATCGCCGCCCACATCGAAGGGTGGCACGGTTGAAATTACTTGTCATTGACACGTCAACGGGAACGAGCGTCGCTGTCGTGGACGGTGAATCGGTCCAGGCAGAGCGAACAGTTGTTGATTCCCGCAGCCACTCCGAGGTCGTCGGAGTTCTCCTCGAGGAGGTACTCGAGGAGGCCGGGGACGACATCACCGCGGTTGTGGTCGGGCTTGGACCCGGGCCGTTCACGGGACTTCGAGTCGGAATTGTTGCCGGCATCTCCTTCGCGGCCGGAAGAGATATCCCTGTCTTCGGGGTTCCATCTCACGACGTTGGACGATTGACGGACTCACCCGTTGTCATCGCGACAGACGTTCGTCGCAAGGAATGGGCCTGGACGCGATTTGATAACGGGCGCCCCGTTGCCGACTTCGCGCTCACGCCGGCACTCGAGTTTGAGAATCGAACAGATTGGCAGGGCGCTGCGCTGAGGTTTGTGTCCACCATCTCGGCAGCGGAACTTGGAGTTGTCGCTCGCCGCAGGCTTGATGCGGGCGACGACCTCACCTCACTCACGCCTCTGTATGGGCGCGCACCGGACGCCGTGCCCAGCACTGGCCCGAAGCGGGTGAGCCAATGACTATTCGACGCGCGACTCTCGGTGATCTCGACCGGATCATGGAACTCGAGCGCGACATTTTCCCCGACGACGCGTGGACTTCTGAACTCATGGCCGAGGGGCTGGCCAGTGCATACGGACACTACATCGTGACAGAAGACAGTGAGGGCAACATTGTCGGATATGCCGGCGCATATCACCTCCCTGGCAACGACAGTGCTGACATTCACAGCATCGCGGTCGCCGAAACTCACCGAGGAACGGGTCGTGGTGGGAGATTGTTTGACGAACTCCTCGCGTGGTGCGTGAGTGACGGAGCGACACGTGTTCTCCTCGAGGTTCGTGCCGACAACCCCACGGCGTATGACATGTACGTCTCGCGCGGCTTTTCAACAATCGCCGTGCGCGAGGGTTATTACCAGCCGGCCAATGTTGACGCCCTCGTCATGGAACGAAAGGTCGCGTGATGTCCGAGCCGCTCGTGTTGGGGATTGAGTCGAGTTGCGACGAGACCGGAGTTGGAATCGTCCGCGGACGCACACTGCTGGCCAACGTCATTGCATCGAGCATGGAAGCTCACGCTGTCTTTGGCGGTGTTGTTCCAGAGATTGCGGCGCGAGCACATCTTGAAGCCATGCGCGGCACACTGGACGAAGCAATTGCCCAGGCTGGAATTCGACTCGCTGACATCGATGCCATCGCCGTTGCGACAGGGCCGGGGCTCGCCGGAGCGCTCATGGTTGGTGTTGGGGCAGCGAAAGCTCTTGCCGTTTCACTGGGCAAACCTATCTACGGGGTCAATCACCTCGTCGGCCACGTCGGGGCTGACCGTTTGCGTGATGACGGCGGAGAAATCGAGCTTCCCACCATTGCATTGCTCGTGAGCGGGGGACACACGTCACTTCTCCTCGTTCGTGATCTCGTCGACGACGTTGTGCTGTTGGGTGAAACAATCGATGACGCAGCGGGGGAAGCCTTTGACAAGGTCGCTCGACTACTTGCTCTTCCCTATCCGGGAGGTCCACACATCGACCGCGTTGCGGCCGACGGCGACCCGACGGCAATCCGATTCCCGCGCGGACTCTCGCTTCCGAAAGACATGGAGTCGCACCGTTACGACTTCTCGTTCTCGGGGCTGAAAACGGCAGTCGCTCGGCATGTTGAAACACACGAGAGCGATTCGATTCCCGATGTCGCCGCGAGTTTCCGCGAGGCCGTTGCTGATGTCCTAACCAGTAAGGCGGTTGCCGCGTGTATCGAACACGGTGTGCCGAGGTTACTCCTCGGCGGCGGTGTGGCCGCTAACGCGCGCATCCGTGAACTCGCCGCACTCAGGTGCGCAGAAGACGGCATTGAACTGCGCGTTCCGCCACTGTCGCTCTGCACCGACAACGGTGCGATGATTGCGGCTCTCGGGGCGCTGCTCGTAGAGCGGGGCGCTCAGCCGTCGAACCTTGATTTCGCGGTTGATTCGACGTTGCCCGTCGATCACGTCAGCGTCTAGGCCCGATCGGCAAGAATGGCGCCTCGCCCACTGCCGATTCGCGTGAGGACGAGGGTCGCTGAATTCGGTCCGGACAGCTTGAGTTT
>CAXNHY010000032.1:0-10439 GCA_964202425.1 Microbacteriaceae bacterium MWH-Ta3 | reverse complement strand
TCACGTGACACGGCCGTAATCGATGTATCTCACTGGGCTGCTGAATGGTTGTGGCTCGAGGTTGCGGCAGGGGAACTGCGAAACTCGTGTCCAGAGTTGTCGATCACGGTGTCTGACATCAATACAGACCCGTGGAACTTTGTGGTGGTCCAGTGACTGGGTTGTCGGTGAGTCCGGACATCCAGGCGCGGCTCCTCGATGTCAAAGACATGGACACTGAGATGATTGTGGCACGACGACGCATCAGTGAATTGTGCGCTGAGGTCGACGCACTCGAGTCGGACGACGCTTACCACCAGCTCGTCCGAGAAGCGGAAAACGCGGCAGATCGAGTCGACGACGTGACTCGCGAAAAAGAGCACGTAACGGCTGACATCGACGTTGCTCACGCGCGCATTGTGCGCGACAGGGAGCGCGAGGCAGCGTCGAGCGACACGAAAGAACTCGTCGCACTGGAATCGGAGATTTCGTCGCTGGAACGTCGGATCGAAATGCTCAAAGAACAACAGAGTGGGATTCTGGAACGCTGGACGGCTGCCACCGCCGACCGCGAGCTACTCGCGACGGAGCGAGATGCGTTCCACGAGCGTCGAAGTGAAACGCAGGCGAAACTGCGCACGGAGATTGACGCAAAAACCACCCGCATTGCTGCGGTGGAGAGTGACAGGGCACGCCTCATCGCCGAGTTGCCGGTTGAACTCGTTGAGCTCTACGAGCGCCAGCGCGAGCGCTACGGGGTTGGCGCTTCGCTTCTCACACGAGGTATTTCGACAGCGAGCGGTGTCGAACTCACGCCGTACCAGCTTGATGTCGTGAAGAACGCTGACCCGTTTGAGGTCCTGATGTGTCCAGATTCGAACGCGATTCTCATTCGGACGGCGGAATCCGGACTGTGAGAACCCTGATCGTCGAAGCCGACGGAGGCTCCAGGGGGAATCCGGGTGTCGCCGCCGGGGGAGCGGTTGTCATTGATGGCATCACGGGGGAAATCCTCGCGGAGGTCGCCGTCTTCGTAGGAATCGCAACGAATAACGTCGCCGAGTACTCAGGACTCGTCGCAGGGCTTCGGCGCGCACGAACAATCGATCCGGCTGCCTCAATCCACGTGAAGATGGATTCGAAGCTTGTCGTTGAACAAATGGCTGGTCGATGGAAGATCAAGCATCCCGATATGCGCGAGTTGGCGCTGGAGGCCAATTCTTTGATTGCGGGGGTGCCGGTCACCTGGGAGTGGATTGCCCGCGAATTTAACTCACGAGCTGATGCCGTTGCCAACCGATCGATGGACCGTCGCGAATCGTTTGAGTAATCACTAGCATTGTCAACGAGAGGGTCGGCCAGGCGGTCGCGTCACCGAAAGGTGCCGAGGAACGTCCGGGCTCCACAGAGCAGGATGGTGGGTAACACCCACCCGGAGTAATCCGCGAGACAGTGCCACAGAAAATAGACCGCCCGCAAGGGTAAGGGTGAAACGGTGGTGTAAGAGACCACCAGCGGTCAAGGTGACTTGGTCGGCTAGGTAAACCTCGTCCGGAGCAAGACCATGCAGATGCCGTTGACGCTGCTCGCCGAGGCATCGGGTAGGTTGCTAGAACGGCGCGGCAACGCGTCGTCGAGATAGATGGCCGTCCACGACAGAACCCGGCGTATCGGCCGACCCCTCAACTATGTGTTGTGAGAGAACGGCGCAAGCGCTGCCGCACCGAGTATTCCCGCGTTGTTGAAATGCATTGCCGGGACGATGGGTGTGGTGAGTTCGAGCAGCGGCAAGAATTCCGCATATTCCTTCGACACCCCTCCACCGACTACGAACAGTTGAGGCGAGAAGAGCATTTCGAGGGTCGAGTAATAGACCTGTAAGCGCTCGGCCCAGCGTGTCCACGACAGGCGTCGGCGAAGTCGAGCTGAGTTGGCTGCGAGTTTCTCCGCCGTCTGCCAACGCGAACCGGGAAGGTTGATGTGGCCCAGTTCGGAGTTGGGAATGAGCATTCCGTTATAGATCAACGCACTGCCGATTCCGGTCCCGAGAGTTGTAACGAGAACGAGCCCTGAAACGCCTTTCGCGGCGCCGAAGCGGACCTCGGCAACTCCGGCTGCGTCGGCGTCATTGACGACGTGCACAAGCCTGCCCGTTGCTCGCTCAAACAGCTCACCGACGTTCGTTCCAATCCACGACTTGTCAACGTTGGCCGCCGAACGCGCCACTTCGTCGATGATCACCGCGGGGAAACACGCACCGATCGGCAGTGAGCCGTGAGGATCCAGTTGTTCAACGAGTTGAGCAACGACCGCGGCAACATCAGCCGGCTTCGCGCCTTCCGGGGTTCCGACCTTGATTTTCTCTGACACAAGTTCGCCGCTGTCGACGTCGACGATTGCTGCCTTAATGCCGGTACCACCGATGTCGATGCCAATCGTGCGCGTCATTGGGTCTCCAGCAGTCGTTTTCGGGCGGATAATTGACAGTCTACCGATGAGGAGGTTGCCATGGCATGGTGGTACAACCACAAGACAGAAACTGTCGAGGAAGGCCAGCAATCCCTCGGGAGCGATCGAGACGGACCGTTTGCGACGCGAGACGAAGCGGAGCGAGCTCCGGAAATCGCGCGGGAACGGTCCCGCCAGTGGCAGGACGACGAAGAATCAGATAACGATTAGCCGTCGAACGAGTGTGACGCGTCGGGGAACTCTCGACGGCGCACCTCCGATTGCCACTTCTCGACAGCATCGCCGAGGACAGCGCGGAGGTTGGCATATTGCTTGACGAACGTCGGGACTCGACCGTCCGACAGGCCGGCGAGGTCAGTCCACACAAGGATTTGACCGTCGACGCCGTTTCCGGCCCCAATTCCAATCACCGGGATCGTCAACAGTGACGCTAGTTCCGTGGCGACATCGGTCGGAACCATTTCTACGACCACCGCGAATGCTCCGGCTTCCTGAACAGCGACTCCGTCAGCGATGAGCGCCTTCCCAGAGTCACCTCGTCCCTGGACAACATGACCGCCCAGTCCGTGCTCACTCTGTGGTGTGAAGCCTATGTGGGCCATTACGGGTGTTCCAGCGCCCGTGATTCGAGAAATCTGAGCGGCAACCCGTTGACCGCCTTCGAGCTTGACGGCGTGAACACCGGATTCCTTCATGAAGCGAGTTGCCGTCGATAATGCTTGATCAGCGTTGCTTTCGTAGGAGCCAAAGGGAAGATCAGCGACGACGAGTGCACGAGTAGCACCAGCTACAACTCCGCGAGCGAGGGGGATGAGTTCGTCGACCGTCACGGGAACCGTCGAGTCGTACCCAAAAACTGTGTTGGCTGCACTGTCGCCAACGAGAAGAAAGTCGACCCCGGCGTTGTCGAAGATCGTGGCCGTCAGAAAGTCATACGAGGTCAAGCCGGTAATGATGTGCCCTGACTTCTTGGCGCTCTCAAAGTGGCGTGTGCGCACGCGCTTGACAGGGGAATCGGTCATGTCATCAGCCTAGAGCGATGTACGACGCACGGTGATGGGAAGCCGGCGCTCTCTGCCGAATGCCATGGAGGAGATGCGCGGACCGATTGCCCCCTGGCGCCGTTTCCATTCACTGATCCTGACAAGATGCGCGACACGTGACACGACTTCACCGTCGTAACCCGCGTTCACGATTTCTGCGACAGTCTGACGCTCGTCAATGAGGCGCTCGAGAATTGCGTCAAGAGTTTCGTAGTCGGGAAGGCTGTCCTGATCTGTTTGATCCGGTCGCAGCTCGGCGCTCGGCGGCTTCGATATGGACTGTTGGGGAATCGGTGGAGTCTCGCCGCGAAGTCGGGCGCGCTCATTTCGTCTCTCCGCGAGTGCCCACACGAGAGTTTTGGGGACATCCTTGAGCGGAGCGAACCCGCCTACGGTATCTCCGTACATCGTCGAGTAACCAACAGCGACTTCGCTCTTGTTGCCCGTGGTGATCACAAGGTGGCCGTTCTGATTTGATTTGGCCATGAGAATCACACCTCGGATTCGTGCTTGAACATTTTCGGCGGCAAGCCCTGTGAGTTCGAGCTGCGACTCCAAGGGGTCAACGAGGGGTGCAATCGGTTCGACGATGTACGCGCACCCGATGTTCTCAGCGAGTTCCAACGCGTCAGATTTAGAGTGCTCGCTCGACCACTTGCTTGGCATCGAGACGCCCAAAACGTTGGCGGCGCCAACGGCGTCAGCAGCGAGAACTGCACACACAGCGCTGTCGATACCGCCAGACAAACCGAGAACGATGCCGGGGAACCCGTTTTTTAGGGCGTAGTCGCGAAGTCCGAGGACAAGCGCATCCCACACGTCATCACGTTCGTCGTTGTCGCGGAGATCGCCAACCTCCACACCCGCTGTGAGGTCGTGCGACCGGACGGCAAGGCCTGCCTTAGTGGATGTGCCGTCAACGTCCGTGTAAAGGATGCTCTGCGCAAATCTCGGGGCTCGCGAGACGAGTTCACCTGATGCGCTCGTGACGGCGGAATCCCCGTCGAACACGAGGTCGTCCTGGCCACCGACGAGGTTGACGTAGAGCAGCGGAGAGCCAAACTCTATGGCACGACGAGACATCAGTGGCATTCGCATGTCATCTTTGGTGCGTTCGTAGGGCGATGCGTTGATGACGAGTACAACATCGGTTTCTAGGCTCGCCATTCTCGCAGTCGGCCCTTCGTCACGCCACAAGTCTTCACAAATGAGGAGGCCAGTTGTGACCCCACCTACAGTCACCACAGAGTCGGTTTTTCCAGGGTTAAAGACTCGCTGTTCGTCAAACACTGAATAGTTCGGCAGGTGTTGCTTGTCGTAGACCTCGACGACGTCACCCTCGAAAAGCACGGCGAGCGAATTGTGGGCGATTGCTCCACCGTGGGACGTTTCGTCCGATTCACGGATGTACCCGACAACCACCGCGATATCGCCCAACCCTTTGGCATGAAGTGTGCGTGCAAGTTCGTCAACGCCATTCATCGATTCCCGCACAAAATCACGGTTGAATGCCAGATCTTCGATGGGATAGCCCGTCAACGCCATTTCGGGGAAGGCGACGACCGACGCAAAGTTCTCGCTCGCCTCGGAGACTGCATCGATGATGAGTCGAGAGTTTCCCGCAATGTCACCCACGATGGGGTTTATTTGAGCGAGAGCGAAACGAATCCGCGACATACTTAGTAGCCTAGTAGTGACGGGAAACCTCGAGGAGTCACATGGAGAAGCAGCAGGAGTTCGTGCTCCGCACCATCGAAGAACGCGGAGTCAAATTCGTTCGTTTGTGGTTCACTGACGTCTCGGGAACCCTCAAGAATGTTGCGCTTGCACCAGCAGAGGTTGAGGGAGCGTTCGCCGAAGGTCTCGGTGTCGACGGTTCGTCAATTGAGGGTCTCACGCGTGTTTATGAAGCCGATGTCTTGCTGCATCCGGACCCCACAACGTTTCAGGTTCTCCCGTGGCGCGGCCAGGTCGACCCGACCGCTCGAATGTTTTGTGACATCACAACCCCGGACGGTGCCCCCGCCGCTACCGACCCTCGATATGTTCTCCGCCGCACTCTCGAAAAGGCTGCAAACCTTGGCTTCACGTTCTACACGCACCCCGAGATTGAGTTCTATCTCTTTGAATCAAACGACGTGACCAACCTCGTTCCCGTTGACGAAGCGGGGTATTTCGATAACGTCCCCGGAGGAACAGCCCACGATTTCCGTCGTAACGCGGTGAGGCACCTTGAAGACCTGGGCATTTCGGTCGAGTTCAGTCATCACGAAGCCGGCCCGGGCCAAAACGAAATCGATCTGCGATACGCAGACGCGCTGACGACGGCTGACAACATTCAGACGTTCCGAACGGTGATCAAAGAAGTCGCAATCGAGCAGGGCGTTTACGCGACGTTTATGCCGAAGCCGCTCTCAAACCAACCGGGTTCAGGGATGCACACACACATGTCACTGTTCGAGGGTGACACCAATGCGTTCTTCGACCCCAGCAAGCCCCACAACCTCTCAACGACGGCGCGACAGTTCATGGCGGGAATCCTCACGCATGCGCCTGAGATCACTGCTGTCACGAACCAGTTCGTCAACTCGTACAAGCGACTCTGGGGAGGCGGAGAAGCACCACCGTTCATCACGTGGGGTCACAACAACACGTCGGCACTCATTCGCGTTCCTAACTACAAGCCGGGTAAGGAACAGTCCGTCCGAATCGAATACCGCGGTCTCGACGCCGCAGCAAACCCATATCTTGCGTACTCACTTCTGCTTGCAGCCGGACTCAAAGGTATTGACCAGGGATACGAGCTTCCCGCAGAAGCTGAGGGTGACATCGCTGCACTCAGCGCAACGGAACGGCGCGCACTCGGCTACCAGCCTCTACCTGAAAGCCTGCATCGCGCACTCGCCATCATGGAAGAGAGCGCACTCGTCGCGGAGACGCTCGGTGAGCAGGTGTTCAACTTCTTCATTCGCAACAAGCTCGCTGAGTGGGCCGCTTACCGCCAGCAAGTGACTCCGTGGGAGTTGGAATCCAACTTCCGCCAGATCTAGTTGATGGCGAGACAACCCGGCCTTCACGCTCTCGCGCAGTTCGGTTTTGTCAACCTCGGCGATGCGCGTGAGATTCTCACCGCACGCGGTTGGGAACCGGATTGGTTTCGCTTCGCTGCAAGTCCAGATAAGTCGATTGCGTGGCTTTCGCGGCTCGTTGACCTCGGCGATGACGCAGTTGCTAGAGCTCTAGCCGATTCAGATTTTCGCCTCAGGGATGGGTTGATTCGAGTCCTCGGTGCGAGCGATGGTTTGGCGGAGTTTGTCCTTCGATCGCCCCGGTCCTTTGTGCGCGCGCTTGCCCCCGATTCATTGCCGACAGCAGACGAGTACCGAGCGGATCTGCGTTCGCGCGACATTCGCACCGCCGACGAGTTGCGCCACGCGTACCGAGAGTTGCTCATCACCGTCGCAGCGTGGGATCTCATGCAACCGAGCGCTGTCGAATCGGTTAATCGGGTCGGCGAAGCGCTCGCGGATCTCGCCGATGCAACGGTGGACGTTGCGCTCGACGTGGCTCGAGCAAACCTCGCTACGCAGCCCGATGTGTCTGATCGGGTTCGACTGACGGTCATCGCGATGGGTAAAACAGGTGCCCGCGAGCTCAATTATCTTTCAGACGTTGACGTCATTTTTGTGTGTGAATCAGACACAATTGAGGACAATGTTGGAGTCGAGGTCGCGACGAAAATCGCTCGTGCCACAATTGCCATTCTCAACGAACCCAGTCTCGAACCGCCGTTGTGGGAACTTGATGCGAACTTGCGACCCGAGGGGGCGAAGGGCGCCCTCGTCAGGTCACTCGACTCGCACATCGCCTATTACGAGCGATGGGCTGAAAACTGGGAATTCCAAGCGCTCCTCAAGTCACGACCAATGGCGGGGGATCGTGAACTGGGAAATCGCTACCGTGAGGCCATGGAGCAGTTCGTCTGGACGAGTTCGAGCCGCCCAGGGTTCGTCGAGTCGGTGCAACGTATGCGCGAACGTGTGACAGACAACATCCCAGAGGCCGACAGGGACAGCCAAATCAAACTCGGTCCCGGTGGGCTCAGGGACATCGAGTTCACCGTTCAGTTACTGCAGTTGGTTCACGGTAAGGATGACGCCACCGTGAGGTCGAGAGACACTCTGACGAGTCTCCAGAGGCTTGCCGATGCTGGGTACGTTGGCCGCGGTGATGCGCAGAAGTTTGGTGACGCGTATCGAGCCCTTCGAGTTCTCGAGCACCGGGTTCAGTTGCTCAACCTTCGCCGCACTCATTTATTGCCTCGTGACGATGACGCGCGTCGAATCCTGGCACGGGGCAGCGGACTAGCAGATTCGGCTGAAGGACTTGTCGATTGGTGGACGGCAACAAAGATCTCCGTGCGAGCACTCCACGAAGCAATCTTCTACCGACCGCTTCTCGGTGCGGTGGCCTCGCTGCCAGAGAACACGGTGGCACTGACAAGCGAACAGGCAGAGGCGCGTCTCGCTGCGACGGGATTTACGGACCCCGTCAACGGTATGCGTCACATCGCGGCGTTGACAAACGGAATCAGTCGAACGGCAACAATGCACAAAAACCTTTTGCCGGTTTTGCTCAAGTGGATGTCTGAAGGGACCGACCCAGACCGCGCGTTGGCGTCCTTCAGGCGAATAAGCGAATCCCTTAACGACACTCACTGGTATTTGAGGTTGCTCAGAGACTCCGCTGGTGCTGCCCAACGATTGAGCAGAGTCCTTTCCGTTTCGTCCTATAGTTCGCAGTTGTTTGAGATTGTTCCCGACGCCGTCGCGTGGCTCGATGACGATGATTTGCTTACTCCGCGAACCCTGAGCGAACTGAGCCTCGAGTTCGGAGCGATTGACGTGCGCCACAGCGCCGTCGACGATGCCGCGAAGACGATCCGACATGCACGGAGGCGAGAGCTGCTTCGGTTGTCGCTCGGCGCAGTGCTGGGAGTAACGCAGTTCGAAGCCCTCGCCCGCGGATTGAGTGATGTGACAACAGCGACCCTCAATGCTGCGGTCTCCCTCGCACGAAGGGACGCTGCCGGTATCGAGTTCTGCGTTGTCGCAATGGGCAGGTACGGGGGTGACGAGTTGGGCTTCTCCTCAGACGCCGACATTCTGTGGGTTTTCCGGGACACTGGTGCTGGCGAGAACGCACACAAGACGGCGGAGAAGGTCGTCAAGAACATCCTTCGCTTGACGGAGGACGTGCGATTTCCGCTTGACCTGGATGCTGGGCTTCGGCCGGAGGGAAAGAACGGGCCGATTGTGCGATCGCTCGAGGCCTACGCAGCCTATTACGAGGGGTGGAGTGATGTTTGGGAAACACAGGCGTTGCTCAGAGCTGTGCCCGTTGCGGGAGACAAGCCTCTCGGGCAGGATTTCCTTGCCTTGGCGAACGACGTTCGCTATTCGCACGAGATCACAGCGGACGATCTTCGCGAAGTCCGTCGAATCAAGGCGCGCGTTGAGAACGAACGATTGCCGTTCGGCGCTGACCCTTCGCGGCACCTCAAACTCGGCCCAGGTTCTCTCAGTGATGTCGAATGGCTGGTGCAACTCCTTCAACTGCAACACGGCGCCGGCCATCCGTCGGTCCGAACCCCGTCGACCCTTCGTGCTTTAGAAGAATTAACCACGATCGGCGAACTCAGCGACAACGACGCTGTCGCCCTGCGCGAGGCGTGGTTGCTTGCGTCTCGACTTCGCAACGCTGTAACACTCGCTGGCGGCAAGAGCTCAGACGTGCTAGCGACTGACCGCAAAGAACTGGAAGCCGTGTCGCGCCTCATGGATTACGGACCAGGTGCAAGTACAGAACTCGAGAATGATTATCTTCGGATCACCCGAAGGGCTCGGAACGTGTTCGAAAAAAGGTTTTATCCCTCTTAACGACTGATGGCCGCCTCTCGAAAGAAGCGGCCATCAACTGAGATTACCTACACGCCGAAGTACAGCTCGTACTCGAACGGGTGCGGTCGCTGCGCAGCTGGCAAGATTTCGTTCGTCCGCTTGAAGTCAATCCACGTGTCGATGAGGTCCTTGGTGAAGACGCCACCCTGAAGGAGGAACTCGTGGTCGTTCTCAAGCGCCTCAAGAGCTTCCTCAAGAGTCCCAGGAACCTGTGGAATCAACTTCGCTTCTTCGCGTGGCAATTCGTAGAGGTCTTTGTCAACAGGAGCGTGCGGCTCGATTTTATTGATCACTCCGTCGAGACCAGCCATCATCTGAACCGCGAACGCGAGGTACGGATTGCTTGCGGCGTCCGGCGCACGGAATTCGATGCGCTTGGCTTTCGGGTTTGTCCCCGTGATCGGAATTCGGATTGCCGCCGAACGGTTTCCGGCCGAATACACGAGGTTGACCGGCGCTTCGAAACCCTTGACGAGTCGTCGGTAGGAGTTCAGCGAGGGGTTCGTAAACGCGAGCATTGCTGGCGCGTGCTTGAGAATTCCACCGATGTACCAGCGCGCAACATCGGAGAGGCCGGCGTAGCCCTTTTCGTCGTAAAACAGGGGCTTTCCGTCTTTCCAGAGTGACTGGTGAGTGTGCATACCTGAACCGTTGTCCCCGAAGAGGGGCTTCGGCATAAACGTTGCAACTTTGCCGTTGAGGTCTGCAGTGTTCTTGACGATGTACTTGAACTTGAGCAGGTCGTCAGCTGCTCGAACCATAGTGTCGAACCGGTAGTTGATCTCGCACTGCCCGGCTGTACCAACCTCGTGGTGCGACCGCTCAACGTGCAATCCAGACGCTTCGAGCTCGAGGCAAATTTCGTCCCGAATGTCGGCGAGCTTGTCAACGGGACTGACCGGGAAGTACCCGCCCTTGAACGGTGTTTTGTTGGCGAGGTTCCCGCCTTCCTCTTCACGACCGCTGTTCCAGGCAGCTTCGCTCGAAT
>CAXNHY010000031.1:0-10858 GCA_964202425.1 Microbacteriaceae bacterium MWH-Ta3 | reverse complement strand
GTTACTCGACCCGATCCGTCGACTGCGAGGTGGGGGCCGCGCAGATATTGTGAGTCGGATTCCTGTGCCAACGTGACAATCGCATCCCACGTCACGCCATCGTCTGATGTTCGTGACTGAATCTTGTGCGCGTCGAGATTGTTGAAGATTGTCGTGAAGTTGCCGTTGGAGTCAACAACAATCTGTGCCTCCGCCGTTTCCTCGGCCGTTTCGCTCAATTGAACAGGCGAGGACCACGTCGTTGCACCCCGTTCACGCTGGCTTGTCCAAATCGAGTCGGCTCCCGTGCTGTTAGTCCAAATCGCCGTGACCGCACCGGTGCGATCAACAACGAGATGAGGTTGTATCGCCTCGTGACTGATCGGCGAAACGTTAACTGGCGAAGTCCATACTTGCCCGTCGCTCGACGTCGAAACCTGGATCGTCTTTGTGGAAACACCGACGTGACTCCAGATCGCCGTCATCACGCCGTCGGCGTCGATCGCGATCTCGGGGTCAGACGTCAAAAACCCCGAAGTCGAGACGTCCACCGCGGTGGACCACGATGCCAGTGCCTGGGCAGCGATGGGCGCCCCCGCCCACATCGACAGCGCAGCAACACCGGCCGCGATTTTTAGAGAGGTCTTTTTCATTACCATTCCTTGTTCAGAGACGAGTGGGGCAAGTTTTTCACTTGATATGCCAATTATGAACCAACATATCAAATAACTTGCGTTCGAGTCCTACAAGCGGCATTGAGCGCCACGGCAACCTCCCCAGGTCATTCGACCAAATTTCGTACAATGGAGAAATGGCCGAGATTCCTCAACGAGCCGAGAACCCTGACGGTCAACTGTCAGCGGCTACCGCGCGCAACCGGGCCTCGCTAATCCGCGCTGCCCAGCACGTGCTCGCGGAGATCGGCCCAGACGCAACGGTTGAGCAATTCGTGGCTCACGCCCAGGTCTCGCCAACGACGATCTACAACCACTTCGGCAGTAAAGAGGCGATGTTCACCAAGGCGCTCGCCGAAGTTTTTCGGGAATGGCTCGAGTGGGCACATGGCCGCAGCCCGGCCGACGAAAGCCTCGACGTCGTGGTCGACAACTGTCGAAAACTGTTCCGTGTCCAGCAAACACATCCACTGTTGAGCCAGATCCTCGGAAAGACACTCAACAAGCCGGATTTTGTCATTGACGCTCTGATGGCGGATTCGCGCCCAGCCGCGGAAGCTCTGGCACGACGCGGGCACTTTAGCAACGTTGAATTCGACAAACGAGTGCACCTTTTTGCCTACTGTGTTGCTGGGATTTTGCACGGTGTCCACACGACACAGGAGCTTTCGCCCAAAGACGCGGATGTCTCGCTCGAAATCGCGCTCGCGATTTGGAATCTGAGTCCCGAGGCTGCCCACGCGGTCACAACACGACCGCTCGGCGATTAGTCGCACGCTAGCAAAGGAAAAACCCGGCCGTGGAGGGCCGGGTTTCTCGTACACCCCCCGGGACTTGAACCCGGAACCCACTGATTAAGAGTCAGTTGCTCTGCCAATTGAGCTAGAGGTGCGCGTGCTTTCGCAACTCGCCAACAATACCAGCGACGGGCATGAGTACCAAAATCCTTGGTCGCGCCAGACAAAGGTGCACAGTCTTCTGAGCTGGCTCTTCGTGGCCTAGGCAACCGGCCCGGCGAGCGCCGCAATTCGCGTCAACGCCTCGGTAAGGATTTCTGGGCTCGTCGCAAAATTGATGCGAACGTGCTGAAGGTATTGCGGGCCAAGTTCTGTCCCCGGAACAACTGAGACCCGGCCCTCTTCCAGAATTCGATCCCACGGCTTGTCCCCCAGGTTGAGTCCCGAAACATCAACCCAGGCAAGATAGCCGGCTTCGGGAATCATCTCGAGTCGTGCGGCAGGCAACAATCGGGAGAGTTCGGATGCGAGGTGCTCGCTCGAGGTGGCGATCGTTTCAATTGTTGAATCGAGCCAGTCCACTCCTTCGCGGTAGGCGACAACCATCGAAAAGGCTCCGAGAATCGACGACCTCCAGTGCATGGCTTCGGGCAGTGGCTTCAGCAGTTCTGCACCGCGTTCACCATGGCCGAAAATGAACGCGGCCTTGAGCCCCGCCAAATTCCACGACTTCGATGTTGATGTGACGATGACGCCGGTTCGCTCAGCTGCCTCACCAAGCGCGAGATACGGGACGAATTCGGTGCCGGGATAAGTCAGGGGCGCGTGGATTTCGTCTGAAATGACGACGGCACCGTGCCGATCTGCTGCTTTGGCAAGTGCGGTGAGTGCATCGCGTCCGAAAACCTTTCCGACAGGATTGTGCGGGTTGCACAGAAGCAGGTGCCCGACGCCGTCCGCAAAGTAGCGTTCAATCTCGTCGATGTCCAGCTCAAAGTCGGCGGTAAGCGGCACATCGATGATCTCGATCTCCAATTCCTCGAGCCAATGCCAAAACCCTCCATAAACCGGTGACGTGACAATGACCCGCGACACGTTGTGGGCGCGGAGAAACTCCACGGTGGCCACGCCGACATCGCATGCCAGCCGTGCGTGAGACACATCGGGGGTCCATCCCCACCTTTTCTCTGCGAAATCGACGAAAGCAGGAGCAAGTTCGGGCACTGGTCCGAGATAACCCAAGTCCGATGTGGCTACGAGGTTTCCCAGGAATTCTCGAATTGGTTCAGCGACGGGATAATCCATTTCAGCGACGTGCAGAGGGATGACATCGCTCGGGTACCTTCGCCACTTCGCCGAGTGACGGGTGCGAAGAATTTCTAATGGCTCGCCTGCTATTCGGGGATGTGTCACGCACTGAACGTAGCATTGCGAAGTACTATGTGTCTATGACACTCACCGTTGGCCACAAGGCACCCGAATTCACCCTTCCCGACGCGGCAGGACAGCAGCACTCACTCAGCGACTTTGCTGGCAAGAAGGTCATCGTGTACTTCTACCCCAAGGCGATGACTCCTGGGTGCACCACTCAGGCGTGTGACTTCCGCGACAATATGGCGGCATTCACTGCGCACAACTACGTTGTGATCGGCATCTCACCAGACCCAGGCAAGGATCTGCAGGAGTTCGCAGACGCAGAATCTCTTCCATTCCTTCTCCTCGGCGACACCAGCAAGGCAACTCTCGTCGAGTACGGAGCCTTCGGCACGAAGAACATGTACGGCAAAGAGGTTCAGGGTGTCATTCGCTCAACGTTCGTCATCGACGAAGACGGTGTTCTGACACACGCTCTCTACAACGTCAAGGCAACAGGGCACGTCGAGAGTTTGCGCGAAAAGCTCGGCGTCTAAGCGACGCTCGTTCCGAGCAACGTTCCGATTCCCCAAGTAACCGCGAGCGCCAAGGCGCCACCAAACATCACGCGAATGACCGCTGGAAGCATGCGGCTTCCGCCGAGATACGCGCCAGCCGCTCCCGTTGCGCCGAGGGCGATGAGTGATGCGAGAACCGTTGCGAGAATCCGGAAATCGGGCGCGGCGAGGAGCACCGCGAGAAACGGGAGAAGTGCACCCGCGAGGAACGACACGAGTGACGACAGCGCCGCAGCCCAAGGGTTGACGATGTGGGCCTCAAGAATGTTGAGCTCAGCTTCGAGGTGTGCTCGGACAGGATCGTGATCGGTGAGCTCTTGTGCGACTTTCTTTGAGGTCGCGACCGAGAGACCCTTGTGCTGATAGAGGGTGGCCAATTCGGCCAGTTCAACTTCAGGCTGGTCGATGAGTTCCTGCTTCTCTTTCGCAATGAGCGCCCGTTCGCTGTCTCGTTGGCTACTTACAGAGACGTATTCTCCGAGCCCCATCGAAATCGCTCCAGCTGCCAGGCCGGCAACACCAGCGATGATGAGTGGCCCGGTTTCTGATGTCGCCGCCGCAACACCGACGAGGAGGGCAGAAATCGACACAATCCCGTCGTTCGCTCCGAGGACTCCAGCGCGCAACCAGTTCAGTTTGGAAAGGTGCGAGACTCTGTGCGGTTCGTATTCAGACATTCCCTCATTCAACCAACGAATAGGTGATTCGTCTAGAAAGGTAAACCTTAGTTAGATGACCACTCTGAAGGTGTCGACGGCAGGTGTGAGCGCACCGCGAACATAACCGCCGCGTTGTGCTGCCGTGTAGGCGAGGAACTCAAGAACCTCAGCGGAGATGACTTCACCCGGCATCACGTTGGGGATTCCAGGAGGATAGGCGGCGAGAGTGTCGGCAGACACTCTCCCCACAGCGTGTGCGGCGTCAACGATTTCGCTCGGCGCAAAAAACGCATCGCGGGGCTGCATAGCGGCTCGTCCGACAGGCGGGAGCGAGTGGCTCTCGCTGGTTTCGGTTGATCCCGTATCTCTCCCAAGATTCGTCAAGGCCGCAATTAAGCGCGCGCTGTCGATTTCATGTCCTGGTCCAACGATTGCGACGACGCAGGTATCCGTTGCGATTTCCAGCTCGATGTGGAACTCCGTCATGAGGGTGTTGCGAACTTCAAGACCCGTTCGGCCCAATCCACTCACATCAATCGAGACGTGAAGTGGGTCGTGCCCAACGATGTCACTGAACCGATCGAAGCCGTCGCTCACCACTGCGAGACGAGGGTGCTCGCGCACGGCAACTCGCAGAGATTCCGCCGAGGCAATCGATCGCTCAATCGCTGCGTGCCCAGTAGCCAACGCCGAACGTGCGATGTCCAATGACGCGAGAAGGAGCGACGAATAGCTGGTTGATTGGGTCAGGGGGAGCGTTCGGTTGAGGATGTCGGTGAGGCGATCGGCAAACGGGCCATTTCCGACGTGAATCATGGCGGACTGAGTTAGACTTCCCCCGAGCTTGTGGGTCGACGACACGAGAACATCAGCCCCGAGTGCGAGGGGGTTCTCGGGAACGTTGGGGTGGAATCCGAAGTGGGCACCCCAGGCGCCATCGACAATCAACGGCATCCCGGCGTCGTGTGCGACTGCCGCGATGCCCTCGATGTCTGCGACTGCACCGAAGTACGACGGGCTGATGATGTACGCACCGCACGCGTCAGGATTCTCTTCCACCGCGCGCCGGAAGTCATCGACACTGATTCCGTGGTTGATCCCGTGGTGCGCGTCGACAGTCGGAAGAACCCACCGAGGGCTCAGCCCAGAAAGGATCAGGCCGTCGATAAAGCTGCTGTGTGCACTTCGCTGTGCAATCACCGAGCTGTTCGCGCCACCGAACTGCGCGATGGCAAGAGCAGCGAGGCGATTCGCTTGGCTGGCACCGTTGGTCAGGAACCACGTGGCGGAGGCTCCCCACGCATCAGCGGCTAACTCACGCGCACGGGTGAGCGGATTGTCTTCTCCACTGTCAATCCCGGGAAGCAACGGGGGCACATCACGATTGACAACTTCCTGGCCGAAGTACTCGACGAGCCGATCTGCGACATCGCGTCTGGCATTGTGCCCTGGAACGTTGAGTCGAAGAACATCGCGCTGAGCGTATGCGTCGAGAGCGTCCGCGTACGGCGTCTGTGACTGATCGAGAGAAGGCATTTACCTATTGTGGCGCGAGTACAACCCAAAGCAGATTGCGTGACAGCACAACATCACGAGTTATGCGCCAACGCCCAAATGACGGGAAACTCCGCGGCTGAAAAGCATGAAAATTGCGACTATGACAGCCGGGCCACCGATTACGAGCGCAAAGTCCCAACGAGCGGTATCTCCTTGCGCAGAAGCGATGGCGACACCAACCAGGACCATCTGCCACACAATGATGGCGCCGCGCGAACCGGACTTTCCCAACCAAAATGCCCGAGTGGCCGCACCAGCTCCCAGAGCGAACACCCACATCAGAACATCGAGGAAAACGGAGCCCGCCAGATTTGTCGACGGCTGTGTGACGGTTTCGAACGTGAATAACGCCGCAACCCCCAACAAACCGACCGACTGAAGGGCGAGAACGAGGGAGATGAAACCGACAACCACGGAGCGCGACAAAGAGGCCATAAGACCAGTTTGCCAAAAACCCTTGACGAATTGGACCGTTCGTGAGAACCTGATAAAGGTAGTCGTTCGCGCCCGACGGAGTGCGCGGTCACATCGTCTCCACTCGTAATCGTTACCCCTCGGGGTGAAACCGCTGAAACCGTCGTGTTTCGGCACCAATAAAGGAGAACACCATGGATTGGCGCGACAAGTCAGCCTGCCTCACGGTCGACCCGGAACTTTTCTTCCCCGTCGGCAACACCGGCCCAGCCCTCGATCAAATCGAGAAAGCCAAAGCCGTTTGCTCAGGATGCTCGGTTTCTGAAAACTGCCTCCAGTACGCCCTCGAGACGAACCAGGATTCTGGCGTTTGGGGCGGGCTCAGCGAAGACGAGCGTCGCGCGCTCAAGCGTCGCGCAGCTCGCGCACGCCGCGCTTCCTAATCTCACCGCTTGACGAATCGCCTCCGCACGCGGGGGCGATTCGTCGTTAACCCCGCTGCGGGCCGGCGATGAATCGGAGCGGCACATCAATGACGACGTCCGTTCCGCCGTTTGCTCCGTGCCGCCACTCAATGGTTGCGGAGAGTTCGTTCTCGACAAGTGTTCGAATGATCTGAGTTCCGAGGCCAAGCCCCACCGATCCGGATTCGAAACCGGGACCGTTGTCTGAGACCGTCACACAGAGGTGCTCGGCCGAGCGAACGGCTCGAACGATAACGTGGCCGTCAGCCACCTCCTTGAGACCGTGCTCGACGGCGTTGGTGATCAATTCAGTGAGGACCACCGCGAGTGGCGTCGCAAACTCACTCGGAAGGTTCCCAAAACTTCCCTCGAGTTGTGGCCGAACAAGTGGACCGCCGGTGCCAGCTACCTCAGCGGCGAGCGGCGCAACGCGGGCAGCAACCTCGTCAAAATCAACCGTCTGTGCAAGGCCGGAAGCGAGCGCATCGTGCACCACGGCGATCGCCTCGACACGGCGCATCGCCTGCGCAAGTGCGTCTTTCACCTCGTCAGACCTTGACCGACGACCTTGAATGCGGAGCAACGACGATACCGTTTGAAGGTTGTTCTTCACTCGATGGTTGATTTCTCGGATCGTCGCGTTCTTGCTCACGAGTTCACGCTGCTGCCGCCTAATCTCAGACACTTCGCGCAAGAGCACGAGCGACCCGATCCGCTCGCCGAGTTGTGTGATGGGGATGGAACGGACGGCGAGAGTGAGTTCAGCCGCGCGAAAATCTGCGCGCCACGGCACTTTGCCGCCGACAATCATCGCGAGAGATTCATCAGCACCGTGAACGGAGGTGTCGGCAACCTTGCGAGCAACATCCGCGAGGCTGAGGCCCTCAAGTGCGGACGAGTGTCCCATTCGGTTGAACGCCGACAGTGCGTTGGGGCTGGCATAGGTAACAATCCCGTGAGGGTCGAGCCGAATGAACCCGTCAGACGCACGGGGCTGACCCAGTTTCGGTGCATCCTTCAGTGCTGCGTCAGGGAAGTCAGCCTCGGCGATCATGCCGAAGATTTGCTCCGACGCTTCAATAAATGTTTGTGCCTGTCGGTTGCTTCGATAATCGACGAGGAGAGCGTGTCGAGTCAGCACCGCAATGGGCTCTTTGCCGCCTTGTCGCCGAACGGGAATTGCCCTCACATGATTCGCGGTCTCTTCAATCCAGATGGGCTGATCCGCCTCGATCATGGTTCCGCGGCGCATGCACTCTGAGAGGAGGCTTTCCCAGGACTCGGCCGGATGTGTTCCGACAATGTCGCGATAAAAAATGGTGTTGGCATTGCCGGGGCGGAACAGTGCGGCGCACATGAATCCGCCTTCGCGAGTGGGAAGCCACAGCGCAATGTCAGAAAGCGCTAGGTCTGCAACGAGTTGCCCTTCACGAACTAGGTCGCGCAGCCATTCAACGTCGTCGGGCGAGAGGTCGGTTTCCTCGGCGGCTATCGCCGACAGTGTGGGCATGCCTCTAGGTTACCGAAACGCTAAACCTCGACAGATTTCACCGCATCCCACACTGCAGCAAACGCCGATGCTTTGGATAGGGCATCGTCTACGCCTCCCCGGCCATCCCGCGAAACTGTGGCGGTGATGCTGTGAGAACTAAAGCGTTCCACCGCGGCTCGAGCCTCAATCGCGGATGCGCGGGTGACTCGATTCAACACAACATGCGGATTCTCGCTAATATCCCGCAGTTCGTCGAGACCTCGAATGAGACGAGCGATTCCCACTGCATCGGAATTGCCCACAGCGACGACGGTATCGGCCCGTCGAATAATCTCACGCGCGGCCCCATCCCTCTGAGGCGCGTTGTCAATCCAGTCGTTTTCCTCAATTGACGACCCAACGTCAACAACCACAACATCGCACAGGCCAGTAAGTGCATCAATGACGACGGTTGACTTCGCCGGTGCGATTTCACTCCATCGAGACGAGCGCGGCAATCCTGTCAACACTGAAAATGTCGCTTTCCCCCGACCCGCAGAAATAGCGAGTCGGTCAATTTCTGAGCCTGTGAGTTCGTTTCGACCGGCTAAGCGCGAGGCGGCAGCGAAGCCGGGCACGTCGTCGAGGAGCCCAAGTGCAATGGAAATCGAAGCGCCACGGGTGTCTGCGTCGCACAGCATCACCCCCCGACGCTCCGTTGCCGCGAGTGCTGAAAGGGAAATTGCCGTCGTGGTGACGCCGGGTGCGCCCGGAGGGCCCCAAACGGCAACAACCATCGGTCGGTGTGCCGTCGGACCGCGACGACTTGTCGATTCGAGGACATTCCGGAATTCGTCGATTGATCGAACAACGGAAAGGTCAGCTTTTGTCTTCAGCCATTCAGAGTGTGCTCCTGACGAGTCGAATATAACGATGTCAACCCTCGCGCCCGCCGCGGCCGATAGGAATGCGTCAGACAGGAACTCGACGCTGGCCTCCACAAGCACAACATCAACCTCCGCTCGAGCGACCCGAACCCGGGCGTCCGCCGGTGAGTCAGTGCCCCACGCAACAAAGGCCCATTCGCGAACCCTTTCACCGAAAGGCTTGAACGACGCGTTGGCAAGAATGCCCACACGCCGTTGGTCTGTCACTCGCCGCTCGCCGTCGTTGCAACAATCCGTGTGTTTGCGCCAATGGCGGCCAAAACGGAATGCACTTCTCTGAACGCTAGTGACACATCCATCATTACCTCACCACCGAACCCGGACGAACGACTTGATACAACGACTGCTTTTCGAGCAACAAGTCGAACGGGTTCCACTCCGTCAGAACTCATCGCCCAGAGCTCGATGTGCCGCCCCGGGATGATTGACTCCGCGGGGGCAATCGATAGCGGAACAGAAACGACACTTGTTGTGAGCGACGAGGGTTCCAGGTGGTCAATCACGACGGTGGAGTTGATCGCCAGGTCGACAGATGCTCGACGTCCAACGACATCAGCCGCGTTGACCTCACTGAGGGCTTCCGTTGATGACACACGCACCTCGTGCACATCCGCTTCAGAAATCAATGAGCCAGCGGTAATCACACGGTTTGTCATCACCGCTGTTGTGCCATCGCTGTTGATTGCAATAGTCGCGGCGGTCCCTGAAACGCTGACTCCGATCAAGGCAAACCCCAGGAACGCCCGCTGTGTTGGTTTGCGCTGTGCCCATGCCTGCCGTTGTGAAACCATTCCTACCTCCCGCCCCCATTGTCAGCAAAGGCGAGCATGTGCAGCGGGAGTTATCCCCAATTGCCGTTTTCGCGCTCGGAATGAGACTGCGAGTGAGAGTGTGTCGTCATGAATGATGAGTCGATCTTGAGCCTTACCGATGTCGCGGAGATTCTCCAACACACGATTGAGGATGTCCGCGACCTGATAGAACGAGGTGATCTCGCAACCCATCCGCACGATCGTTCCGGGATTGAGTATTCCGAGATCGTCCGCTTCATTGACATTCGAAACCACGAGAGACTGACGCTCGGGTTGCATGACACCGAACCCGCCGATTTCGTGATGCTAAGACCCCGCAGGGAATGACACCACCATCGAACGAAACGGAATCACGAGCGAACGGTCGCCGCGAACCTCTAATCGAAATGAATCTGACCACACGGCTGTAATCCGGCCAATGGTGCCAACTGTTGTTCCGACGCTCGCAATCACGTCGCGTCTCCGTTCCGCCTGCCGCAGGAGCGCTCCGATGGTGATGTGTTCAAGGTCGGTAATCGGGCGAATCACACACTGACACGTCATGTGATCATCCACGTACTGGATTGCCGTGGTTTCAGCGACGACTCGTGTGCCAGGTCCACACGCAACACCGTCGATCCACGAACGACCGATTCGCCCAATGTGGACAGCAGGTCCAACGCCGGAGACAGCCGCGTTCAACGCTCCCGCCCGACGATTTTCCGCAATAAGGGCATCGTGAAACGACATCCGCGAACGAATTGCCCGACCGTTTTCTTGTTCTTCATCCCACCGCGCGTTGTCTTCCTCGCGTTCCCACTGAAGGTCGAGATTGTCAAACACGTTGTCCCATCGCATTCGACGATGCTAAGCCCGCAAGGTTTCCTGAATCTCTTATCCACAGATTTGCGTGGCTCCCGCCATTCAATGTTCGCGTCCACCAAGGTAGCGGTATCTCGCACCCAAACAGCGCCCACGAGGAGGGGTAAACAATGTCGTTGCACACCATTCAATCGGAACCGCGCCAACATCAGCGAGTCGCCGACACCGAGTTTTTCGACCCGCAACCAACGCCGCGCGCAGAACTCCCTGACCCAACGGAGCTCATTGAGCGTCTCGCTCTCGTCACATGTGAAATCCTTGCCGGTACGCGAAACCTCGATCAGATCTCTCGCTGGGTGACAGAGGACGTCTTCCGGATGGTTGCTGAACGGTCAATGGCGGCCAAGAGGCA
>CAXNHY010000030.1:0-11117 GCA_964202425.1 Microbacteriaceae bacterium MWH-Ta3 | reverse complement strand
CCTGGGAACTCGGTGCGAAACTCGAGGACCCACTCGCGATGTGGCTCTCTGACATCACGACGATTCCCGTGAATATGGCGGGTATCCCGGGAATCTCGATCCCGATTGGACTCGCAGACGAAGACGACTTGCCCGTTGGTTT
Organism: Microbacteriaceae bacterium MWH-Ta3; assembly: GCA_964202425.1. Lineage (GTDB taxonomy): Bacteria > Actinomycetota > Actinomycetes > Actinomycetales > Microbacteriaceae > MWH-TA3. The sequence goes on along the minus strand of CAXNHY010000030.1, from coordinate 10,975 downwards.
ACAAATTATGGCGCCGGCTCGGGAAGACGCACGACTGTACGAGATTGGTGCTGCTGTCGAAGCACTCCTCGACGCGAAACGCGGCGCACCGTTTTCGACACTCACTCCCGGATATTCAGGGGGTGCGAACTAATGGCGAAAGATGCTCTCGTTGATTTCGATGAAGCGCTGACCCGATACGAACCGGTAATCGGTCTCGAAGTTCACGTCGAACTGTCCACCGCGACAAAGATGTTCTCGAGTGCACCCAACATTTTTGGTGCAGATCCCAACACGGCGGTCACCCCCGTCTGCCTCGGACTGCCGGGAAGTTTGCCTGTCGTCAACAAGGACGCTGTTCGATATTCGATTTCCCTGGGTCTCGCCCTGGGTTGTGAGATTGCCGAGTCAAGCCGATTCGCGCGAAAGAACTATTTCTACCCCGACCTTGCCAAGAACTACCAGATCTCTCAGTACGACGAACCGATTGCGTTTGACGGATCACTCGAGATCGAGCTCGACAACGGTGACACGGTGACGATTCCCATCGAGCGAGCCCACATGGAGGAGGACGCCGGCAAGCTGACCCACATTGGTGGAGCAACGGGCCGCATTCAGGGTGCTGAGTATTCGCTCGTTGACTACAACCGAGCCGGAGTTCCGCTCGTGGAAATCGTCACGAGACCGATTTTCGGAACGGAAGAGCGCGCCGGCGAAGTTGCCCGCGCCTATGTGTCAACTATTCGTGACATCGTTCGGGGCCTCGGAATTTCTGAAGCCAGGATGGAGCGGGGAAACCTTCGCTGCGACGCGAACGTGTCACTTCGGCCTCGCGGCGAAGAGAAGCTCGGCACCCGCACCGAAACAAAAAACGTCAACTCGCTTCGATCCATCGAGCGTGCCATCCGTTACGAGATTCAGCGTCAAGCAGCACTCCTCGACAAGGGTGTCGCCATCGTCCAGGAAACTCGTCACTGGCACGAAGACACTGGCACGACGTCACCGGGACGCCCCAAGAGTGACGCCGACGACTATCGCTACTTCCCAGAACCGGATCTGTTGCCGATTCGCCCCTCTCGCGCCCTCGTCGACGAGCTGCGCGCCGCACTCCCTGAGCCGCCAGCCGCTGAGCGACGACGCCTCAAGGCAGAGTGGGGTTTCAGCGATCTCGATTTCCAATCCGTTGTTAACGCGGGATTGCTCGTCGAAGTTCGACTCACGGTTGAAAACGGCGCCTCCCCTGCCTCCGCGCGCAAGTGGTGGCTCGGCGAGCTGAGTCGAGTTGCGAACGATCGCTCCGTCGACGCGTCGACTCTGGTCACACCCGAGCAGGTCGCCGAGCTCCAGGCTGCGGTTGATGCTGGCACAATCAACGACAAACTCGCACGCGAAGCGCTCGCTGGGTTGATTGCCGGCGAAGGCACTGTTGCTCACATCATTGATGCTCGGGGACTTGCCGTCGTGTCTGACGACGGCGCCCTGATTGCGGCCATCGACACCGCGCTTGCATCACAACCCGATGTGTTGGGAAAGATTCGTGACGGAAAAGTTGAAGCAGCCGGAGCCGTCATCGGAGCGGTCATGAAGGCGATGGGCGGCAAAGCCGACGCAGCTCGCGTTAGGGAACTCGTCATTGAACGGGCCAACGCGTAACGCTCCCGCTGTGATGACTCGGTTAGAATAAGCCTATGAACGCTCTCGCCAAAATCCTCACCGGAGTACTGTTCCTTGGTTCGTTTCCCGTCATGGGCTTCGCGTTCCAGGTACCCGGTTTTGAGGCGCTCATCTTCGGCGGCGGCGTCATCATGGCGTGTGTCGCGTGGATGATCCCGCTGTATATTCTTCCCCGAATCTCAAAGTAATCGTTAACCAAAAAACGCCCCAGTTGTGCTGGGGCGTTTTTCGTACGTTCGGGGAGGGTTAGAGAGGCTTGATGTTGGCAGCCTGTGGACCCTTGTCGCCCTGGGCGATTGTAAACTCCACCTTCTGGTTTTCCGCGAGGGACTTGAAACCGTCGGTCTCAATCGAAGAGAAGTGTGCGAAGAGATCGGGACCGCCTTCATCGGGAGTGATGAAACCGTAACCCTTCTCGTTGTTGAACCATTTCACGACGCCTGTGGCCATGAGTACTGCGCTCCTTGCTGTGAGGTGGGTCGACTTTCGCCCGACTCTGCCGGTATCACTAAATCACGGAACTGTCCACGAGTGATACCCGACAGTTCGAACACTATCGCACTATGGAGGGAATTGTTCGCCTGCGACACAGCAAGATTCCTCAGTAAACTCATCGTCGATCGTTTCCCGGAGGGCTGCAGGTCGGTTTTGTCGCGCGAGTTGGGCGGTAAACTGGGGCAACTGACGGAAGGTTCGGTGTGAAGACGCTCTCAATTGTTATTCCTGCGTACAACGAGGAAGACACGATTGGCCCGTGCCTTGAGTCGTGTGTTGCCCAAACCGTGCCGGCACTCGAAATCATTGTTGTCAACAACAAGTCGACGGACAGCACCGAAGCGGTTATCCGTGAATACCAAAAGTTGTACCCGGCGGCGCCGATTATCCTCATTCAGCAGAGTGAAGCACAGGGGATTACCCCAACGCGAAATGCCGGATTCGACGCTGCAACCGGTGACATCATCGGCCGGATTGATTCTGATTCGATCATCGAACCCAACTGGGTAGAAGAAACAATTAACGCGTTCGCCGATCCAACGGTCTCGGCCGCAACGGGACCGGTTGTCTATTACGACATGCCTCTTCGACGGTTCGGCAAGGTTGCAGACAGCACGCTTCGTAAAGCCATGTTCAAGCTGGTGCGTGACTACAAGTTTCTGTTTGGTTCAAACATGGCCATCGCGCGTTCTGCGTGGGAGCAGGTTCGTGATGAGACGTGTGCCGATGTTGAAGACCTCATGCACGAAGATCTCGATCTCGCTGTTCACGTCAATGACGCCGGGCTCAAAATCGTGTACGCACCCAACATGCTTGCGGGGATGAGCGGTCGCCGAATGGACGACAGCCCGGCAGACATGATTTCGTACTTCGGCCGGTTCGACCGCACCTACAACCACCACGGCGTGCGCGACAGGATTCTTCGAGTCCCAGCTGCGATGTATCTTGCGATTTACCCGATTGCCAAAACAATGCACTGGGGCAAGCGCCTTCGCGCGAGCGTCACAAAGAACTAGCGCCTACTTCGCTTTCGTCTTCGTGATGGGCTGGCGGAGGTGAACCGGTTTGGTTTCGCGCTTGAGTCGCTTTTCTTGGCGGTTCTTGTACGTGATGTTGAGAGTCTCGACCACGATGGAGAACGCCATCGGCCCGTAGATGAACGCCTTGTCGAGGTGAACACCGAATCCTTCAGCGATGAGGGCGGCGCCGATGAGCACGAGGAACGACAGTGCAAGCATCTTGACGGTCGGGTGGCGCTCGACGAACCCGCTGACGGACTTCGCAGCGAACACCATGACGATGGATGAGACGACGACGGCGACGACCATAATCCACAACTGGTCCGTCATTCCGACGGCGGTGATGACACCGTCAACCGAGAACACAACATCGAGGATCAGAATTTGGCCAATGATGGCCCAAAACGCTCGAGACCCGGCTGATGTGGTATTGCCTGACCCCTCTGCACCTTCCAGCTTTTCGTGAATCTCGTGTGTCGCCTTATAAACGAGGAACACTCCACCGGCGAGAAGAATCAGGTCGTGTCCTGAGAAACCCCAATCGCCGATGCTGAACAAGTCCTTGTCGAGCGTCATGATCCACGCGGCCGCGACGAGAAGCGCTAGACGTGTCACGAGGGCGATGCTCAGCCCCGTGATCTGGGCGCGCTGTCGTTGGTCCGGCGGTAGCTTCGAGGTCAGGATGGCGATGAAGATGACGTTGTCGATTCCGAGCACAATCTCGAGAAGAGTCAGCGTGAGAAGGGAAAGCCACACATCGGGGTTTGAGAGTAAATCAAGCATGTATGCATCCTAGGCGAGAGCCATAGAATGGAGGAAACCACGGGAGCTCGAAAGGGCTGAGAGGACGCACCGCGTCGACCGTCGCACCTGATCGGGTAATGCGATCAGGAAGACTCGGACCAACCCGTGCACACCGAAAGTGCACTCACATGACTGTTGTTTCACCCCGCGCCTGGCGCACGGTTGACTTTGTTGTCGCCGCTGTTCTCGGAGTTGCCGCGGGGGTGATTTTCTCCGCGTGGAACGCGCTGTACGCGCCACTCAGCGTTCCAATCGGGTCCGTCACACCTGGTCTCGTTGCACTCCTGAACGGCACCTGGCTCCTCGGTGGATTGATTGTCGCGCTCGTCATTCGCAAACCGGGCGCTGCGGTGTTCGGTGAAGTACTCGCTGCGCTTGTCTCTGCGGCAGTGGGCAACCAGTGGGGCTGGCTGGTCCTTGTGTTGGGTCTCGCGCAGGGACTCGCGATCGAGGCTGGCTTCGCTCTGTGGTGGTACCGGCGGAGCGGTTTTGCGATTGCGGCAGTAGCCGGAACGCTCGGTGGCGCAGTCCAGGGTGTTCTCGAAGTCATTTACTGGTATCCGGGAACCGACGCGCTGTTCTCAACGGTCTACGTGTCTAGTTCGATCGTGTCGGGCGCACTCTTGGGCGCTGGTAGCGCCTTCCTCCTCGTGCGAGCGCTCTCAAAGACCGGTGTCTTGACTGCATTCGGTCGGTAACATGCGCAATCGACACTTCAGGTTCACCGATTGGTCACTACAGTTCCCCGGAGCCGAGCGACCGGCATTAGACCGAATTTCTCTGTCGGTCAAACGCGGAGAGAGAATACTGATCACAGGCCCGTCCGGTGGCGGCAAGTCAACCCTGATTCGCGCAATCGCGAGGATTCATGACTCCTCAATCGTGACGACATCGGGTGAATTCGTCAACAATTCCTCGAGCGTCGGCTTTGTCGGCCAAGAGCCTGATGAGCAAATACTCTTCCCGACAATTGGCGAGGAGGTCGGTTTCGTCGCAGAAACCGCTGTACCGACAGCACGGCAGGTTCGCGGGCGGGTTTCAGAAGCTCTCAAGGCGCTGGGGATTCGGTCGAAGCGCTCGCGCCTCACGTCGCGGTTGTCCGGGGGAGAGAAGCAGCAACTGGCGATTGCCACGGCGCTCGCGGGAGCCCCCGACATCATCGTGCTCGACGAACCGACGGCGAGCCTCGACGCCGAGTCAATCGAGCTCGTCCATGCCGCGGTGAGCGACGCTGTGATTTCGGAGGGTCGGACGCTCGTCATAGTCGAGCACCACATCGATGTCTGGCGGGACCTGGTTGACCGGATTGTTGTCGTCGCCGATGGCCGCATTGTCGCGGACGGCCCGATTGATCGAATCCTCGCAACGAAGAAGACCGCGCTCGTCGCGGTAGGTGTGTGGGTCCCCGGTCACGACTGGACTCTCGCACCGACAGCACCGAGAAACAATGCAGCTCCGGTGCTGTCGACCCACAACGCCTCGTTTCGCTCTGCACGACAATCCAAGCGAATCTCGATTCCGGATTTCACTCTTCACGAAGGTGAAGTGGTTGCGCTGGTCGGACCGAACGGATCAGGCAAATCAACGGTTCTTCGCATGTTGGGCGGGCTCATCGCACCGTCCAAGGGCGAAATCAGATACGTCGACACAACACAGCGTCCGCACAGGTTGAAACCCCACGAATTGGTAACCCACGTCTCGTCCGTATTGCAAAACCCCTCGTACGGTTTTGGTGCTGGACGAGTCGACGATGAAGCACCGGCTCACGAACGAGCAGCGGTCGGACTCACGGGCTTTGATGCCCGTCACCCTCAGAGCCTGAGCGGCGGAGAACGGCGGCGGCTCGCGCTCGCAACTGCACTGTCCCGCCACCCCCGCGTGTTGCTCCTCGACGAACCAACGTTCGGGCAAGACGCCGGCGCGTGGCACGACCTAGTTGACCGGCTCCGCGACTTCGTCGAAGGCCGCGGCACAATCGTGATCGCCACTCACGACACTCGACTTGTCTCAGCTCTCGCACATCGCGTGTTTGACATCGAGGGTGCGTGATGAAGCAGTATCGCCCACACGCTCTCGCACTGGTGATTGCGAGTATCGTCCCAGCGTTCACCGTTGTCTGGACTGTCGATCCGGTGACGCCCCTCATCGTTGGACTTGCGATTGTCGCGTTGTTGTGGACGTGGAATTCCACACTCACCGTCTCACTCCGGGCGCTTGGCCTGATCCTCGCAAGCGCGTTGTTCATCAGCGTGACATCGCTGCTGTACGCGAAGCCGACTGGCGTCGTCTACTTCGAGTGGGGGTTTGCGCACATCACCGATGGTTCGTTTGGCGTTGCCGTGTCCTCGTTTCTGAGAATCCTGGCAATAGCTCTGCCCACCGCCTTCATTATTCGGTCAATCCTTCCCCACGAACTGATCGCGACAACGGCTGTGAGAAAGATTGTGCCTGGCCGAATCGCGCTCGCAACGCTCATCGCACTTCGGCTCGTTCCTGTCATCACGGCCGATCTTGCCGAGACACGCGCAGCGCGGCGGGCGGCTGGTTCGACCGTGTCGTTTTCATCCCTTGTCGTGACGACCTTCGTGATCGCCATCCGTCGCGCAATCCGAATGAGTGAGATTGCGGAAGTCCGAGGGTTTTCGAAACCCGACCGAGTGTGGCTTTCCTACAGACCGTTCTCAGTGCGCGATTGGTTGCTCGTCGCTGCCGCCGTGTCGTGTGGCGCCCTGTCGCTCGCCGCGACCGGTGCGCTAGGGCTGTGGAACAGTGCCATCTAGTTCGGTTCCGCACATCATTCTCATCGATGGTCACAGCGGGGTCGGCAAAACCACGCTGTCCGAGGAAATGGCCAAGCGATTGGACGCAACCGTCGTTCACCTCGATGATGTCTACCCCGGCTGGGGCGGGCTCGTCGATGGCCGAAATCGAGTTATTGAGGAAGTCATCCGCCCTCTGCGCAACGGTGGGTCGGGCAGTGTGGTGACGTGGGATTGGGAACACAACGCACCGGGCGAAACGCTGATTGTCGCTCCGACCCCCGTTGTCATTGTCGAGGGGAGCGGAATCAGCACGAGCAAATCTCGATTGCTCGCTGACGCTGTGATGTGGGTGGAGGCGTCCATGGACGTGCGCGCGGTGCGCATTGAGAAACGCGACGGCCCTGCTCAGCGCGAGCTTTTTGCGGCGTGGGAACGAGACGTGATGACACACATCGACGAGAACGACCCGATTACGACGGCGACGGTTGTCGTACTGAGATAGAGGGAGTTGTGTGGGGTGGCTAACGGGGCTCGAACCCGCGACCTTCAGGACCACAACCAGACGCTCTGCCAACTGAGCTATAGCCACCATGCGCGCCGAAACGCGACTGTTCTATCTTACGACAGGTACGAACTCCACTTCTTCGTTGCGGCTTCACTCGCTGCGCTCAACTCTTCTGGGGTTTTCGGTGCCATCCTGAAGAGGATGTTTCGGTAGTACTCGAGTTCGCGAATCGATTCGACTGCATCGGCGAGCGCTCTGTGGTTGCCCGTCTTCACTGGCATCGCCGAGAACACGTCGGGGAACCACCGCATTGTGATTTCCTTGATTGCCGACACGTCGATTGAGCGGTAGTGGAGGTGCTCGTCGACTTTCGGCATGTATTTCGAGATAAAGACTCGGTCCATCATGATCGTGTTTCCGGCGATCGGGGCCGTTCGTGGTTGAGGCACGTGCTGTGTGATGTAGTCGAGCACCGCGGATTCGGCATCGGCTAACGCCATGCCACCGGAGAGTGCAGCGAGGAGGCCACTGCTCGTGTGCATCGATCGCACGAACGAGTTCATGTGTTCGATTGCCCCTGCGCTGGGTTTGATGACGACGGTCATTCCACTGTCGACCGGATTGAGGAATCCGTCGGTGATGATGACCCCGATTTCGATGAGTTCGTCGTCCGGCTTCTCGGCAGTGTCACCGTTGATGCGCAGACCGGTCATCTCGCAATCGAGCCAAACAATGTGGCGGTCAGAGCCGACGGGGTTGTTGTCGTTCACCTCACGAGCCTACTGACGTGCGTCCGTTTGTCACACTGCGAGCTCGGCGACCCACGGTACGGGGTTTCCGAATCGGTGTGCAGTGATGGAGATTGCCTGTTCCTTGAAGTACGGGAGCAACTCAATTCGCCCAGCTTCCGTGACGGGTTGGTCGTACATCGCGAGGGTGACATCACCGCGACCGTGTGTGTTGTAAAACTCCGCCGTTGCGCCCACCACACGCACCCTGGGGTCGTGCCCGTGTTGGATTTCGGCGAGAAGATCACCCTCATTAATTGGCACGAGTGTCTTGTTGTGAAGTCCGAGTGTCGAGTTGAGCCCCACAGGAATGTCGACCGCGTATGCCATTTCATTTCCGGGGGTGCGAACCCAGGCAATGAGTGAACGCCACCACTCGAACGGTGTGGCGTCAGGGCCGAGGTACAGGACACATCCCGACGGCACGTATCGAAGTACGTTACGTTCGCTCTCGAGTTGTGATTCATCGTGCGATCGTCCGAAATGTTCCGCCATGGCGACTTCGTCATTGCACGCTGAACGGAACAGCTCGTCGTATTCAGATGTCGAAACGTGTGCCTCGGCGATGAGCAACAGGTCTTTGACGGTTGTGTCCAGCACCGCAGTGGTTGGTTCGCTAGACGACTTGCTCCAGCGCCCCAGACCAAACAGATAGTTGGGCCCGCCTGCTTTGGTGCCCGGTCCAATTGCTGACTTCTTCCATCCGCCGAAGGGTTGACGGCGAACAATAGCCCCGGTGATTCCGCGATTAATGTACACGTTGCCTGCAGCAACGCGATCGAGCCAGAACGCAACTTCGTCGGCATTAAGTGAATGCAATCCCGCTGTGAGTCCGTAGTCGACCTGGTTTTGAATCTCCACGGCGTGGTTGAGGTTGTGGGCTGCCATGAGGGAGAGGTGCGGTCCGAAAAACTCAATGAGGTGCGTCGATGATCCTGGGCGAACCCCGGTTCGGATTCCGGGCGACCACAACTGCCCGGTGTCGTCCAGTTGACGCGGTTCGCGCAACCACTTCTCGCCCTTGTTGAGTGTTGTCAGGGCGGTGAGGAGTTTGCCGTTGGCTGGCTCAATGACGGGACCGATTCGCGATTCCGGGTTTGTTGGCCAGGCAACAACCATTGATTCCGTTGCGTCGAGCAGTTGTCGGTGGAAGCGTTCGCTTGTTGCGACGCCACCGACAAGGATGCCAATGGACGCTGCCGAGCACTTTTGGCCGGCGTGACCAAACGCTGACTGAGCGAGATCTTTCGCAGCCAAATCAAGGTCGCCCGACTCGGTGATGACGATGGCGTTCTTCCCGCTCGTTTCGGCGAGTAAGTGCAGGTCAGGTCGAAACTGTCGGAACAGTTGGGCTGTTTCAAATCCGCCGGTGAGAATGACTTGACTCACCCGCGGGTCGCTGATGAGCTGTTGTCCAAAGTCTCGCTCGCTGAGTTGAACGGAGTACAGCACATCGCGCGGCACCCCGGCTTCCCAGAGGACTCGCGCAAGATAAGAACCGCAACGCGCGGCTTGCTTGGCTGGTTTAAAGATGACTGCACTCCCCGCGGCAAGTGCGGCGAGAGCCGAACCAGCGGGAATCGCGATGGGGAAGTTCCACGGCGGCGTGACTACGGTGACGTTGACGGGGTGGAACTCGGCTCCGTTAATCGAGTCGAGTTCACCTGCCCGTTCTGCGTAATAGCGAGCAAAGTCGATCGCCTCGGAGATCTCGGGGTCGGCTTGCTCAATTGTCTTTCCGGTTTCGCTCATCGCAACTTCAATGAGTTCTGCGCGGTGTGCCTCGAGTGCATCTGCAGCACGATGGAGGATTTGGGCCCGCTCCGCTGCAGGCCGGCGCCCCCACTCACGGCCGCCGTTTACCGCTTCGGCAATGACAGCATTGAGTGCGGCGGAGCTGGTGATGGTTGCCGCTTGGACGTCAGATTCGCCGAGTGTTGAATGTTGTGCTGCGGCAATGATCGCCGAACCCCACTGACGGTTTGCGGCGATGGACGGGTCAGTGTCAGACGCGTTGTCAAACTCACGAGCGACGATTGCTTTACGAGCCGCGGTGCGATTCGGGCTGGGAATCGAAGCATCAAGGTCACGCACGGACGCCACGAAGCGGTCGTGTTCGCGGTCAAAAAACTCAGAGTTGTCCAGTTCGAACACGGCCGACATAAAGTTGTCGCTGCTCGCCCCTTCATCGAGTCGGCGAATCAGGTACGCAATGGCAACGTCAAACTCAGCGGGGTGGACGACCGGGGTGTACAACAGGAGTCCTCCGGTTGTCTCACGAACAGCCTCGGCTTGACTCTCCGCCATTCCGAGCAGCATCTCGAATTCGATCCCGTCCCGCACGCCGCGTCGTCCAGCTAGCGCCCAGGCGAAGGCGATGTCAAAGAGGTTGTGACCAGCAACACCAATTCGCACGTTGCCGATTCGTTCTGGCGTGAACGCATAGTTCACGACTCTCTTGTAGTTCGTGTCAGCCTCTTGTTTCGAACGAACAGTTGCCAATTCCCAACCGTGAAGTTCTGCATCGATTCGCTCCATAGGAAGGTTGGCGCCCTTGACGATACGCACCTTGATGGCGGCACCGCCTCGCGAACGCCGGTTGTGTGACCACTCCTGCAGTGTGATCATCGCGCCGAGCGCATCGGGAAGATATGCCTGCAACACAATTCCCGCTTCAAGGTCGAGGAACTCATCGCGATCGAGGATTCGCTGGAATACCGCGATGGTCATGTCGAGGTCGTGGTACTCCTCCATGTCGAGGTTGATGAATTTGCGCTTTTCCGAGGCGTGAGCGAGTCGGTAGAGGGGGAGCAGTGATTCAACGACGTGGGCGACCGCTTCATCGAATGCCCAGGGGGAATGGGGTGACACGGCCGACGACACCTTAACCGACACGTAATCGACGTCGTCTCGACCGAGAAGTTCGAGCGTGCCAGCGAGTCGCTTCGC
>CAXNHY010000029.1:0-11634 GCA_964202425.1 Microbacteriaceae bacterium MWH-Ta3 | reverse complement strand
GTCGATTCTCATGACACGGACACCTGAGCCCATTCGCGGGCGCGTCAATGCAGCGTTCAGTGGACTTGTGAACTTCGGAAACCTCATCGCGACGGCGTTCGCCGGGCTTGCCATCGCGGCATGGGGGGTTCGCGAAGTAATGGTCGCAGGAAGCGTGCTCGCACTCGCGACGCTCGTCGTGTGGGGGCGGGCGGTCTATCGCGAACCGCTCGACTCACCAGAAACGGAAGAGCGCCGTGATTGACTTTCAGTCCCCTGAGTTTCACGACGACCCGTACCCCGCGCTCGCCGAACTTCGCACTCACGGCAAACCCGTGTGGCACGAGGAAACCGGGATGTTCCTCGCCGCTCGTCACGCTGATGCCAACGCGGTCCTTCGCGACAAGAACCTCGGACGAATCTTCACACCCCGCACCCCAGAAGACGAGTGGTTCGATTTCAACTGGTTGCACGCCGACTCGATTCTCGACTCGGAGCCTCCGAAGCATTCGCGGCTCAAGTCGCTCATCAGTAAAGCGTTCAACCCCACCACCATCAGGGCGCTGCAACCCGACATTGAACGGCTTGCAACCGGTCTACTTGACGAGGCCGAAAACCGCCTGGGCGACACCGGCGAATTCGATCTCACCGGTGATCTCGCCGAACCACTCCCCGTCAAGGTCATTGCCTTCATGCTCGGTTTCCCCGAATCAGACGAACACTTGCTCCGCCCGTGGTCACAGGCAATTGTCAAGATGTACGAAGTGTCGCCGACGGAACAGCACAAAGCTGACGCTCGAGCGGCAGCTCACGAGTTTGCAGAGTACGTCCATTCGCTCATGCTCGAACGGAAAGCAAACCCGGGCAGTGACCTCATCTCTGTTCTCACAGCCGTGGAGGACGACGGACGAACCCTCAGCACTCACGAACTCATCGCCACGTGTGTTTTGCTCCTCAATGCGGGTCACGAAGCGAGCGTCAACGGCTTCGGCAACGGTGCCGTCGCTGCTCTCCAACGGCCAGACGCGCTGCAACCGCTTCGTGACGATCCGCGCGGAGTAGCACCAACGGCCGTCGAAGAATTCCTCCGATTTGATGCACCGCTTCAACTGTTTGAACGAACGGCAACCGCCGACACGGAAATCGGTGGTGTTCGCATCGCAACGGGCCAGAAGATCGCGGCGCTGCTCGGATCTGCGAACCGCGATGAGAGCGTCTTCGATGATGCAACCAACATGAACCTCGGCCGCCCGCGAAACCCACACATCGGCTTCGGCGCGGGTATTCATTTCTGCATCGGCGCGCCACTCGCGCGCCTAGAGATGAATGTTCTCCTCCCCGCCGTGTTTGAACGTTTCCCACAACTCGACCTAACTCGGATTCCAGAGCGTCGACCAGGGTTCGTCTTGCGCGGCTACCAGTCGATTCCTGTCACCTCCTGAGACGCCACCGAAACGCCAAAGCGAATAGATTCATATCGTGCCCATCCCCAAGATCATCCTCTACTACGCGTTTGCGCCGGTCGCAGACCCGGGTGCGGTTGTCTTGTGGCAGCGGACGCTATGCGAGTCACTGGGGCTGACCGGCCGAATCATTGTCTCTCCACACGGAATCAACGGCACGCTCGGTGGTGCCATGTCTGACCTCAAGAAATACGCACGGCAAACAAAGGAATACCCCGGTTTCGGAAAAATGGACGTCAAGTGGTCGATGGGGAGCGGAAACGACTTCCCGCGCCTATCCGTCAAGGCACGAGACGAGCTTGTTGCGTTCGCTTCTCCAGACGAAATCACGGTCGACACAGACGGCGTGACCAACGGTGGTGTTCATCTGTCCCCCCGTGAAGTCAACGAGCTGGTCACCGAACGCGGTGACGATGTCGTCTTTTTCGACGGTCGCAACTCCTTTGAAGCGAGAATCGGTCGGTTCACCGGTGCGGTTGTTCCCGACGTCACAACCACACACGACTTCATCGGCGAAATCGAATCGGGAAAATACGATCACCTCAAGAACAAAGCGGTGGTGACCTATTGCACGGGCGGGGTTCGCTGCGAGATCCTCAGTGCTGCGATGCTCAGCAGAGGATTCGGTGAGGTCTACCAAATCGAAGGCGGCATCGTCCGGTACGGCGAAACATTCCGCGACAAGGGTCTCTGGGAGGGTGCGCTCTACGTATTCGACAATCGCCAAATCACGAAGTTCTCGCCCAATGCCCAAGACATCGGTGAGTGCGATCGTTGCAGTGGCCGGACATCGCAGGTTCTCAACTGCAACAATCTCGACTGCCGGCACAGAGCCGTGCTCTGCGAATCCTGTTCAGCAGACCCGCACAATCTCGACTGCAGCGGAACTCACCAGTTGGCAATCGACGCTGACGGCGTCGGCTGACACTTCTCTCGTTAGCGCGCGGCGAGGGCCGTGAACGCGCTCGTGACGGTCACCGATGTGTAGCCGGTTCGCGAACCCGTCACAGCGACTCGGATGGTGAACCCGCGATCGTTAGTGTTCACACGGTAATCCGACTTCGTTGCGCGCTGTATTGCTGAGCACAAGGACGTCAGTACTGAGCACCGATCCCAACGATATGAGAGTGACACCCCCGTTGGCCAGATCCCGGTTGAGGCACGCAGCGTTGACCCGACCGTTGCGCTGCCCGTGATTGTTGGAGTGGGGGTGGGAGTGATGACTCCGTAACCCACCGCCGCAGTGGTCGCAGACACCGTGGAGGCCGACGTGTACCCCGTGGCAGAACCCGTGACCGTCAGCGTCAACGCAGAACCACGATCAGCCGAGGTCGGGGTGTACGTGCTCGATGTACCGACGACGGTCGTTCCGCGTTTCCACGCGTACGTGAACGTCGCACTCGGCGACCACGAGCCAGGCACGGCCGTCAATACTGCCCCAACCCTCGCCGTGCCAGAAACAGTCGGAAGGGCCACGTTAAGCGTTGTCGAATCGCTCGTCGAGCATAGCGATGAGCTCGACTCGTTCATCCGCCGGGATGAACGCAGCTCCCGCCGCGGTGATTTGAAACTCTCGAATATCGTCGAGGGTGTACCCAAAAACCTCCGCGAGAACCGCAATTTCACGGGACAGCGTTGTTCCGCTCATCAAGCGGTTGTCGGTGTTGACGGTCACGGCGAACCCCAATTGGTCGAGCAAGTCGAGCGGGTGATCAGCCAGGTCATTACCGAATCGACTGAACGCGTTCGTCTGAAGATTCGATGTTGGGCACAGTTCCAGCGCGACAGCACGATCGCGAACCCATTCTGCGATGGGGCCGAGAGTGACCCGCGACGTTCCCGTCGAGGTGTCAATCGCAATGTCATCCGTGATGCGAACCCCGTGCCCAAGGCGCAGCGCACGTCCGTCATGAAGAGCCCCCTCAATCGAATCAAGCCCATCAGCCTCACCCGCGTGGATTGTGCGGGGCATCCAGGCTGCATCAATCGCGTCGATCGCGTCAGACAGACGCGAGATGGGGAATCCCTGCTCCGGGCCGGCAACGTCGAACCCGACGACACCACGCTGGCGATGGCGAATAGCAAGCTCCGCGATGTCGAGGGCGCGATCGGCCTGGCGCATTGCGCAGAGCAACTGCCCGACCCGAATCGGCCTTCCGGATTTTTCGGCCCTAGCAATTCCACCGTCGATTCCGCGCTGGACAGAATCGACAGCATCGTCAAGGCTGAGGCCGAGCTCACCGTGTAGCTCAGGTGCCCACCGAATCTCCGCATAGACGACGCCGTCCGCGACGAGGTCGTCAACAAACTCGCCCGCGATGCGCTCAAGGTTATCCGCGGTCTGCATGACGGACAGGGTCACGCTGAAGGTCTCAAGGTAATCGGGAAGCGACCCAGAGTCAGCCTGTGTCCTGAACCATTCGCCCAGTGCCCGCGCATCGGTCGTTGGGATGTCAATGGTGTCGCGTGCTGCTATCTCAACAATCGTGTGAGGTCGTACCCCACCATCAAGGTGATCGTGCAGGGAAACTTTCGGCAGGGATTCGATAACAACATCGGTTCCCGGAAGAACGTGCTGGCTGCGCTCGCCAGGCGCAACCTGGGGAAGAACAAATCGACTCACGAGCCGATGATTCCGCCGATGAGCGGGCCGATATCCCGTGCGGATTCCCCGACCCCCCACGCGCCATCGAGAGCGTCGTGGGCACGAGCAAAGCGTGCAGCGTCGTTGGCAGAGAGAGTGAAGACGGGGTCACCTGCTTTCACCGTATCGCCCGGCTTCACGTGGAGATCGATTCCAGCAGCGTGGACAACGTCGTCCTCCTTGCGTGCACGACCAGCGCCGAGCCTCCACGCGGCAATTCCAAACGGCAACGCGTCCATGTGAGTGATGACACCATCTCGATCGGCTGTGACAACGTGCGTTTCGGAGGCGGTGGGCAGTGCTGCATCCGGGTCGCCGCCCTGCGCGCTAACCATCGCTCGCCACTTTTCCATTGCCTTGCCGTTGGATAGATTTGCGCGAACATCCACGTGGGTCAGCCCAGCCAGTTCGAGCATGTGCTCGGCGAGCGTGACCGTGAGATCAACCACATCACTGGGTCCTCCACCGGCAAGCACTTCGACAGATTCACGAACTTCGTTCGCGTTGCCAATCGCAAGCCCGAGCGGTGTGTTCATGTTGGAGAGAACCGCGCGAGTCTTGACGCCGGCGTCGGTGCCGATACCAACGAGCACTTCAGCCAGTTCCGTTGCCCGCTCGAGGGTCGACATAAACGCGCCGTTCCCGAACTTTACGTCGAGCACAAGCACGTCCGTGCCCTCTGCCAACTTCTTGCTCATGATGCTCGAGGCAATCAACGGGATCGCTTCGACTGTTCCCGTTGTGTCCCTGAGCGCATAGAGCTTGCGATCCGCCGGTGCGAGTCCTGAGCCTGCTGCGCACACCACGGCACCGACCGACTCGAGCTGTGCATACATTTCCTCGTTCGAGAGGTTGGCACGCCACCCCGGGATGGACTCAAACTTGTCGAGTGTGCCTCCCGTGTGACCGAGTCCTCGCCCTGACAACTGCGGCACGGCGACGCCAAAGCTCGCAATGAGCGGCGCGAGCGGAAGTGTGATCTTGTCCCCGACTCCACCAGTGGAGTGCTTGTCTGCGGTGGGCTTGGACAACTGCGAGAAGCTGAGACGCTCACCGGAAGCCACCATTGCCGCTGTGAGATCGTTGGTCTCCCGCCGATTCATTCCCCGCAAAAGAATGGCCATCGTCATGGCTGACATCTGCTCGTCAGCAACGACACCGCGAACATACGCGTCGATGAGCCAACCGATTTCAGCTGTCGACAGCTCCCTAGCGTCCCGCTTTGCCTTGATCAGATCAACGGCATCAAAATCTTCGATTCCACTCACTCGCAACCCTCGCATCCCGTGTTGTCCGCCGGGTCGGTGGCGGTGAAAGCGTCGAGCGTCGACGGCCCAAAAGCATCGGGAATGACCTCATCGATGGTCTTCACACCTGACACGGTGAGCAACTGCATTCCGGGAGCTGAGTGTTCGAAAAGGAGTTGGCGGCATCGGCCGCACGGCATGAGCGTTTCACCGTTTCCATCGACGCAACTAAATGCGACGAGTTTACCGCCGCCCGACATCGTCAACGCGCTGACGAGTGAGCACTCAGCGCAAAGACCGAGTCCGTAACTTGCGTTCTCAACGTTGCACCCGACGACAATTCGACCATCGTCGACGATTGCAGCTGCGCCGACGGGAAACTTCGAGTACGGAACGTACGCTTTGGACATTGCCTCCACAGCGTGGGACGTGAGGAGATCCCAGTCAACGGACATCAGAGTTAACCCTTGATGTACGGCTGGCCATCGGCCGCCGGAGCTCTGACTCGGCCAACGAAACCGACGACGGCGATGAGGGTCACGAGATACGGCACCATCGTGATGAAGTCGGTGGGGATACCGGGGCTGACCTGGTTTGCCCACACGCGGAGGATGATCGAGAAGCCGAACAACAGCGCAGCAGCCGCAGCGTAGAACGGGTGCCAGCGGCCAAGAATGACGACGGCGAGTGCGATGAAGCCCTGGCCTCCCGACATTCCGCGACCGAACGCACCGACGGATCCGATTGTCAAAGCAGCTCCGCCGAGCCCAGCGACGACACCACCGAGGGTGACCCACCAGAAGCGCGTTCGCGCAACATTGATTCCGACGGTGTCGGCCGCGAGGGGGTGTTCACCGACGGCGCGAGCTCGAAGGCCGAGTTTGGTCTTGAAGAGGAAGAACCAGAGCACCGGAATGATGATGAACGCCAAATACGTTGTCAGACGGTTTTCAAAGAGGGCCGGTCCAATGATGGGGATGTCCGAAAGGAGCGGAATCGGCGTGATGTCGAACGTCCCTGGGAAGTTCGATCGCTCACCGTCGTTGGCGAGCCACTGCGAGTACAAGAAGTTCGTGATTCCCAGCACCAGGACGTTCAAGACGACACCGACGATGATCTGGTCGACGAGGTACTTGATCGCAAAGGCCGCGAGCACCATCGAGAGCAGAGCTGCCCCGACCATTGCCGCGACGAGTCCGAGCAAGAGGCTGTCGGTGAGCGAACCGACCACTGCCGCGAGGAACGCGCCGGTGAGCAACTGCCCCTCGATGGCGATGTTCACGACACCGACTCGCTCAGACATGATTCCGCCCATTGCACCGAGTGCGATGGGGACCGCAAGAACAATGGCATTGCCGAGAATGAACGCGAAGGGAACCGCGTTACCGGCCGCGAGCCACGCGAGCAACGCGATGATCGCAAAGAACCCAAAAATCAGGGAGATCCACTGAGGGTTGCGTCGTCGACGAGATGCGTTGACGGCGACAATTGCCGCGATGAGAATCAGAATCGCACCGATGGCGAGACCGACGAGACTCGATCCGACAACGAAATCGGGAATGTGAATGACATCGTCCGGCTTAGACCACTGGAACGTCACATCTTCTGGCTTGCCGAAGACTCCGAAAGCGACAAACACAACGAGTGCGAACACACCCATGACAATCGTCGATTTGAAGGTGCGCGGAGCTTCCGCTGACTGGAACTGGGTCGATGCTGCGACGGTACTCACTTCGCTGCCTTCTTTCTCGTGAGTCGCGCCCACCAGTCGGCGACAACGGTCGTCTTTTGCGGAGCGGGAAGACGGAAGATCGCCCGAATGAGCGGCGGCGCAGCGATGAAGAGCACGATGAACCCCTGGACAACCCCGGTCACTTCGGGCGAAAGCCCGATGACCTGCATCGACGGTGCGCCCGCCTTGAATGCGCCAAAGAGAAGTCCGGCGAGCAGCACACCCGGGGCAGTTGATGAGCCAAGCAGTGCGACCGTGATGGCGTCGAATCCGATTGAGCCATCAATGTCTGGCGTTAGGCCTGCCCGTGCTCCGAGTGCCTGGTTGATTGCGGCCAAACCGACGAACGCTCCCGACACGGCCATAGCCGCGACAAATGTCAGCTCGACGTTGATGCCAGCTGTGCGGGCAGCGTCTGCGTTGTGTCCGACCATGCGGAATCGGTATCCGATCGTCGAACGCTCCATCAGCCACCAGTAAATGACCACCGCAACGAGTGCGAGAACAATTCCCGCGTGGAGCATGTAGCTGTCGCCCAGGAGCAACGGAAGCTGAGCGGTCTCGGCGGGTGCGTCCGACTTGGGAGTTCCGCCTCCACCAGTTTCACGAAGCAGCGACTCTTGACGGAACGCGAACGTGAGAAGTCCGGCTGCAATGTAGTTGAGCATGATCGTCACAATGACTTCGTGGGCCCCCGTTCGCGCTTTGAGGAATCCGACGAGAGCACCGTATGCAGCGGAGGCGATGATGGCGGTTACGGCGGCAACGACGAGGTGAATTCCCCACGGAAGCTCGACGCGGGTCGACACTGCGGTCGCGGCCAGCGCACCAAAAAGGATTTGTCCGCTCGCTCCAATGTTGAAAAGCCCAACCCGGAACGCGAGTGCGACACCGAGGCCGGCTGCAATGAGTGGCGCCGCGAAACGAAGGGTTTCTGTGATCGGTCGAAGAGCTGCGACGAGGTTGTCGGCGTTGTAGTTGTAAATCGATCCCCTGAACAATGCGGCGTAACCGTCTGCGATCGCGCCCCATCCGGCGGCTAGAGCATCGGTTGGGCGGGCGGTGAAGTACGACAGCGCCTTGAGGAACTCTTCGTTGGATCCGACCATGAAGAGTGCCCCAACAACAAAGCCGAGCAGTACGGAGAGGAAAGCGCGAAACGCGCCGCCGGAGACAATTTCTTTAGCTGCGATTGACCAGCGCGCATCGGCGTTTGCCGCCTTCGGTGTCGTGGTCATACTGCTACCCCCGCCATCATCTTTCCGAGCTTTTCGCGCGACTCTTTTCCGTCAACGATTCCGATAATACGTCCGCGATACATGACGGCGATTCTGTCAGCGAGCGCTGTGACCTCGTCAAGTTCGGTCGAAATGATGACCACCGGTTTGCCGGCATCTCGTGTCGCAACAATTTGTTCGTGAATGAACTCGATCGATCCGACGTCGACCCCTCGAGTGGGTTGCGACGCGATGAGCAGATTGAGGTCGCGGCTCAATTCACGCGCGACGACGACTTTTTGTTGATTTCCACCGCTGAGCTGTTTCGCGAGGGTCTCACGGCCAGGGGTGCGAACGTCAAAGTCCGAGATGAGTTCGTCGGACAGTCGATCGCGATTCGCGAAGTCGATCGAAATGCCTTTAGCAAATGGGGGCGCATACGACTTGTTCAACATGAAGTTCTCCGCGACCGTGAAGTCACCAACGAGTCCGTCTTTCTTGCGGTCCTCGGGGATGTAACCGACGCCAGCATCGATGACCTCGCGCACCGATGAGTGAGTGATGTCGAGTTCGCCCAAGTGGATTGACCCCGCACTCGGTGTCCGAAGTCCAACGAGAGCTTCTGCCAATTCGGTCTGCCCGTTTCCCTGGACACCGGCAATGGCAAGAATTTCCCCACCGCGAACGTCGAACGAGACGTCGTCGACAACTTTGGTGTGACGGTCGCCCACGACAGTGAGGCCGGACACCCTGAGACCGCTGGAACCGAGTGAAACCTTATTCTTGTGGACGTTGAGATCAACTTCGCGACCGACCATCAGGGTCGCCAGTGAACCGGCGCTGTCTGTTGGTTTTGCTTCGCCGACTACGGCACCTAGACGGATGACGGTGATTCGATCTGCAACAGCTTGCACCTCACGAAGTTTGTGCGTGATGAAGACGATTGACGTTCCCGCCTTGGCGAGGTCGCGCATAATTCCCATGAGTTCGTCGGTCTCTTGCGGCGTCAACACTGCCGTTGGTTCGTCGAGGACGAGAACCTTCGCGTTGCGGGCGAGTGCCTTGATGATTTCGACGCGCTGTTGCGATCCCACTGGGAGGTCTTCAACGAGCGCGTCAGGGTCGATGTCAAACCCGAAACGATCGGAAATCTCTCGAACGCGCTTGCGTGCCTCATCGAGATTGAGAACACCGAGCGCCGATGTTGGCTCGTTTCCCAAGACGACGTTTTCGGCTACCGTGAACACCGGGATGAGCATGAAGTGCTGGTGGACCATTCCGATGCCAGCGGCCATCGCATCGCCCGGTCCCTTGAAATTCTGGACGACGTCGTCCAACAAAATCTCGCCACCGTCGGCGGCATACAATCCGTACAGAACGTTCATCAGCGTCGACTTGCCGGCACCGTTCTCCCCCAGCAGACTGTGGATTTCACCCGGCTTCACAACGAGATTAATGTTGTCGTTTGCGACGAGCGTGCCGAACCGTTTCGTGATTCCGCGGAGTTCAAGCTTCATGGTTGAATCCTACCGATTATGAGCCGAGGGCCGCCGAGACTAATGTCTCGACGACCCCCGGTCGTGGTTAGTCGATGACTATCCGAGAGGGTTGATGTCTCCCGCGATGATGCCAGCCTTGAGTTCTTCAAGCTTGGCTTCGAGCTCCGACTGCATCTGTGCACCCGAGTAGTTGGTGATTGCCGAGAGGGCAGTTCCACCGTTTTCGAGGGTGCCGATGTAGTAGTCACCGTTGAATGCTTCACCGTCAACAGCGATTGCCTTGATGATGTCGTAGACAGCGTTGGTCATACGCTTTTCAGCCGACGAGAGAATCCACTCTGCGTACTCTGGGCTGCTTGCAGCGATGTCCTTGTCAACACCAATCATGCGGCCGTCGATGCCGGCTTCGGTGATGGCTTCAGAAACGGCACCGAACTGGTCGCCACCGACAGGGAACAGGACGTCAGCGCCGGCCTGGATCTGTGCAGCTGCGATCGACTTCGAGGTTCCCGAGTTAGGAACGAAGTCACCGATGAAGTCACCGGTCTCCGTTGCTGGGTCCCAACCGACGACCTTGACGGTCTCTCCGTTGTCTGCACCCCATGCCATTGCACCGTAGTAGTAACCGGTCATGAAGTCAGTAACAGCAGGAATCTGCATTCCACCGTAGGTTCCGACAACCTTGGTCGACGACTGTGCTGCTGCGAGGTAGCCAGCGAGGTAGGACGACTGGTTCATCGAGTAACCGATGGGCTTGAGGTTGGTTGCGCCGTTGCTCCAACCGTCGACGGTCACGAAGTTGACGTCGGGGTTTGCTTCAGCTGCTGCGTTGACTGCGTCGACGAGGTTGAATCCAACTGCGATGGTGATGTCACAGCTTGCGTCGATCATGGCCTGAAGGTTCGGGCCGAAGTCGTCGGGTGATGCGGACTCTGCGTCGTTGATCTGTACGCCGAGTTCGTCCTGAGCCTTGGTGAGGCCTTCGTAAACCGACTGGTTGAACGACTTGTCGTTCCATGAACCCTCGTCGGAAACTGCGCAGGCGAGGTAATCAATCTCGGGGACTGCGGAGTCCGATGCGTCGGGAGCTGCGGCACAACCAGCGAGTACAAGGCTGGCGGCACCCGCGAGAGCAAGCCCAGTGAGGGCGCGCTTTGTGAGTGATGTCAAGGTATTTCCTTCCGATGTGGTGTGACGCTCAGGGCGACAAATCGACGCACTGTTTGCCACTTCTGCCTACATCTTATTTACCCGACGACGGCACTCACTGCATTGGCACGACTTTCCTGACAAATGCGCCCAAATCGTTACTTTTGGCGTGTCCTCGCGAGTGCGGTCGGTTCGCCTTTTCTGCGATTCGGCAGAAACACGTTTCGCTACAGAACGTCGTCCGCGCCCATGGCACGGATTGATTCGACAATCGATTTCACTCGTTGCGCGTTGGTTGAGTTGGTGACAAGGAGTGCGTCCGGGGTGTCAACAATGACGATGTCCTTGACGCCGACAACGGAGATGAGCCGGGACGTTTGCGAGACGACGAGTCCACTCGCACCCTCGTTGAGTACACGAGTGTTTTCCCCGAGTGTCACGAGCACGTTTGCTCGCCCATGGTTGTGAAGCCTGGCCAGCGCAGCGAAATCACCGATATCGTCCCAGTGAAACTCTCCTGGAATCACAGCGAGTTTTCCCGCTTCAGCGGCGGGCTCGGCGATTGCATAGTCGATGGCAACCTTCGGAATCGTCGGCCAGAGCCGAGCTACTGTGTCGTCGCGATCGGCCGAATCCCACGCGTCCGCGATGGCCTCAATGGGTTCTGCAACGTCTGGTCGATGTGTGCGGAGCTCATCGAGCAG
>CAXNHY010000028.1:0-11657 GCA_964202425.1 Microbacteriaceae bacterium MWH-Ta3 | reverse complement strand
TAGAGGGGGAGCAGTGATTCAACGACGTGGGCGACCGCTTCATCGAATGCCCAGGGGGAATGGGGTGACACGGCCGACGACACCTTAACCGACACGTAATCGACGTCGTCTCGACCGAGAAGTTCGAGCGTGCCAGCGAGTCGCTTCGCGGCTTCACGCGGGCCGAGCACCGCTTCGCCCAGGAGGTTGATGTTGAGGTCGGCTCCGCGCGCTCGGATTGCGCTCAGCTTGGAACCAAGTCGCTTGGGGGACGCGTCGATCACGAGGTGACGAACCATTGTGCGCAACACGGTGCGGGCGATGGGGACGACAATTCCAGGGAACCAGCGCGAGAACACTCCGCCCAGGTGGATGAGGCCCCGAAGAATCGAGGGGAGGAATGCCGGCGTATACCGAGTAATTGCTCGGAGATTCCGGGCGGCGACCTTCAACGATTCGGGGCGAACAACCCCGTCAACAAACCCGACGGCAAAAGCCAGGCCATTCGGGTCACTGAGCAACCCAGCGAGGCGCTCCGATGCGACGGAGGGAGGAATCGTCGCCGATTTGCTAATCCACTCATTCACCTGTTCGATCGATTCGCGAATCAGTTCCTCGCGGTTCTCAATCTCGGGAATTGCACTCAACGGGCTCGTCACGAAAGGTCTCCTAGCTGAAGGCAATCTATTGCCACGAGCCTACTTCACGGCTCGAGACGTCTCTGGGCATAGGCTCCTATCGTGACGGTCATTTCCCGAGAGCGCCAAATCCACGTGCAGCGCTCTCTCGTTGTCGTCTTTCTTCTTCAAGGGTTCATCTCTGCTGCACTGATTCCTCGAGTTCCGGACATCATCGCCAACATTGGTGCGAGTTTCGCTGAGTGGGGAGTCATTTCCGCTTTCGGAACAATCGGCGCCGCGGCCGGGCTCTTCGTCGCGAATCGCGCAATCGAACGCTACGGCGTTCGGGCCACAACGATGGTGTCACTCGGTGCGGTGGGGATTGCCAACGCGTCCTTGGGTTGGCTGACCGACTCGACCGTCTTTTTCGTCGTCAACTTCGCCATGGCACTGGGCCTCAGCGTTTTCGTTATCGCAGTCAATTCGCAGACGGTTGTTCTGCAAACACTGAGTGGCCGTGTAATCATCGGTCGTTTTCACGCCGCGTGGTCCGCTGGGGCTGCGCTGTCGGCGGCTCTTTCCGGTTTTCTTGCTGGGTTCCTTCCGGTAGGGATTCACCTCACCATCTTTAGCGCGGTTGGACTCGCAGTGTTTTTTGTCGTTGCTCCGCGAATGCTCAACCGCACAGAGGAACGCATAGCCGAGGCTAGCTCGGGTGAGAAAGCTGTTGCATGGCGACGTATGCCCAAGCGCGTATATCTCCTCGGAGTCGGTCTTGCGGTCGGAGTTTTTCCTGAGGCCTCGATGTGGGATTGGAGTTCCGTTTACGGGCGTGACGCACTTGGTTTTGACCCTGCCCGTGCCGCACTTCCTTATGCGTGCTTCGCAATCGCGATGATTGTCGGGCGAATTCTTATCGATGTCATCGCAAAGCGGATACCCCTCAGTCTGCAGGCGGCTGTCGGTGGGGTTCTTGCCGCCGTGTCCATGTCGGTCAGCATTCTTGTCGGACCGACAGTGATTGCACTCGACCAAGCCAGCGGACTCGTGATTGTCTCGTTCCTCTGGGCGCTTGCCGGCTTGGGCACCGCGTCGATGGCCCCCGCGTTCTTGTCGTCAGCGGCAATTGTGTCGGGGATGTCTGCCGCCGCCGCCCTCACACGCATGAGCGTGATGCAAACCGCCGTCATCATCGGTCTGAAGTTCGCGATGGGCGCCTCGGCCGAGAACGCCGGGGTTGCCGTCGCGATGTGGCTACCCGTTGGCGCGTGGATTGCGGCGAGCATCGTCGCGTTCATCGTGTTGCGGTTGTCTCGTCGCCATCACGCCATCACTCAGGTCAGTTCGAACTGACCGCCCTCAATCTGTCCCTGTTTGCGATAGAGGTCGAGCTTTGCCCGTGTGTCCTGGATGTCGAGGTTCCGCATAGTGAGCTGTCCGATTCGATCAGCTGGGCCGAATGCCGCGTCTTCGGTTCGTTCCATCGACAGTTTGTCTGGGTGGTACGAGAACCCTTCACCTCGTGTGTCGAGGATCGTGTAGTCGTCTCCTCGCCGCAGCCGAAGAGTGACGGATCCGTTGATCGCCGATGCGACCCACTTGGTGAGCGATTCGCGGAGCATGAGAGTTTGCGGGTCGAGCCAACGACCTTCGTAGAGCAGTCGCCCCATTCGGCGTCCCTCGTTGTGATATGCCGCAAGTGTGTCTTCGTTGTGCACTGCCGAAAGCAAGCGTTCGTATGCAATGTGAAGCAGTGCCATCCCTGGGGCTTCGTAGATGCCTCGGCTTTTGGCTTCAATGATTCGGTTTTCGATTTGGTCGGACATCCCAAGCCCGTGACGACCACCGATGCGGTTTGCCTCGTCAACCAGTGCGACAGGGTCGGTGAAGTCCGTGCCATTTATTGCGACCGGGCGTCCTTGACGGAACGTGACGGTGACGTCCTCTTGTTCGATCGCAACGGAGGGGTCCCAGAACTTCGCGCCCATGATTGGCTCAACAAGTTCGTAGGATTCGTCGAGTTGTTCCAACAATTTTGCTTCGTGAGTGGCACCGAGCATGTTTGAGTCGGTCGAATAGGCCTTCTCGACGGAGGAGCGGTAAGGGAGGTCGCGCGCCGCGAGCCACTCTGACATTTCCTTGCGACCGCCGAGCTCAGCGACAAAATCGCTGTCGAGCCACGGCTTGTAGATCCGGAGGTTCGGATTCGCCAGGAGCCCGTAGCGGTAAAACCGTTCGATGTCGTTACCTTTATATGTACTTCCGTCTCCCCAAATCTCCACTCCATCGGCATGCATCGCGCGAACGAGGAGGGTTCCCGTGACGACCCGGCCAAGGGGGGTCGTGTTGAAATACACCTTTCCGCCGGTTCGAATGTGAAAAGCGCCACACGCGAGTGCTGCCAGCCCTTCTTCAACCAACGACTGACGGCAATCGACCAATCGACCGAGCTCCGCGCCGTATTCGGACGCACGGGCGGGAATGCTCTCAATGTCGGATTCGTCCGGCTGACCAAGGTGTGCGGTGTACGCAAAGGGAATTGCACCCTTTTCCCGCATCCACGCAACGGCAACGGAAGTGTCGAGGCCTCCGGAGAACGCTATTCCGACTTTTTCGCCGACGGGAAGCGATGCGAGGACCTTTGTCATAGGTTTCAGCCTAGTTGCGCCGCTTATTGTGCTCTATCGTCGACAGGCTTCTTCTCAACCGCGCATCTCAAATAATTGAATCGCTTGCTACCTCGAGCATACGGTTTGCGACGCTACCTGCGCGGCAAACTTCTCATCGGGATGGGAGGGGAAAAATAATTGGTATAAGGTTGGAAAATACCCAAATATGTGCTTGACTTGGGGTGTTGGATGGACTACTGAGAAATAGTCACAAGGGAGTGAATACTTTGCTAATTCGTCGTAACAAGTTCCTCGCGCCCGTTGTGGTTGCGGCGGTGCTGTCGGCATCAGTTTCTTTCCCTCAGGTCGCCTTCGCGGCCGAACAGGACTGGTTTGTTGACGATGGGCCGAGTGTCACATGTGACGATGCTGGTACTGAAGCGGATCCGTTCCAGAGTGTGCAGTGTGCTATCGATGCTGCAACGCCCGGAGACACCGTTCGCGTCATGTCAGGAACCTATTCGGGATTTGCGGTTACGAAAGCCCTCACAGTCGTTGGCCCCAATGCGGGGGTAGCCCCTGGCCCCGGTGCAACTCGACAGGCTGAGGCCGTCATCACGAGCCCAGTGAGAATCGCGTCGGCTGTTGACGGTGCGACGATTAGCGGATTTAGCTTGTCATCAACCAACTCGGAGGATGTGGGTCTCAGCGTCGAAAGTAATTCCCGAAATGTGACAATTGCCTACAACGAGATCACCGGTTTCGATCAGGGAATTCGGTCAGAAGGCAACAACGTCAATTTTGGTAGTGGTATGAATGTGTCGTCCAACTACATCCACGGATTGTCCCTGGGCAGTACAGGCTCCTTCGCGATTCACCTGAGAAATGTGAAGAACGTCACCGTCTCGGACAACATCATCACGGATAGTGTGACGAGTCCTGTCCTTAACGCTTCGCAGTTCCGCAGGGGAATCGTGCTTCGCGGCACTGAGAATGCTGTGGCAAGTGGCAACACTGTGGACTTCGGTCTCGTTGCCAGCTCCAAGGCCAGTTATGGGATTTCCATTGTTCAGTTACTCAATGACGGCAAGTACGGCAGCGACCTTCCGGTTGCCAATGTTGAGATTTCGGACAACACCTTTTCAGGAGTAGCCACCGGAGTCAATTTCCTCGACCTGAATTCACAGGCCACAAACGTCGTGATCGAGAGAAACACGGCGCGCAACGTGTTTGCGGGGGTCACCTTCAAGAGTTTCGGCCA
Source organism: Microbacteriaceae bacterium MWH-Ta3 (assembly GCA_964202425.1). Lineage (GTDB taxonomy): Bacteria > Actinomycetota > Actinomycetes > Actinomycetales > Microbacteriaceae > MWH-TA3. Next base: position 7,188 of record CAXNHY010000028.1, on the reverse strand, counting down.
GACCAGCGCGACCACCGTTCAAGAGCTCCTCGTTGAGAAAAATGACTTCTCCCAGGTTGAAAGTCGTGCGGGGACAATTAGTGCGGGCGTCCAGGTTTTCTCCATCGATGTCACCGCGCCGGCAACAAACGAGTTTGACGGTGTTGTTGTCCAGGGAAACAAGTTACCCTCCAACACAATCAACCAAGTTTCCGAAATCAACGGACTGATGGTGGGTGCCATAAACCCGTTCGCCGCCGGCTTCCCGAATGTTTTGACCTTCTACGCGACAGATATCACGGATCTTGACGCTCGGGCAAACTACTGGGGCGGGCAAGCCCCGACGACAGACAACACTCGCCAGGCCAACGTCGCTGGGTCAATTCTCGGGTTCACTGACGACCCCACTAAGACCGGACAGGCCGGTTTCTGGCCAAGCTGTTCAAGCCTCCAGGTTGCTGGCGTCTCATCCGTAGACGTCCAGGCACTGTACGAGTGTCCGCTCGGAGCTCCCGGAACACCCACCGCCGTTGCAGGCAACGGCAGGGCCACGATTTCATGGACGGCGCCCTCAACTGGCGCTGGCCCGTTCACGTACACCGTTAGCTCAAATCCTGAAGGTGCCGCCTGTGTTGTGGATGGTTTGACGGCGCTGTGCACTGGGTTGTCGAACCTGACTCCGTATACGTTCACTGTCACGGCCACTAACACCTCAGGTAGTGCGGTCTCGAGTTCAAGCGTCGAAATTCAAGGTGGCCCGGAGGAATGGTTCGTTGCCGACGGGCCGAGCGTGGCGTGTGACAACGCGGGTACTGAAGCGGATCCGTTCCAGAGTGTGCCGTGCGCCATCAGTGCTGCCAGTGCCGGCGACACCATTCGCGTTGCAGCCAGTGACTACGCAGGCTTCACGGTCAACAAGCCCCTGACAATTCTTGGCCCTAATGATGGGGTCGCGCCCGGTCCGGGGGTAACTCGACAGACTGAGGCCGTCATCACGAGCCCGGTGAGAATTGCGTCAGCGGTTGATGGTGTCACGGTCAGCGGATTTAGCTTGTCACCGAGCGTCCAGGGCGGCGTGGGTGTGACTGTGAGCAGTAATTCCCGAAACGTGGCAATTACCTATAACGACATTTCAGGTTTCGATCAGGGAGTTCGTTCAGAGGGTAACAACGTCAACTTTGGCAGCGACATGGATGTTTCCTACAACTACATTCACGGGTTGTCTCTGGGAAGCACTGGTTCCTTCTCGATTCACTTGAGGAATGTGAAAAACCTCACGGTCTCGAACAACATCATCAAGGATAGCGTGACGAGTCCTGTCCTAAACGCTTCGCAGTTCCGCAGGGGAATCGTGCTTCGAGGCGCTCAGGATGCTTTTGTCAGCAATAACGTTGTCGATTTCGGGTCTGTTGCAAGCCCCAAGTCTTATTACGCCATCTCGATCGCTCAATTGCTGAATGATGGCGGAAACGGTAACGACATTCCGGTTTCCAACCTGCAAATCACGGGCAACACTCTGTCGGGTGCGGTCAATGGAATCAACTTCCTTGACCTTGGCTCCCAGGCGACAAATGTGCTGATCGAGCGAAACACTGCACGGGACGTGTTTGTTGGGGTTAACTTCAAGAGTTTCGGTCAGTCCGGTGCAACGGTTGTTCCGGAGGTTCTTGTTCAGCGAAATGATTTCTCCAACATTGAAAGTGCTGTGGGAGTTCTCAGTGCGGGTGTTGGGGTGTTCTCGATTGATGTCACCCCGCCTGCTGTTAGCGAGTTTGATGGTGTTGTCGTTCAGGGAAACAAGTTACCCTCCAACACGATCAACCAGCTTTCCGAAATCAACGGTTTGTTGGTGGGTGCTATCAACCCGTTCGCGGCAGGCTTCCCGAATGTTTTGACCTTCTACGCGGCAGATATCACGGATCTTGACGCTCGGGCAAACTATTGGGGTGGGGGTGTCCCGACGACGGACATCGCTCGTCAGGCAAATGTTGTTGGGTCGATTGTCAACGTCGCTCCTGCTGAGGACGCCGTCGGACAGGCTGGGTTCTGGCCAAGCTGTTCAAGCCTCCAGGTTGCTGGCGTCTCATCCGTAGACGTTCACGCATTGTTTGAGTGCCCACTCGGAGCTCCTGGAACGCCCACCGCTGTTGCTGGTAATGGCAGGGCCACTGTTTCATGGACGGAACCAACATTCGGCACTGCGCCTTTCACGTACACCGTTAGCTCAAGTCCTGAAGGTGCCGCCTGTGTTGTGGATGGTTTGACGGCGCTGTGCACTGGGTTGTCGAACCTGACTCCGTATACGTTCACTGTCACTGCCACGAATGAATTTGGTAGTGCGGTCTCGAGTGCCAGTGACGCTGTTGAGGGTAGTGAGCAGGACTGGTTTGTTGACGCGGGCGTTAGCGTCACGTGCAACAACCTCGGCACCGAAGCAGATCCGTTCGAAAGTGTGCAGTGTGCCATTGATGCTGCGACAACTGGAGACACTATTCGTGTCAAGGCGGGAACCTATGCAGGTTTTGCCGTCAACAAAGCGCTCACCATCCTCGGCCCCAATGATGAGGTTGCCCCTGGTCCAGAGGCTTCTCGACAGGCTGAGGCCGTAATCACGAGCTCGGTTAGTATCTCGTCGGCACTGGACGGAGTGACGCTCAGCGGGTTTAGCCTGGCGCCAACCAGTGCAGCAGGTGTGGGTGTTAGCGTCGGCAGCAACACCGAGAACGTGTCGATCACGTACAACGACATTTCCGGTTTCGATCAGGGAATCCGTTCAGAGGGCAACAGCGTCAACTTTGGCAGCAACATGGATGTTTCCTACAACTACATTCACGGGTTGTCGCTGGCATCTTTCGGTTCTTACGCAATCCACTTGCGAAACGTGAAAAACCTCACGGTCTCGGACAACATTGTCACGGATAGCGTCACCGACCCGGTTCTCACCGGTTCACAAATGCGCAGGGGAATCGTGCTTCGAGGCGCCCAGGACGCTGTCGTCAGCAACAACACGGTCGACTTCGGCTCGGCTGCGAGCACCAAGGCTTATTACGCCATCTCGATTGCTCAATTGCTGAATGATGGCGTCAACGGTAACGACATTTCGGTTTCCAACGTCCAAATCACGGGCAACACCCTGTCGGGTGCGGTGAACGGTATCAACTTCCTTGACCTTGGCTCCCAGGCGACAAACGTCGAGATCGAAGGAAACACTGCACGGGACGTGTTTGTTGGGGTGAGTTTCAAGAGTTTCGGTCAGACCAGTGCAACGGTCGTTGACGAACTCGTTGTTCAGCGCAACGACTTCTCCAACATTGACAGTGCTCTCGGGGTTCTCAGCGCGGGTGTTCAGGTGTTCTCGATTGACTTCACCCAGCCGGCAACCAACGAGTTTGATGGTGTTGTTGTCAATGGAAACAAGTTACCGTCCAACAAGATCAACCAGCTTTCCCAAATCAACGGTTTGATGGTGGGTGCTATCAACCCGTTCGCAGCTGGTTTCCCGAATGTTTTGACCTTCTACGCGACCGATATCACGGATCTGGATGCTCGGGCTAACTTCTGGGGCGGCGAAGCACCGACGACAGACATCGCGCGCCAGGCAAATGTTGCTGGGGCAATGCTTACTGGTTCTTACTCTGATGACCCTTCAAAGGCCGGACAGCCAGGGTTCTGGCCCCTCTCAACTGATGCCAATTTGGCGGACCTTTCACTTTCGACCGGCACACTCACGCCAGTGTTTGCTTCTGACACCACGAACTACACCGTGAGAGTCCCTGCGTCATTTACCAGTTTCGCCGTTACGCCAACCAAGAGTGACACCAAAGCAAGCATGGCTCAATTCGTCGGCGCATCCGGCACAACTCCCTTCACCGGAGAGTTAGGTGGAAGAGAAACCATTATTCGTGTCGTTGTTACTGCCGAAGATGGCACAACGAAAACCTACAAAGTCACAGTCACTCGCTTCAACTTCACTCCTCAGATAATCACATTTACGCCAGTGGCATCAATTACCGCAACAACGGCAACTTATGCTCTTGTTGCCAGCGCTAATAGTGGCCTACCTGTTGCTTTCGCTAGCACGACAAATGACATCTGCACAGTCAGCGGAACTACCCTCACTCCTGTAAAGGCTGGATTATGTGTGATCACCGCCTCCCAGGCTGGGAATGATACCTTTTACGCCCCGGCAAGCGTGAACAAGTCGATTGTGATCACGAGGGCCGCGCAGTCCATCACCGGCTTTAACCCATCTGCCATGACGACACTCAGCAGCCCACAGACATTGAGCGCAACTAAAGGTCTTGGCTCTGCGCCTGTTACCTTCAGTACAAACTCATCCGGCGTTTGTTCGATTGTTGGAACGTCCTTAACTGTTGTAGCGCCCGGAACCTGTGTTGTCACAGCGTCCCAGGCTGAAGATAGCCGATATGCCGCCGCAAGTGTGATGAAATCCATCACCATCACCAAGGTTGCCCAGTCCATCACCGGCTTTAACCCATCTGCCATGACGACACTCAGCAGCCCACAGACATTGAGCGCAACTAAAGGTCTTGGCACAGCGCCCGTTACCTTCAGCACAAGTTCAACCGGGGTTTGTGCGATTGTCGGAACATCGTTGACTGCTGTAGCTGCTGGAACCTGTGTTGTCACAGCATCCCAGGCAGAAGATGGTCGTTACGCTGCAGCAAACAACGTAACAAAATCAATCACGATTTCCAAGGCCGCTCAGGCCATCGTCTTCACGCCAGTCGCTTCACTGAGCGCCGCAGCGCCCTCATACGCGCTGACCGCCACCGCTGGTGTTGGCGCTACGGTTGCCTTTGCTAGCACGACGCCACTGGTCTGCACGGTCAGCGGCACCACACTGACGCCAGTGAAAGCTGGAACGTGTTCAATCACGGCCTCTCAAGTCGGCAATGCAACTTACCGGGCAGCGACAAACGTTTCGAAGTCGATCACCATCAACTTAGCCTCTCAAGCCACTTTGACCGTGTCCAATTCGACCAAGTTTGCCTTTAAGAAGGGTGTTCCTGTCTCACTGACGTCGTCTGGAGGTTCAGGTACCGGAAACGCGGTGACCTTCAGCGTTCGTGGCACTGGATGCTCGATCTCCGCGGGTGCGCTAACGGTTGCAACGACGACGAGGCCAGGATCGTTGGTCAGCTGTTCGGTGACGGCCACACGAGCAGGCAACGCAATCTACCTTCCTGCAACGTCCACGGCGACGAACTTCTTCTTCCAAAACCGCTAGTTCGGGTAGTGGCGCAGTTGCGCTACCCAAACAATCTACTTTAAGGCGAAGAGCCCACGATTGAAGGTCGCCCTAGTAGGGGCGCGACACGCAAATTGAGTGTCACCGCGTGGTGCAAGAAAAACTCGTGTATACTAGAATATGCCTAGCCGCCGAAGTCCGGGGCTCCACAAAAAAGAATATGGACAACAATGGAAAACTCATCGAAGTTTAGGAGAATCGCAGCCGCTTTTCTCGCAACCGGCTCACTCCTCGCGGGTGCGATCGGCGTTGGCGTTGCAGCCCCCGCAGCCGCGGTTGGCCCAGGTGTTTACTTTGCTACCGGCCATGACCTTGATTACCACTGTGCCCCCGTCGGCGACGCCGAGGTGCTCTCTTGTAATCAACTCAAAGCAATGATTGATGCCGCTACCCCGGCCGTGACCCCTCGTGTTTTGGCAATCACAAGTAACGCAAATTCTTACCTCACAGGTGCTCTGGCTGAGATCACCGGCATCACTGCGACTTCTATTGATGCCCTGACAAATCCCGGAGACTACGCAACGGCAAACTTTTCAAATTATGACGTCATCGTGACCCAGTCGGTTTATGGCAATGAGGATGGTGACACTGCTCCTGATGAGTGGGTTACGACACTCAATACCCGAAAGGCCGACCTCATCGCGTTTTACAACAGCGGTGGAGGTGTCATCCAGCAAGGTAACGGTGGGGACGATGGAAGCGCCGTGTGGGCACAGCAGTATTATCTCGCGCTTGGTTTCTATGCCGCGAGTGTCGACCAAACGGATCCTCGCACTGTGACTGCCGCGGGCACGGCAATTGGCTTGACCGATGCCATGTCCAATTGCTGCGCGACTCACAACGCGTTTGTTCACCCCCCAACGACCATGCAGGACCTTGAACTGGACGCAAACGGTCTTGCGGTGACCGTTGAGTACACGGGCACCCCGATGCCGGCCGCAGGAATTGGTGGAAACACGTTGTCAGGAACCCTAGAGATTGACCGCGCGGCCGGGCAACCCGTCTTGGGCGCCGTCGTTAACGTGGCTGGCACATGGTTCAAGACTGCCTCGGCGTTCACCATCATGGTGGACACGACACCGCAGACAGCCTGTGACACGGGAAGCGCTACGGATCCAACAAACATCTACGGTGCTTTCCAGTGCAGCTTTGCACTGCCTGCCCTTGCAGCCGGCCCTCACAAGATCGTGTTGACTGGTCTCGCACCGGATGGCTCGACCGTGACTCGTACGGGCTACCTGGTCGTCGATGCGCAAGGGAACATTGTCAGCTGGTCTTTCTCAGAAGAGGCTCTCGCTGAAACTGGCTCCAACGAGAATGAAATGTTGACGATTTCAATGCTGGCAAGCCTGTTCTTGGCTGCAGGGGCTGTAGTCTTGCTTCGACGCCGCAAGGCCTAGTCCTTCGCAACTAACGTTGATCCCCGTCGCGAAAGCGGCGGGGATCAACGCGTTGTGTCAGGAAACGCGGTGTTGGAACGTTCTCCGGACACGCCAAGAAGAAGGCTGTGCACGGAGGTTAATCGTTTGATTTCGGGGTAACATTAATGCAACAACTTCTTTGATAAAAGGATTTAAGCATGCGAACCTTCCCGCTTCTCACGCAACGCGTTGCCGCTGGTCTCGCATTCATTCTCGGGATTACGGGCGCCGCGCTGAATGCCAACTCAGCATCGGCTGCGGTCGGTCCAACCGTTGAGATCGGCACACCCACCGGCGCTGGAGTCGTTGACGGGGTCGTGACAACGGAAAGTGCCGTCACTGTGCCGATCACGATTAGTGGGTTCAATGCCGCAACAAAAGTTGATGTCAAGATTTCGGTGCCCGTCGGCGAAGGTTACTTCTCGGTCGACCCAGGGGCTACGGGCATTGTCGCGGACGTCGGCTACACCGACAGAACCGAGGTGACCGAATACGCGTTCAACGGAACGGTTGCCG
>CAXNHY010000027.1:0-11762 GCA_964202425.1 Microbacteriaceae bacterium MWH-Ta3 | reverse complement strand
GAAATGCAACGCCATCCTTCATCGCATCACTCAGACTGTTCGCACTCCCCCTTGGCTTTGCCTTTCAAATGCGCGACGACATGCTCGGCGTGTTTGGTGATGAAGCCGAGACGGGAAAACCTGCGGGAGACGACCTCCGTGAGGGAAAGCGCACCGTACTCGTGGCCATGGCTCGACGCCGCGGCGACCGGTCGACGGTCAGCGTTTTCGATGAACTCATTGGCGACCCGACGTTGACAAGCCAACAGATTGACATGCTTCGCGCGTCACTGGTGTCAACGGGCGCTGCGGATGAGCTAGAGGATTTGATTGAGTTCTCGCGAGTAGAAGCCCTCACGGCTCTCGACGCGATGCGCCTCGACTCCATCGTCGACGGCGAACTTCGCGCAATGGTTGACGCCATCACGACCCGAACCGTTTAGCGCGACACGCCCAACGGGCCGTAACGGTCAACCACAGGTTCCGCCTCTCAGAATGGGAAGGACCCGGGAGGTGTCGTGGAGCAGACGGACGATGAAAATCGCGCCCCTCATCCCGTCTTTGAGGGACTTGCTCCACTCAACCCGATAGAGCAAAAATCGGTAAAGCAGAGTAAGGGAATCGCAGCGGCCGCCGGGGCTATTCCCCTCATCGCAGCGACGGCGCTGTCGTGGATTACTGCACCGTCCATTCCGAGCGAAGAAGACCCCCAAACACAGTCGCCGCCTCAACCGACCCCGAGCGAGACGGATTTCGCGAACACTGTCTCAGCATCGGGGAAAACGTCACACACTGTTGTCGAGGGCGACTCCCTTCAATCAATCGCCGAGATGCACGGAATCCCGACTGCAGCGCTCCTCGCGCTCAATGGCCTTTCATGGCAAACCGAGATTCACGCCGGTCAAGAACTTGTCGTTTCCAAGCGTCCCGAGAAAACTGTGGATACCGAGGCGGTACTCCCCGTTGCAATCGAGTCGCCTCAACTCGCATCAGGCGCCCGCGCAAAACCCGGCGGCGGTGTGGCAGACGGTACTCTCATCACGCGACTGACTGATGAAATGGCGACCAATGCGCGAATCATTATCCAAGTTGGGCGCGAAATGAATATCCCGAATTACGGAATTGTTATCGCACTCGCTACAGCGGCTCAGGAATCAACACTTCGGAATCTCAACTACGGGGATCGAGATTCTGTCGGGCTTTTTCAACAACGACCGTCATCGGGTTGGGGAACCCCCCAGCAGATTCTTGACCCTCGGTACGCTACTCGAGCATTTTTCGGTGGCCCGGGATCCCCCACTCCCGGAAATACTCGAGGGCTTCTCGACATTGCGGGGTGGCAAAACAAATCGGTTGCCGCCGCCGCGCAAGCTGTACAGATCAGCGCCTTCCCCGATGCCTATGCCAAATGGGAAGCGAGCGCGTGGAACTGGTTGTTTGAACTGACTTAGAGCCAACTCCGCGCGCCCCCCTTCGAAGAATAGAATTGCCGTATGCCCGAACAATCGAACGACGCCCTCATCGGTGTCACGATTGATGGGCGCTACCTCATCGAGTCACGGATTGCTCGTGGCGGTATGGCCAAGGTCTACCTTGCGACGGACCTGAGACTAGAACGAAAAGTCGCCGTCAAGGTCATGCACGATCATCTCGTCAATGACGAGGAGTATGCCGCGAAGTTCATCCGCGAAGCCCGCCAAACCGCGGGGCTTGCCCACCCCAACATCGTGTCGGTGTTCGACCAGGGCCACGAGGGCGAAATCCTTTACCTCGTCATGGAGCTCCTTCCAGGAATCACCCTCCGCGAGCTTCTCAACGACTACGGGCAACTCAACCCCGAGCAAGCTCTCGACATCGCCACGGCAATTCTTCAGGCACTCTCCGTTGCCCACCGCGAAGGGATTCTGCACCGAGATGTGAAGCCGGAGAACGTCATGCTCGTCAATGACGGCCGGATCAAGCTCGGTGACTTCGGGTTGGCGCGTCCCGTCACGAGCGCAACTGAAACCGGAGGTTCACTGCTGGGAACCGTGGCGTACATCGCCCCCGAACTTCTCACGCGTTCACAGGCCGACAACCGCAGCGACTTGTACTCCGTTGGTGTCATGTTGTACGAAATGCTCACGGGAACCCAGCCGTTTGTTGGTGAGAACCCGATGCAAGTTGCGATGCAGCACGCGAAATCGCCGATGCCCCTCGCGTCGAACGTCGTTGATTCCGTCACACCGGAGTTCGATGCGGTCATCCAAAAAGCGACGTCGAAGCAACCGCAAAACCGCCACGGTGATGCTCGCGCATTCCTCGATGATCTCCGGGCTGCGTCAATTTCTCGGCGAACCACCGCCTCACAGGACACCGCCGCGCAAACAACTGTCCTGCCGGCGTCCTTCAAGAATCCGCCAGTGAGCGAGAACGATTCGCTCCGGACAGCTGTTCTCGGCACGATTCAGGAAACGTCACGGGCAACGGATAACACGGTAAACCTCGCTAACTCGACCGGGTCGCCACGGACATCGCGAAAGCTGCGAGTGCCACGCGCCGCACTAATCGTGGCTCTCGTAACGATTGTCGCCTTAATCGGTGGCGCGGGTTGGTGGTTTTCGCAAGGACCCGGCGCTGTCGTTGCTCCCTTCTCGGTTGAAGGAATGTCGGAAGCGGAGGCGCGAGCGGCCATTACCGATGCTGGGCTCATTCTTGTTGACCCGAACATCGTGAGCTTCGATAACGACGTCGAAGCCGGGCTTGCTCTCGGCACCGAGCCGTCACTCGACGACTTCCTTCCGAGAGGATCAGAGGTCCAGCTCGTCATTTCGGACGGGCCGTTCCCCGTGATCATTCCAGCATTTGAGGGGGTATCACTCAACGACTACCGGTCGATGTTGACCGAACTCGGGCTGGTTGTTGCTGAGGTCATCGAAGAGTTCTCAGAAGATGCATCGGTCAATTCAATGATTGGGCTCTCTGCGACCGGTGGCGACCAACTCGAAACCGGTGCGACTGTTCGATTCGGCGACAGTGTCACACTTCTGTCGTCGGCCGGGCCATTTCCCGATGTTGTGGGTGAATCAGCAGACGACGCGACATCAGCACTCGAAGCGGCGGGGCTCAAAGTTCTCCCCGTTGCCGTCTTGGAGTTTTCCAGCACTGTCGACGAAGGGCGTGTGATCAGTGTGAAGTCCGTTGACACTGTCATTCGCCGAGGCGACAGCGTGACGCTGATCGTATCGAAAGGCCCCGACCTTGTCGCAGTACCCTCGACCTCAGGGTTAACAATTGCCCAAGCCAAGACCGCTCTCGAGCGGGCAGGATTCATCGTCACGGTGTCAACAACGATCCCTGAAGAATTCTGGGACGACAGTTTTGCGAAGGCCAAAGAAACGGTTCCAGCCGCGACTCGCGAAGTTCCGCGAGGGTCAAAAGTTACCGTTTACGGAATCTTCTAGCCGAGCGGTGCGAACGCGAGCACTCCTGCGATCGTAAACATCGTGAGCGCGATGAACGAATCAAGTACTTGCCAAAACCGCACGCTCGTCACATAGCGAGCAAGAGAACGTGCACCGTACGCAATCGAGAAGAACCACACGAAGCTCGCGAGGCACGCGCCCAGGGCGAACCACCACCGCGAATCGGCGAACTGGTTTGCTACGGAACCGAGAAACACGACGGTGTCGAGGTACACGTGAGGATTGAATAGCGAAAACGTCACGGTCGACAGCACAATTGTTCGGCGCGTTGCTGCGGTGTCACCCTCGAGGGACATTTTCTCTGGATTGATTGCTCTGCGAATAGATCCGATCCCGAACCACACGAGGTAGGCAACCCCAAACCAGCGAATGACCTCAAAAAGAACGGGAACGCTCGAGATCACAACGCCGAGCCCAGCCACTCCGAGCAGAATCAGTGACGCATCCAGTGCTGAGGACACGAGCGCAACTTCGAAAACATATTTGCGAGTGAGACCCTGGCGGATGACAAACGCGTTTTGAGCGCCGATTGCGGCAATGAGCGAGAGACCCGTGAGCAACCCTGGAACAACGGCCGTCACGTCGCTCATGCTCGGAAAGCGGCTAACTCCTCAGAAACCAAAAATGCCAGCTCGAGAGACTGCTTGTGGTTGAGTCGAGGGTCGCACAGTGATTCGTATCGTGAAGCGAGAGTCTCCTCATCGATCATCTCTGCGCCGCCCAGACACTCTGTCACGTCATCACCGGTGAGCTCGACGTGGATTCCACCGGGGAACGTACCAACAGCGTGGTGGGCCTCAAAGAACCCCTTAACTTCGTCAACAACGTCATCGAACCTGCGTGTCTTGTACCCGTTCGGTGTCGTGATGCCGTTTCCGTGCATTGGGTCAGTCACCCACACGGGGAGCGCATCGGAATTGTTGACTGCCTCCAGCAGTGGCGGAAGTGCGTCGCGAATGACGCCAGCCCCCATCCTGGTAATGAACGTGAGACGACCCGGTTCGCGGTTGGGGTCGAGGACGTTGATCAACTTCATGACGTCGTCGGGTGTCGTCTTGGGGCCGAGTTTGATGCCGATCGGGTTTTGAATTCGAGAAAAGTAGTCAATGTGTGCACCGTCGAGATCACGCGTGCGCTCCCCCACCCACACAAAGTGCGCTGAGGTGTTGTAGGGGTAACCGGTGCGCGAATCAATTCGAGTCAAGGGGCGTTCATAGTCCATGAGCAGACCTTCGTGGCTCGAGTAAAACTCCACACGCTTGAGCTCGTCGAAATCTGCGCCGGCCGCGGCCATGAATTTGATGGCGCGATCAATCTCTTTCGCAAGTTGTTCGTAACGCTTATTCGCGGGGTTTTCGGCAAATCCTTTGTTCCACGAGTGGACCTCACGCAAGTCAGCGAATCCACCCTGGGTGAACGCACGAATGAGATTCAAGGTTGATGCGGCAGTGTGGTATCCCTGGATGATTCGACGAGGGTCGGCGGCCCGTGACTCTGGCGTGAAATCGTAACCATTGACGATGTCACCGCGATACGCGGGAAGAGTGACGTCACCGCGGGTTTCTTCGTCACTCGAGCGCGGCTTGGCGAACTGTCCTGCCATGCGCCCCATTTTCACAATCGGCATCGCGGCGCCGTAGGTCAACACCACCGCCATTTGCAAAATCGTCTTTACGCGATTGCGAATTTTGTCAGCCGTTGCTGCTTCGAACGTCTCGGCGCAGTCGCCACCCTGGAGGAGGAAAGCTTCACCCTGGGCCACCCGACCGAGTCGAGCCTTGAGCTGATCTACTTCACCCGCAAACACAAGCGGGGGCAACATCGACAACTCTGCTGTCACACGATTGAGGTCATCGGCATTTGGCCACTGCGGCTGTTGCTTGATCGGCAGTTTTCGCCACGCCTCAAGGCCCTCGAGTATTGCGAGGTCATCGGCTGAACTGTGTGCGGTCACTGATTCCCTTAGCTGCTCGTGTGTCACTTAACCCTATCGGGAGCGTTCACCCATCAACCCGGGCACGGGCTGAACTGGCGTATTCGTCCGCGTACTCTTGACCGGAGAGATGGTGAATCTCCACCATGATCTCATCCGTGATTGCGCGGAGAACGAAACGGTCGTTTTCATAACCGTCGAATCGCGAGAAGTCAAGCGGCTGACCGAAGAGCACGCCGACTCGCTTGACGGACGGCATGGTGGATCCGATGGGCATGACCTTGTCTGTGTCAATCATTGCAACGGGAATGATGGGGACCTTTGCTTCAAGAGCCATTCGGGCAATACCCGTTCGACCGCGATACAACTTCGCGTCAGGACTCCTCGTTCCCTCGGGGTAAATGCCGAGGAGTCTTCCTTCCGACAACACCCGAAGCCCTGTGTTGAGTGAGTCTTCGCTCGCTTGGCCGCCTGAGCGATCGATGGGGATTTGCCCGGTTGCGATGAAGAACTGTCGAACGAGCCATCCTTTGACGCCTCTGCCTGTGAAGTACTCAGCCTTCGCCAGGAACGTCACGGGCCGTTTGAGCACGAGCGGAAGAAAGATGGAATCAACAAAGGAGAGATGGTTGCTTGCGAGGATGGCCGCACCCGTTGCAGGAACATTCTCCATACCCTTGACCCACGGGCGAAAAACTCTCATGAGCAACGGCCCGAGAACAAGGTTTTTGACCAACCAGTAGAACATCCTGTCATCTTATTCACTTTGCAGATTCTAAGAATTCCTCTCTCGCCAAATTGCGTCTTGTTGGATAGAGTTGGGCAACACTTCCCCTAGGAGCCACAATGCAGGAAACATCGACCCCAGCAGTTGTCCCGCACGACCCGAAGAGAACGGTCAGTGACTTTCTCGAAGAACGTTTTGTCTCCGACCCTGACCACGTGCTTTTCGGGCTCCCGACAGCCGAGGGTGGTTGGTCTCCGGTATCAACCGCGGAGTTCCGTGCTCAGGTGGTCGCTCTCGCCAAAGGCTTCATCAACGCCGGCGTAAAGCCGGGAGACCGTGTGGGGTTCGTCTGCTCCACACGCTACGAATGGATACTCATTGATTTTGCAATGTTCTATGCGGGCGGAATCCTCATTCCCATTTACGAAACATCTTCCCCCTCGCAGGTCAAGTTCATCCTTGAAGACTCTGGCGCGGTCGGAATCATCGTTGAGACTGAAGAACACTTTGGGAAGTTCAGCGAAGTCAAGAAGAGCCTGCCTGCAATCGCTCACGCGTGGCGAATGGACAAGGGCGACATTGCGTCGCTCGTCAAGGGCGGAGCCGCCGTTACTGACGCAGCCGTCGAAAAGGCTCGCAACGTCGCGAAGGCTTCCGACATCGCCACCCTGATTTACACCTCCGGAACCACCGGTAATCCCAAGGGTTGCGTGTTGACCCACGCAAACTTTGTCGACACGATCGCCAACTCGGCTGTGTGGATGGCTGAGGTTGTGTACATGAAGGGTGCATCAACCCTCCTCTTCATCACGACAGCGCACATTTATGCCCGCATGATTTCGATCCTCTGCGTCCATGCTGGCGTCCGCGTCGGGCACCAACCCGACACGAAACAGCTTCTCCCCTCGCTCGGGTCGTTCAAGCCGACGTTCCTGTTGGCAGTACCCCGCGTGTTCGAGAAGGTCTACAACTCATCAGAGCAGAAAGCCGAGGCGGGGGGCAAGGGAAACATCTTCCGCCTTGCCGCGCGAACCGCGATTGCCTATTCAAAGGCTCTAGACGAAGGAAAGGTTCCTTTCGGGCTCAAGATTCAATTCGCCCTGATGGACCGCCTTGTCCTCTCGAAGCTGCGCGCTGCACTCGGCGGGAACGTCGCCTACGCAATTAGCGGTTCTGCTCCGCTCGGGCTTCGCCTCGGCCACTTCTATCGAGCACTCGGTATGCGCGTTCTCGAGGGTTATGGCCTCACTGAAACAACCGGACCGGCCTCGATCAACGTTCCCCAGAGGTTCAAAATCGGCACGGTGGGCCCGGCACTTGCGGGTGTCTCCATCAAAATCGCCAAGGACGGTGAAGTGCTCGTCAAGGGTGTCAACGTTTTCCAGGGCTATTGGCACAACGACAAAGCTAACGCCGAGTCGTTCGTTGACGGCTGGTACCGAACAGGCGACATCGGTTCGCTCGATGACGACGGTTATCTCACCATCACGGGTCGAAAGAAAGAACTCATCGTCACGGCCGGAGGCAAGAACGTTGCACCGGCAGTTCTCGAAGACCCAATCCGATCGAACCCGCTGGTGGGCCAGTGCGTTGTCGTTGGAGATAACCGCCCGTACGTTGCCGCGCTGGTGACGCTTGACTCTGAAATGCTGCCAACGTGGTTGCAGAACCACAAGCTCGACCCAGAGATGAGCCTCGAAGAGGCCGGAACGAACCCAGCAGTTCTCGCGGAAATTCAAACTGCTGTCGACCGAGCAAACAAGAAGGTGTCACGCGCCGAATCAGTTAGGAAGTTCATTGTGCTTCCAACAGAGTTCACTGAAGCGACAGGTCACCTCACCGCGAAGATGAGCATCAAACGCCATGTCATCGTGGCCGACTACGCTGGTGAAATCGATTCGATTTACGACACAAACCCCGACACCAAGGGGTTGGTCCTCAAGGTCTAGAGGCGGAACCACTCCGATTCGCGAATGTCTCGGAGTGCCATCCGTTTGATGTCGGGGTCAAGTCCCTCGATGTACACCGCACCGTCGAGATGGTCGGTCTCGTGTTGGAGCGCCTGCCCCAGGAGCCCGTCGCCGGAAATGTCGATGGGGTTCCCGTCGAGATCCTCACCCGTCACGCGCGCCCACGGAAACCGACGGCGCGGATAGCCGAGTCCGGGGACTGAGAGGCACGCTTCGTCGACGAGTTGAGCCTCACCGCGAACCTCGACAAGCACCGGGTTGATAACGTAGCCCGTTCGACCGTCGATGTTGTAACTAAAGACGCGCTTCGATACCCCGATTTGGTTTGCCGCAACCCCGGCCCTACCGGGCAGAGAGACCGTATCGAGGAGGTCGGCGACCAGTGAACGCGTTGCCGCGTCAATGGAGTCAACTCGATCCGTCGCACTGCGCAACACCGGGTCGCCAAAAAGGCGGATGTCGCGAATTGCCATTACTTGGTCGCGGGGAGACCGTCGACGACCAGTGCGGCCAAAAGATTGGCTGCCTCGCGAGTGAGTTTGGACAGCTTGTTCCACGTGATTACAGAACCGGCTGCGATGTGCGTGTCGTAAGGGATTCGCACTACGTCGCGCACGCGTGACCTGAAGTGGTTTTCAATCTCGTCCAACTTCACCAATACCGTTCCCTGCGTTGCGGTGTTGAGTGCGACAATCGACTTTGCAACAATGTCGGCGTACCCGTTCGATTCAAGCCACGTGAGCGTCTCTGATGCCAATCGAGCCTCATCGATAGAACCACCCGACACGATGACGAGTCCGTCTGCCCGCTGCAGGATGGGTCGCATCACCGAGTGCACGATGCCGGTACCACAGTCGGTCAAAACAACCGAATAATAACGCGAGGTGATATCGGCAACAAGGTTGTAATCAAATTCGTCGAACGCTTCAGAAAGAGTGGGATCGGAGTCTGAAGCAAGAACGTCAAGTCGCGTCTCGTCACGGCTGATGTAATCGGCGAAGGTCGTGACGGAATTGATTGACGGAGATTTCTGCACAACGGTTCGGATGGTGTTCCTCGTCGTACGTTGAATTCGTTCTGCGAGCGTTCCGCGATCGGGGTTGGCGTCGATTGCAATCACGCGATCATCGCGAACGCGAGCCATCGCCATACCGAGGAGAGTCGTCGTTGTCGTCTTGCCAACGCCGCCCTTCCTCGTCAGTACAGGCACAAATCTCGCGTCACCCGGCAGTGGAGACGCGATTCGTGCTTCAATCGCCTTGCGGTCACGAACGGACCTGGAGTCCCCAATGTTGACGAGGTGGAACGTGATTGCGTAGATGAACGCTGGGAAGAAACCTCCCGGCGCCGTTTGCTTGACCTTCACATCGAGCAGTCGCTCATCGGTGAGCATGGCACTCGGCTCTGGACTGCTCGCAACACCTTTGTGGCGACGCGTGTACATCTCTTCGCCATCGGTTGATGCTGAAATTGGGATTGATACCGAGGTTACATCGAGGTCAATCGATTCAGGCACAATCTCTGCTGGTGCAGTGACGTCCGGTCCGTCGAAGGGCATTGAGTCTGCGGGAGTCTTCTTCTCAACCGCTGGTTCTTGAGCCTTCTTCGTGGCCGGTCTTTTGAGTTCCGCCAAGTCGTGCTACTTTATTGCGTAAGCCCATGCTACACGACTCGCAATCGACGTGTTCCGATTTCCCAGCCGCCGACCATGGTTCGAGGACGCGTCGCCGTATAAGGCACGAATCCGTTACCAGTGAGAGTTCAAGTGAGGGCTAAAGTGGTGATTGTGCAGGTGGTCAGCGTAAGTTCCCTCAAGGGCGGCGTCGGAAAAACGACCATTACCCTTGGGCTGGCGTCTGCGGCGTACGCGAGCGGCTTGAGAACGCTCATTATCGACATGGACCCGCAGTCGGACGTTTCTGCAGCATTGGCATCGAGATCGACTCACGGTTACACGGTCGACACCATTCTTCGAAGCCCGACCAACAAGAACATGAAGCTCGCGATTGCACCCAGCTCGTGGACTGCCCAGGGTGACAGCGCCGTTGATGTGCTAATGGGATCTCAAGCTTCCTCGCAGCACGACGTTCCTCAGCCGACTCGAAATGACTTGTGGCGCCTCGAAGAAGCACTCGTGCTGATTGAAAAGCGTTACGACCTTGTCCTTATCGATTGCCCGCCGTCGTTCAACGCACTCACTCAAACCGCGTGGACCGCGTCAGATGCCGTCGCGATCGTTGCCGAGCCAGGGCTGTTTTCCGTTACCGCTGTCCACCGCACACTCAACGCCATTGAGTCAATCCGACAGAGCATGTCGCCTCGAATTCGAACTGCTGGCGTCATTATCAATCGCCATCGTCCCGACAGTCGGGAGCACCAATTCAGACTGGGCGAAATGGATCAGCTTTTTGGCGACCACATTCTGACCCCGATTATCGACGAAACGCTCATGATGCAACAAGCGACCGGCGCGGCGACACCCATTCATCGTTGGCCGGGCGAGCCGTCACAAACACTTGCTCAGAAGTTCGATCTGATCTTGCGTCAGATCCTTTCGCCGAATCGCGGCTAGGAGGCGCGGCTTGCCCGCTTCGCGGCAAGTTCGTCGAGGGTTGACACAGCCGGAGCGGCGTCAAACTCAATAAGGGTAGTTTCGACTTCGCGGAGCACGGCTCCGACGGCGATTCCGAAAACTCCCTGGCCGCGGTTGACGAGGTCAATGACCTGGTCGCTCGAGGTGCAGAGGTAAACCGAGGCGCCGTCACTCATGAGTGTTGTTCCGGTGAGGTCGTCCACTCCCGCGGATCGAAGCTGGTCGACCGCGATTCGAATCTGCTGGAGCGAGATGCCGGTGTCGAGAAGTCGCTTGACTAGTTTGAGCATCAGGATGTCGCGGAAAGAATACAGACGCTGCGAGCCTGAACCCGTGGCGTTCTGCACGGTTGGAGCAACCAGTTCGGTGCGTGCCCAGTAATCAAGCTGGCGATAAGAAATACCGGCAGCGTTACCCGCGATTGTTCCGCGGTAGCCTTCAGTCGGCGCGCCGAGGTTTTGCGTCATGTCAGTCATGGTGCTCAACCTTCACCTTCTACTTGAGAGTTAATGTCTCTACTGTAGCGACCCGACAGCTTCGGGCTGCTTACGCCGCTGGCGTGTCGCGTTCAATCGATGGACTCGTCAACCGACCTCATCATGACCGCAATGCGAACTTTTTCCAGGTTTAGAGCGAGGTCCCGAGCTGCATCAATTGCGCGCTGTCTGCCAACTCTACTGGAACTCTTCGCTATCGGAAGGACTACGTTTCGAAGAGTTTGAGCGTCTTTTTCGGCCTGCTGCTTCAATCCGCGCATGTGCCGAGGTTCAATCCCAGACTTCGCGAGCTCAACGAGCGCCTGCAGAATCGACATCGCATCTTCACCGTAAATCTCCGCTGGGACAATAAGGCCGGCCGTGATTGCGTCGTTGAGGAGAGCCGTCGGCGCTCCGGACTTCGCGAGAAGCTCTGAGCGGGTGTACCGGACCTCAATGGACAGCATCGACTCGACGGTGAGTTCTGTGCCGCTCGGCAACACAGGCTTTCGGCCAGCATCCACCTCCGACAAAATTCCGTGGATAACTCGAAGCGGCAAGAAGTGATCACGCTGGAGAGTCAGAACCATTCGAATCCGATTGATGTCGTGAGTTGAATA
>CAXNHY010000026.1:0-11853 GCA_964202425.1 Microbacteriaceae bacterium MWH-Ta3 | reverse complement strand
AGAGCGCGCCCACGAAATCCTGGAGCACGCGCCAGGCGTTCAACTCGTCGACGTTCCGACACCGCTCAAAGCAGCTGGGGCTGACCCGAGCCTCGTTGGGCGAATCCGTCAGGACCAATCGATTGCTGACGGTACTGGATTGGTGATGTTCATTTCGAACGACAACCTTCGCAAGGGAGCTGCGCTCAACGCGGTTCAAATCGCCGAGGCGATTGTTGACCGCAAGGGTCTGCGCTAACCGTTCGACGACCGCATGGCACGAAGCGCCATGGTTACAGCTGCGTAAACGATGAACGCGGCAAGGAGTGCTTGAGCAGCGGCAACGGGGACAACCGTTGCAAGCCAGACACCGACTAGTGACGTCACTGCAGCACCTGCACCAAGGGCGATGCTGGGTTTGACGGGAAAGCTACTCGCCCGAACAGTGCTGATCGTGCCCGAAATTGCGGCTGGGATCATGGCAACCAACGACAATGCCTTGGCGTTGAGGTCGCTAACGCCAAACACGACAATGAGCACGGGGACGGCGATCAGCCCACCACCGACTCCGAGTAGTCCAGCGATGAACCCCATGACGCAGCCGAGTATGAATAGTTCAGCGACTGTGCCCAGCGACCATTCGAGAAGCACGTCACGGCTGGGGAGGGTGACGAAAACCATGATTGCGGTTGCAACAAGGACCGCGACAAACGCCCATCGAATTGCCCTCACGTTGAGTTTTCTCAGTGAGAGTGTCCCCAGAGGCGCCGTCAGGATTCCACCGGCAGCGATCACGGCACCGAACACGAGTTGATTGGGGGGAACGCTCTGCGAAGCGACGAAGCCGAGCGCCCCGACGGTAGCGGTGGGGATGATGGCGGCAAGCGACATGACCGTCGCTGTTTTGTGCGCGACGGAAAGCAATGACACCAGCAGTGGAACCGTGATGATTCCGCCTCCGACACCGAAAAACCCGGAGAACAGGCCCGCGACGGCACCGATTGCAGCGAATGACCACCACGGGGTCGTTGGATTCACGGGAGTCACGCGTCAAGTGTAACCGCGCCGTTTAGACTGGACGCGTGACCAAGGTTGTAGACGCAGTCCTCGTTGGCGGGGGCATCATGAGCGCGACGCTCGCGACACTGATAAATCGGCTCGAACCGACGTGGTCAATCGACGTTTACGAACGCGCGGGCGCACTCGCCACCGAATCGACGGACCCCTGGAACAACGCGGGTACCGGCCACTCAGCTCTGTGTGAACTGAACTACACTCCACAGCTTCCCGACGGGTCGGTTTCTACCGCCAACGCCATCAAGGTGAATCAACAATTCCAGCTGTCACGCGAAATGTGGTCGGCCCTCATTGACGACGGCACAATCCCCAACCCGGAAGCCTTCATCGTGCCGGTTCCGCACATCAGTTTCGTGTGGGGCAAGAACAACGTCGACTATTTGCGCAAGCGCTTCGACGCACTCAAAGGAAATCCTCTCTTTCCCGGCGCGGAGTTCTCGGATGATCCGGCAGTGATTCACTCCTGGGCCCCTTTGCTCATGGTTGGCCGTTCGAAGCGCGAGCCGGTTGCCGCGTCGCGATTTGTCGACGGAACCGACATCAATTTTGGATCGTTGACGACTCTCTTGATGGAACCGCTTCAACGCGATGGAGTTGGCGTACACCTCGCACACTCCGTCACCAGCATTCGACGCCGCCGAGACGGACTCTGGAAGGTTTCACTCCGTCACGAGGTTGGCAAGACCCCGAGCGAAGTTCTCGCTCGGTTTGTGTTCGTCGGCGCAGGCGGCTACGCGCTCAACCTTCTGCAGCGAAGCGGAATCCCCGAAATCCGAGGGTTCGCGGGCTTCCCCATTTCCGGCCAGTTCTATCGGTGCGACAACCCTGAAATCGTGGCGCAGCACCAGGCCAAGGTGTACGGCAAAGCTGCCGTGGGTGCACCTCCGATGTCGGTCCCGCACCTCGACTCACGTCTCGTTGATGGGCAATCGAGTTTGTTGTTCGGGCCGTTCGCGGGCTTCACCCCCAAGTTCCTCAAGGCGGGCAAATTAACCGACCTGCTCTTCTCGATCCGCCTCGGAAACCTGGTCCCAATGATTGCCGTCGCCCTCACCAACTTTGGGCTCGTCAAATACCTTGTGACGGAAGTCTTTGCGTCCCGCAGGAAAAAAATGGCTGCGCTTCGGGAGTATTTTCCTCACGCGCTCACGCGCGACTGGTACGGGTACACCGCCGGTCAGCGTGTGCAAGTCATTCAACGTGATGCCACCAAGGGTGGTGTGCTGAAGTTCGGCACCGAAGTCGTCGCACACAAGGATGGCTCTATCGCTGGATTGCTCGGAGCGTCGCCCGGGGCGTCAACTTCGGTGGCCGCGATGCTCGAGGTGCTGACAACGTGCTTCCCCTCGAAGGTCGATTCGTGGCGTCCGATGCTCACCAAACTGGTGCCCTCCTTCGAGATTGATCTATCAACGAACCCGCGGGCGGCACAGAAGTCTCTTCGCCGAACTGCAGCAACACTCCGAATCAGCTAAGGCCTGATCTCAATAACGATCGACCGGCGATCACACGAGGTAAGCATGCTTCGTTGGGAACTTCGCGACGTGTTCTCGTGCACCGGATTCGTGTCGATCGGAATGGTGATCGGGCTCGACGCACCGACGGCATTGACCGCGTGAATTTCAATCGCGAGAGATTGAGCCGTGTTTCCGCCGATTCGGATAGTTGAACTGGTCGACGGTCGGAACAATTCTCCTGGCACACCGTTGCGAACAATTCGGGCGCGGAGGGATGCGTCCCTGAAACCACCTGCGTCGTTTGGCGCGCACACCACGATTGTTCGATTGCGACGCACGGACCGAGTGGTGAGGTGTACCGGGCTGGAGGGGATGGTCGCCGGCATGATCGGCTCGGCGGTGAAACGTAGAGGAGATGCGCCCAACTCAGTTTCTGTGCGAACCGAAATAGCGTAGTGAACCCCGTTCGTCAGCCCGCCGATCGTGCAGCGGTGTGCCCTTGTGATGCACGTGTGGTTCCCCGGGTTCGCGACGACGAGGAACCGTTCGATGGGACGACCACCGTCATCGCCGGGTGTCCACCTGATGTCGATCGACTGGTTTCCTCGAGTCCCCGTGAGGGCTGCTGGCGCATCTGGGGATCGAGCCGGGCGCGCAACGGTGAGTGGCGAGTCGTTTCCACCAACGATTGATGAGGCTCTAACCTTCACACTGTAGGTGCGACCGTTCGTCAAGCCGGAAAACGAACACGTTGTTTCGACCGTTTGGCACTCGGCGTTCACCCCGTGACCCTCGAGCGTAGCTGTGTAGTGCACGGGAAGTGCGCTCACCGTATCGGCCGCCCACGTTATGGTTACTCGCTCTGATTGATCATCAACCAGCACGTCGGCTGGCGCGGCCGGGGGCGAGGTGGTTGCGACTCGAAGCACCCGCAGGTTTGTGGCACTGACGACCTCAACGAAGTGGTCGGAGGGCACAATGAGGGCAGGCATAAAGCCAGATTCAAGCGGCGTTGTCGACAAAATGCCACCGTCGCTGAGTCGCATATTGACGAGCTGTTGTCTGCCCGAAACTGTTGTGGAATACCACGCGACATCGCCCGACGCATCAAGGACAAGGTTCTTCACACCCTGTGAACCGGCCGGTCCTGTAAAGCTTGCTGCTAACGTACGCGCGGGAAGCGAGAAGGCGATGACTCGGCCCGGAGTCGTTCTCGTGCCGTACCACGCCGTGCTGTAATGCTGCACGGGCGAGTACAGCCACGGGACATGCGCGTCGAGCGTCGTCGTCGAGTCAACCGCGGTGCCCGGGTTTGTCTTGATCATCGCCATCTTCACGGGTGACGACGCACTCGCGATAAACATCGATCCTGCTCGAGGGTGTGCCGCGGTTGCGGGGCCATTAGTGGCGGGGAGAGTGAGTGTCGAGTCAACCGCGCCCGTTGAGGTGGCGATCTTGAACATTGTGGTGGGGTTGCCGGGAGCGACAACGAAGATGAACCCGAGAGGACTTGACCCCATTCCCACAGCGCCAGCCGCTTCCGGGGGGAGCATCCCGCTCGACACCCGATTGCCTGTCGATGTGTCAATCACCACAACCCTTGCCCCACCTCCCGTGGGCGTAACAACAAAGGCAATCTGAGTGGTGCTGATAATCGCAGTTCCAGCCGATGCTGCTGTTTCGTCAGGCCCCATGAGTGTCGTCGACCACTCACCCGTGATCTTGTCTCGACGGACTAGAACGCCAGAGCCGACATCGTCGGCGCCGATTGCCCAGTGTGCCCGAGCGTCGAAATCAAGGACCCACGGCGAGTTGACGGTGACACCGGGAAGCTGGTCGATTCTCGAAACAATTTGTGGGGTGGTGGGGGTCGCCTGAGCAATCGGTGTCTCCCCACCAGCGATGAGCACAATAGTGCTGAGGACGATGGCGCAAACTTCCGCAAGGCCAAGTGGTCGTCGAATGAGGTGTGTGATCTTCATGGTCGGTACTTCATCACGAACACGCTGAGCGGATTGGACTTTATCCACACAATCCGTTGGTGGGATACAAAAAAGGTCGGCGCCGCGGTAATCCGCGACGCCGACGTCTGTGGTTCGTTGAGGCTAGATTGCCCCAACGACAATGAGCGTGTCTCCGACCGCGGGGACAAACTCGCGGTCCTTCGACGGGTTGAGCACGACACCCTGTGAACCGCTCGCTTTCGCTTCTGCTGCGATGCGGTATCCGATGACCGATTCTTTCTTGTTGACACCTGCGGCGACAAGCTGCGAGAAAGCGACGGACTTCTTCAACGGCGCATACGCTTCGATGGGGCGCATATTCACGGATGCCCCGTCAGCGTCGAACAAGTCGGTGAAGACCGGTGCGAGTGCCGCGTTCTCGGAGACCTGTGCGACAACGAGTGCGGCGAGGTTGTCGCTGATGACAAGGTCATCAACGGCTGCAACACGGGCAAGTTCCGCTTTGCGCGAGTCGAGAATTTCAGCGACCAACCGGGTTGGCTTTACCTTGTTGTTGGGGTCGTTGAACAGCGTGTTGAGTTGGAGCATCGTCAACATGGTTTGAGCATCAGCTTCCGACTCAGAGATTGCGTTGCGATAACCAAGAACGATGATTTCGTCGTAGTGCTTTGCCTCCGCGGCCGCGATTAGTTCGTCGATGTCGCCCGTTGACGCAGAGAACGAGACACTTACTCCGTCGAACTTGAGCGATTGGAGTTCAGCCGGATTCACGTACTTCGGTGTTGCAACGATGTGGACGCTCGAGCCCTTGGGAAGGAATTCGGCGAGCTCGGTGAGAACTGACCGACCCATCGACGACCATCCGACGACGAGCAAGTGCTCCGCTTTGCGACCTGTTTCCTTCGACGCTGCAACCTTCGGAGCTGTTGCCTTGGCAACGCCGGTGTAAGACACCTTGTCGTCGTCAGAAGCAATCGCGATGAACTGGGCGCCTTTGGCAATCTTTGACGTGGGTGCTGGGTTGAGGTGGGTCTTTCCAGCCGCGTCCCGAACACCGATGATGGATGCGGTGTTGAACGAGAGGAGCGCTTCGCCGTACGTCTTGCCCTCGAGTGCTGGAACCGACGTGAAGTAGATTTCGTCACCATCGAAGTCGAGAAGGTCGAGGATCACGGTGGAGAGTCCGGGTTGACGTGACGCTTGAGCTGTCACACGGGCGATGACATCGTGCGATCGGACAGTCTGAACCTGCCCGTTGGTTGCGGAGGTCAGCGCTTCAGCTGTCTGTGCGTCGTCAACTTCGGCGACAATCGGAATTGACGGGTCGTTGACGAGTGACTTGACAGCGAGAACAGTCGACACGACAGTAGCATCTCCCGAGTCGTCAGCGTCAAGAATGATGATTGAGCGAGCAGAACCGATGTTTGCACGCTTCAGATCATTAGGGTTTGTCGGGTCTCCCTTTCGCGTGATGATGCGCAACTTTCCCAAATCCCCGGCCCGCGATTCAATTTCGTCTTCCATCCCGACACGGTCCTGATTGGCAAATATGACGACCGTTGGTTTGCGCTGGTTCGAACCCGCAATTGAGAGTTCCTTGAGGATCGGGAAGACGCGGTTCGACCATCCCAAAACAAGGGTGTGGTTCTTGCTAATGACCGCACTCTTACCCGCCTTGAGGTTTTCAACGACTCCGCGAATCGCCGACGCGGCGAAACCAATGATGATGGCATTAATTCCAGTACCAGTGGTCCAATAGAAGACGCTTGACAATCGATCTGCCCAGGTTGCGACAGGTGCGTGGTCACCCAGGATTGAGAACATGCTCATGTAGAAGCCGTTGAGGAAATCACCCGGTTCCGAGGGTGTTGCAAGTGGGGTCGAGTGGATAAAAATGCTGAACGCAGTATTGAACGCAGATAACGCCGCCAGAAGGATGAATGCGTACAAAACGAATGTGCCGGCGTTGGCCAACGAGTTGTCGAAGTAGTAGCGAAGTCGCTTGGCGAGGCTGGGCTTTGATGCTACAGCGGGGACTACAGGCTCGCCTTGTGCGCCCTGGCCGTAGTTTTCACGTGGAGTTTCAGTCATGACTCAAATCTTAGGGAAAAACTTGCCCCCCGTAAACGATTTAACGGAATTATGAGGGGGCACCATTAGTTGACAAATTCAATCGACACGGTCGGAAACCGCCCTGACAACAGTGGGCGGGTGAGTTCGCGAAGCGATGTGCGCTGTTTTCCTGCACCATCAAAGTTGGCCGAGCTCAGCCATTGAGTGTGTGCAGCAAGAACCGCAGGCCAGTCTTCTACTGTCATGGCGAACCACGCGGTGTCTCGATTGTGACCTCTTACCGTCAGAGCGTTCCGGAAAACGCCTTCGAAACTGAAGCCGAGCCGCTCGGCGGCGCTGACCGATGGCGCATTGAGCACGTTGCATTTCCACTCATATCGGCGGTAGCCGAGGTCGAAGGCGTGGCCGGCCATGAGCGTCATGGCCTCTGTTGCGGATACCGTGCGCGCGAGATCGTCAAAGTAGCTGATGTTCCCAACTTCAATCGCCCGATTCTCGGGATCAATTCGCAAATAACTCACCACACCCACTGCACGGTTTGTTGCAGTGTCGACAACGGCGTAGAACACTGCGTCTGTTGCGGCAGCGCGCGATTTGACCCAATCGCGGAAATCAGACACCGAGGCGAACGGGCCAGACAGCATGTACGTCCACAGCGACGGGTTCGTGCTCGCATCGCACGCCTGCCACAGGTCATCTCCGTGTGCGTGCACATCCAGCGGTTCGAGCCGCACGCGCTCACCGGTGAGCGTCTTTCCGCCAGGTCGCTTTGCCACACCGGGCGCTACGGCAACTCCAACGCGATTGCCGTCGGCATCGGTCGTCCAGTTGACCGTTGTCGACGTGTGGTTCGCGGAGCCAGCATGATCGGATTGCGGTTCGTTCACGGAACACCTTTCACGTCGTGACTCCGATAGTAGTCACTTCGACACCCCAATCCCGCGACTGCGTACGCTGGGACAATGACCGATTCGCCCATCACCCTTCTCGACGGCGGCCTCTCAACGGCGCTCGCGGAACTAGGGCATTCCAGCGACGGACCGCTGTGGACGGGTGAATTGCTCCTCAACGACCCTGAATCAGTCACGGCAGCTCACCGCAGTTTTGTCGACTCCGGTGCCGAAATCCTCATCACCGGTTCGTATCAGTTGTCTCGAGACGGAGGGAAGCTCGCTGGGTGGAGTGACGACGACGTCACCACCGCGCTCCGGAACTCGACGACCGCTGCGCGCCTCGCGTCCGATGAGGGCACCCTCGTTGCCTCGAGTATCGGACCGTTCGGTGCGACCCTTCCCGGTGGCGCCGAGTTCACGGGCCACTACGGCATTGGATGGAATCTGGTTCGCGACTTCCACGCGAACCGGCTTGACGTTCTGCTGTCGACGGAGCCCGATCTTCTCGCCATCGAAACAATGCCCGACCTCACCGAAATCGACATCATTCTCAACCTCATCGCCGAGCGCACCCCCGACCTTCCGGTCTGGGTGTCCTGCACAATCGGCGAAGTTGGCGTCACTCGTGTTGGTCAGCCGTTTCAGGACGTTGCGTCACGGGTCGAGGGGCACGCTTCAGCCATTGCTGTCGGCATCAACTGTTCGGCGCCGCACCTGATTGCGCCGTCACTCGCGACGATTGACACCGAGTTGCCGTTCATCGTGTATCCCAACCTCGGCCAAACATGGGATGGCGCCAGTCAGCGGTGGATTGGCGCAGGAATTACGGCGTCCACGGTTCACCTGGCCGAGTGGGTGGCACTTGGTGCGCGAATAATCGGCGGTTGCTGCGGTTACGGGAACGTTGAGATACGTGAGCTCGCACACCGCGTCGGAAGCCTCAACTCACAGGCTTAAACCGCGCAATTACTGTTTCTTGGCTGATTCTTTGACGTTCAAAGCGCTCAAATCACGATTTCGTCACTCGGCGAAGTTAGTATCGAACTGAGGACTTATGCCCATGATTACTGGATTTAAGCGCATTGCGACTGTTGCCGTCGCGTTGGGTTCGCTTATTGCGGGCCTGATTGTTGCTACCCCGGCGCAGGCGTACACCCTCAATCCCGCCGACTTTAACGCTGGAGCAATTGTTTCTGACGCGCAGTTTTACGACGAAAACGCCATGACAGAGGAAGAAATCCAGGCATTCCTCAACGCAAAGATCCCGAATTGTACGAACGGGAAGTGCCTCAACGTTTACCGGGAGGACACGGTTACGCGGCCGGCAACCGTCATCGACGCGCTCATCCCCGGCTCGCCGGCGCTGTGTTCGACGTATGTCGGCGGAGTGGGCGAAACCGCCGCCCGAATCATTTACAAAGTCCAGAAGGCGTGTCGAATCAGCGCCAAGGCCATTCTCGTCACGCTTCAAAAGGAGCAGGGTCTCGTCACTGCGACTGCTCCATCTGACAGCAAACTTCAGATTGCTATGGGGATGGGTTGCCCGGATACCGCCCGCTGCAATTCCTTCTACTACGGATTCTTCAACCAGGTGTATTACGGTGCGTCGCAGTTGCGACGGTATTCAACCCCGGCCAGCTCGCACTATCGCGCATATCCTGCCTATTCGTGGGTGAGCGTGGGGTTCAATCCCAACGCAGCCTGTGGAGCGGCGACGATTTACATCGCCAACGTTGCGACCCACGCTCTGTATCGCTACACCCCATATCAGCCGAACGCAGCCGCACTCGCGAACCTGTGGGGTACGGGTGACGCATGTTCGGCCTATGGAAACCGAAACTTCTGGCGCAACTACAACTCGTGGTTCAACCTCAAGGCCGAGTTGAAATCACAAGTTGCTACGCTTCCAGCCGCCACACGGACAGCTTTGGGGAATATCGTTTCTGAAACCGGATGTCCTGAGACGGCAAACTCGTGCACCATCACGTACCAGACGGGTGTCGTTGCCCTCCAACTACTCGGCACGCTTTCTGTCACGCTCGGCGCAATCGGCACTGCCTATCAAGCAGCTGGCGGGATCACCGGGCCGCTCGGTGCGGTTGTCGCGGCTCAAGAATCGGTCGTGGGTGGAGCCAACGGAAACGGCCTTCGTCAACAGTTTGCCAACGGTTACATCTATCAGGGTCCAACAGGCGCGCCCGTCGTTGTCTTGACACCCATCCACACCGTTTACGCCGCCCAGGGTGGAACGGCTGGAAGCCTCGGTTGGCCAAAGTCTGCTCAACGTTGCGCGACAACCCGCTGCGACCAACGCTTCGACGGTGGGCTCATCGCCCCTAACTTTTCCGGCACACTCACCGCAGTACTTGGTCGAACGGGTCTGGCTTACGGCGATTCTGGCGGAGTCAACTCCCCGTGGGGCGCTCCCACTGCCGTCCGCAGCGCGCTGACAATCGCGGGACAGGGCTCTGGTTTCAAACAGGCTTTCCAAAACGGAACGGCGTATGACAACGGGACCACCGCAACATTCCTTTCGTCACAGCTCGCACCCGCATTGACAGCAGTTGGAGGAGAGGCTGTCACCGGATGGCCGAGCGGATCCCTGCAGGTCTCTGGCATGACGAGGTACCAGCAGTTCACCAACGGAATCCTCTTTGGAAGCACGGCCAACACAACCGGAATTCTCATGCCCCCTGCCGTTGTAACGGCGTGGACAGCAGCGGGTGGAGCTGCAGGTTACCTAGGCCTTCCGACAACTGCTGATCTGGCAGTGGCCGGACCTGCCGGAGCATCAGGAAAGCGTATGACGTTCGGCGGCGGGTTCATTGTGACGGGAACCCCCGGAACGTTCGCCCACCCGACGGCAATTAACAACACTCTGTCCACGATTGGAGGGTTGTCTGGTTCGTTCGGGTGGCCGACGGCTCACGCACGAAGCGTGAGCGGTTCCTGGTCACAAACGTTCCAGGGTGGAACGATTTCACTCGCAACGGTTACTCCGCGACCCACGATTAGTCTCGGGGCTCGAGGCGCTCACGTCGTCTATCTCCAACAGAAACTGGGAATCCGCGCCGACGGAATTTTCGGCACGGGAACGCGCAATTCCGTCATTGTGTACCAACGTTCGAAGGGGCTCGTTGCTGATGGAATCGTCGGTCCCGCGACCTGGCGTGCGTTAGACGGCAACACGACGACAGTCACGGTCACCCCGAATACGACAACACCGTCCACTCCGACGCCGACTCCATCAGCGTCCCCAACCACCTCGACGACTGGTACGTCTGTCACGGTGTCCCGACCGACAATTCGTGTTGGCGCACGAGGCGCTGACGTTGTGTACTTGCAGCAAAAGCTTCGAGTCACGGCTGATGGGATCTTCGGCACGGGCACGCGTAATGCGGTCATTGTGTTCCAGCGTTCGAAGGGGCTCGTCGCCGACGGAATTGTGGGCCCTCGGACCTGGGTCGCACTCGGCTAACTGAGTTGAGGTTGCCGCGTGGCGCGGCGCGAAAACTCAATGGCGAAAATCACAACGAACGCTAGCCCCCACTCAGACAGCAAGCGTGACTCTGTAATGGACTGCACAATCTGAACCGTCAGAACCATCACCGCCGTGAGGGACGCTGCCGACGGTTGGAAGACTGCAGATTTCCAGGTGCGCACTGCGACAACAACGAGCGCGACGGCGAACAGGACGGCACCGACGACTCCAGCTTGGAGTGCGATGTCGAGCCATGCGTTGTGAGCTTGACTGACGGGAATGTTTCTAATCGAGTGGAGCGCGAAAAATGGCTCCCACATCGGCCAGAATCCGACGTAGCCGTGACCGATGACGGGTTGTTCAGCAATCCGGTTGAGCGTTGCTGCCCAGATGTCAAAGCGGTGTGTGAGGTCTGGCGATTTGCCGAGGAGCGCGGTGAAACGGTCGAAATTCACGAGGGCGACGGCAATCGCAATCAATCCGACCGCCCCGGTTCCCCACACAATCAATCCCGACGCTCGAGTTTGACGGCGAGCGATCATCACGAGTGCGCCGACGACCGCGGCAGCTGCGAGGGCGAGTATCGCCGTGGCCGATTCGGTTCGAACAAATACGTATGCCGACACCACGAGGTCGGCGGCTATGAACCAACCGAGTCGGCGGCGGGTGCCGATGTCAACTACCGCGAGGATGAGGAACAAGATGGTGAGAATCGCCAGGATGTTGGCGTTTCCCGGTAATCCTTGAATTCGCGCATCGGGGTCGAAGAGTTCAGCGCGTGACCATGCGATTTCCCGAGGGGTTTCGGGCGTAACCACCTCACCAACCTTGAAAATCGGACGGCCTATCAGGGCGGCAATGAGCTCGAATACCAGTGACCCGTAAATCGCCATCCGCAAGACGGTTCTGGTGTGGTCAAACAGTTCGCT
>CAXNHY010000025.1:0-12454 GCA_964202425.1 Microbacteriaceae bacterium MWH-Ta3 | reverse complement strand
GGAACCATCGCCACGATCGACGACACGGATCGAACCACGACCGTGCGCCATTCGTCGCCAGCCAGTTCTCCCCAGCCGCCCAGGGCGTTCACTTGTCCGTTGACGGCGATGAGGATGAGCGGGATGAGAGCCCACGAAACCCACCGAATTACCCGGGCAAGGCTGTTTCGAAGATCTGAGTTGACGAGCGAGAAACGACGTGCCTCAGCCGTGATCCGACTGGAGTACGTATCGGCGCCAACGGCATTCACTCGAACCGTTCCCGACCCCGCGACGACCCCGCAGCCTGACATGACGGAAGTGTCCTCAGTCTTGGCAACGGGCTCTGACTCGCCCGTCAGCATCGATTCGTCAACGTCGAGCCCATGAGATTCGAGGACAATTCCGTCTGCGAGTATTTGATCGCCTGCTCGGATGATGAGCACATCGTCCATGACGACAAACTCGCGCGGAATCTCGCTTTCCACCCCGTCTCGACGCACTCGAGCAAGGGGTTGATTGAGAATCGCGAGACGGTCGAGCGTTCGCTTTGCCGTGAACTCTTGAATGACTCCGATGAGCAGGTTGAACACGAGCGCCCAACCGAACAGCGAATCCTCCCAATCACCGACAATGAGCACCAGAAGAAAACACGCTCCGACGATTCCGTTGAAGAGGTTGACAAGATTGCCGCGAATAATGTCGACGAACGAGCGACTGGTCGTTGTGGTGTTCGTGTTGACAAGGCCAGCGGCCAAACGCTCGTTGACTTCGGCGGTGGTGAGGCCTTCGCTCGCGTAACGCGGCCCGACGGTCATGAGTTGGGTGAAAGCAGGTCGCGAACAGCTGCCATTGTCGCCTCGAGGGCTTCGTCCATCGAGACGTGCGAGGTCGCTTGGATCCGGACCGTCTCACTCCACACTTGTGCTGCGAGCGCGGAAACGAGACCAGCTTTGACTCGAGTTGGTGCCGAATCACCGAGCCACAGAATGAGGGCATTGTTCATCCACAGGACGAACTGATCGTGGGCATACTTGACGGACTCCAGCCTGAGTCGTGATTGCCTAACGGCGGGACCACTTGGAAACGCGAGTTCGTTGGCGATTATCGAAGCCGACAACTCTCGGTGGACGAATTGCATCGCTACGAGAATCGGTTCGTTATTCGGTCTGGTCGAGAGAACTCGAGCAAAGTCGCCCATGTACTGCTCGAGTCCCGGGAAGAGGAGTGCTTCTTTGCTCCCGAAGTGGTTAAACAGCGTTCGGCGCGAGATTCCTGCCTTCACGGCAATGTCAGCCATCGTCGTCGCGTCAAATCCGTGAACTTCGAACAGTGCCCACGCCGCGTGCACGATTGCCTCAGTGTCGGCGATTGGTTTCCGACCCGGTCGCGATTGAGGGGCGTCTGTCACGAGTTACACCCTAGCGAATTTGACATGATGTTGCACCCGTGCAAGTATGGATGCACTAGTGCAATAATTCACAGTTGAGGGAACCCGCCACATGTCACAGCTTCTCTACCGCCTTGGTCTCTTCGCAGCACGTCGCGCCTGGGCAGTGATTCTTGTCTGGACAGCAATCCTCGGAATCGCCGTCGGCGCCGCCGCAACAGCGGGCGGATCCTTCACAACGGCAATGACAATCGAGGGCGTTCCGGCTCAGAAGACCATTGACAAGCTCGCTGAAAACTTCCCCGATGCTTCTCGCGGCGTAGGGCAAGTGATTTTCCACACGGCTAACGGAAAAGCGTTCACCGAAGCAGAAAAGCAGGCGATTAGAGACGTTCTCGCCGAGGTCGGGACGATGAATGCCGTCAGCGAAGCGATTGATCCTTTCGACGCGCAGAGCGCACTCAACGACCAGCGTGACGAACTCAATCAAGCGCCAGATGACATCGCTGCCGCCCAGGCGAAGATTGACAAGGGTCGTGCCGACGTGGCCGATGGCAGAGCTGCACTTGCCGATGGAGCCGATGAGCTTGCCGCTAATGTCAGCAAACTGGTCGCTTCCGAAAAGGACCTGAAAGTCGGTGAGACAGCGCTTCTCACCAATGAAACGAACCTCCTCGGGTTCCAGGCGCACTTGACCGCCGGAATTGCCGAACTGGAGGCTTACGGCGATGCTGCCCCCGCTGACCAGCTGGCTGCTCTTCGCGCACAATTGGCTGAAGTCAACGCTGGACTACAGCAGGTATCCGCCGGCAAAGCAGAAATCGCCGCAGGTAAAGATGAGATCGCGCGTGGCTGGTGGTTGATTGAATCAGGGCGTCGCGACATCGCTTCCGGGCTTGCTGAACTCGATGCGGCCGAAGCCGCGCTCGACGAAGGACAAGCAGAACTCGATACGCAAGCCGCAAAGCTCGCTCCAGCTCAATCATTGATTGCCGCCTCAAAGGAATTCCGAGTTGTGTCTGCTGATGGCGCAACCGCAATCGGAACAGTTCTTTTCGAAACCCCCATCACCGAAGTTGAGACAGCGGACCGCACGGGTGTGGCCGACGCACTCACCAAACTCAATGCCGCTTCCGACAACCCCAACATTCGGGTCGAAGTGTCACAAGACCTTCTCCGCTCCCTCGATTCACTTCTCGGAGTCGGCGAAATCGTTGGACTTGTCGTCGCCGCGGTCACACTGTTCGTGATGCTCGGAACACTGATCGGGGCGGGACTTCCCGTACTCGCTGCACTCATTGGTGTTGGGATCTCTGGGGCCATCACCTTCGCGCTCTCGGCCGTCTACGAGTTCACCTCGACCACCCCGATTCTCGGAGTCATGCTCGGGCTTGCAGTGGGAATCGACTACGCGCTCTTCATCCTTAACCGTCACCGGAGGCAACTGAAAACCGGGATGGCTGTTCGCGATTCAATTGCGCTCGCGAACGGGACGTCAGGCAACTCGGTTGTGTTCGCCGGGCTCACCGTCATGATTGCTCTCGCAGCACTCAACCTCACCGGAATCGGATTCCTCGGTGTGATGGGAACCATGGGCGCGATGGCGATTGTGTTCTCAGTTCTCATCGCGGTCACTCTGACGCCCGCGCTACTTTCTCGAATCGGTATGCGAGTCCTCAGCCGGAAAGAGCGTTCGGTCCTCAGCGACAGTGGAAGCAATTCGGCCGCGTCGGCCGTGAGCACCAAGCCAGTGTTTGCCACTCGACACCCATGGATCACCGTTGTCGCGACGATTCTCGTGCTCGGCATCGCAGCTATTCCTTTCGGAAGTATCAGACTCGGGTTGCCTGACGGATCGTCTGAGCCCATCGAATCGGCCGGTTATCAGTCGTACAAACTCACCGAAGAGGCTTTTGGTGAGGGAGTGAACGGCGCACTCATTGTTGTCGTCGAAGCACCGAAAGCCGTCTCGAAAGACTCCGAGGTCGAGTTTCAAGCAACAATCGCCGACGCGATTATGTCGGTCGATAACGTTCAGGCCGCGGTTCCCAGTGGTTTCTCAGAAGACCGCACGTCGATGGTGTTCCGGGTTATTCCAATGGAGGGCCCCAACGCTGTCAGCACAGCCGCGGTCGTAACGGACTTGCGTGCCCTCGACGCAGAAGTTGCCGAAGCGCTCGACGCCCACATCGAAGTAACGGGAATTGCCGCCGTCAACATCGACGTCTCGAAGAAACTCGGTGAGGCACTTCCCATCTACCTCATGACTGTCATCGGGCTTTCGCTCATCCTGCTGGTGCTAGTTTTCCGCTCCATAGCCGTGCCCATTGTGGCAAGCCTCGGGTTCCTGCTCACCGTTTTCGCGACACTCGGGGCAACCGTTGCGGTGTTCCAGTGGGGATGGTTGGGTCAGCTGTTTGACATTCACGACCCGGCGCCAATCCTGTCGTTCCTGCCGACAATCCTCATCGGCATCCTGTTTGGCTTGGCGATGGACTACCAGCTATTCCTCGCTTCCGGAATGCGCGAGGCATTCGTCCACGGCAAGACGGCCAAGGAATCCATCAACTTCGGAATTCACCTCAGCCGAGCAGTTGTGGTCGCAGCGGCAATCATCATGATCTCCGTGTTCGGTGGGTTCATCTTCAGCCACACGATCATGATTCGACCCGTCGGATTCGGCCTCGCAGTGGGAGTGCTCGTCGACGCATTTATTGTGCGCTTGCTCTTGGTCCCTGCGACTCTAACTCTTCTCGGCAATGCAGCGTGGTGGATCCCGAAGTGGCTCGACCGTATCTTGCCTGACGTCGACGTTGAAGGCTCAAAGCTCGAGGGGAAGCTCGCTCACTAACCTTCGGGTTTAGCGCGTCACGAAAAGGTGCTGCGCTGCGTCGTCAGAAAGGTCGATCGCGCCAACCTGTGACGTGATGCGCACAAACCCGTCGGTTCGTGAGAGCGTAACCGATTCGCCCGGCCTGACACCAGCCGTATCGAATTGTTCGAGGAGCGACTCCTCAACCTGAAGTTGTTCACCGAGTGAGTGAATTGTCGTGGACACGGAATCGACTTCCCCGGCGTATTCGCTGAGGATTTCCGTTGACGAAACTCCCCCCGTCGAGGCGCGAGTTGCGAGTCCTGGAATGGGGTTGCCGTAAGGGTTGGGCTTGCCTTCGAGTTTGTCGAGCATTTTTGCCTCGGCTTCGTCGCCCATGACGTGCTCCCAACGGCATGCCTCTTCGTGGCACTGCGCCCAGCCAAACCCGAGTTCGTAGAACAGGAACGACTCAGCAATGCGATGTTTGCGCATGACGGAAACCGCACGCTCCATCCCGTGTTTACTCAGCACAATCTGACGATTGTCATCGAGTGACAGTAAGTTCTCCCGCGTCATTCGCTCGACGGTTTGCGACACGGACGGCGCTGCCTGCCCGAGGCGCGTCACGAGTTTCGATCGGGTTGGAATGACGTCATCCTCGACCATTTCCAAGATGCACTTGAGGTACATCTCGGTTGTATCGATAAGGTCGCTCATGTGCTCCAGATTACGCGAGGAGACTCAGTGCTAGGCGGTTCGCTTAGCCTTTTCCTTCGTCGGTTTGCGTGCACCGAGGTTGAAGGTTGAGGCAAACCCGAGAAGCAAGAATCCCGCAGCTGCCCACGCGGCCAATTTCGCCCCGTCCGTGAACGCATCACCGGCATCAGTCTGCACGCTATCGGCAAGATCTGCCGGTACCTGTTGGGCCGTCAGAACATCGGAC
This sequence comes from Microbacteriaceae bacterium MWH-Ta3, assembly GCA_964202425.1. GTDB lineage: Bacteria > Actinomycetota > Actinomycetes > Actinomycetales > Microbacteriaceae > MWH-TA3. The sequence continues at coordinate 7,327 of CAXNHY010000025.1, read as the reverse complement.
AAAAGCGGAATTGCCGAACCTGCCGAATCAACGACAGCATCGACGATTACCGACTGCTGCTCTGACGGAATACCCGAGTCTGTCAGCTTGCCTTCAAGCGATGCTTGTGTGCCCGTGAACAACAGCGTTCCGAGGACTGCGATGCCCAAGGCTGAACCGATCTGGCGAACCGTTGACTGCGAGCCGGAGCCCTGACCAATCTGATCCGCAGGAACATCGATCATGATGACACCGGTGAGCTGCGCGGTCGCCAATCCGATTCCAATTCCGTAAACGAACAGGAACGGCGCGATGATTCCCCACCCGAGCTCTGGCGACGCAAACAACGCAACGCCGGCAACGCCCACGAGCTCAAGCAGAACACCAATTTGAACGGCCCGCGCCGGTGGCAACTTGCCGCTCAGCGCACCGCCAACTCCCGATGCAACGAACGCACCTCCAGCAAGCCACAGCAAGACCAGGCCAGATGAAATGGCGCTGAGTCCGAGGACGTTCTGAAGCCACAGCGGGATCGCAAAAAGGATTCCGAACTCACCCATCGAAATGATGGCAGCTGCAATCGAGCCGTTTCGGAACGACGCGATTCGGAACAAGTTGAGATCAAGAAGAACATTCTTGTGCTGAGCCTCACGCTTCTTTTCCCACCACACAAAGACGATGGTGGCAATAATTGCGATGGCGAACGAGACGGGGATGACCGAGATCCCATCGGCCGGCCATTCGAAATCACCGATAACGAACGGGGTCGAAGCCTCCGCCATCCACCAGCCGTAGATTCGACCTTCGATAAGAGCGAAAACGAATGTCGCAAACATGACGACCGAAATTGCCGAACCGATGACGTCGATTCCACCGGCTCGCTGCGCAACTTTCGACTCAGAGATGTAATAGAACAGTCCGGCAAGGATGATTACTCCGAGCGGGGCGTTGATGTAAAACGCCCAGCGCCACGAAAAGTCCGTTGCGAGCCATCCGCCAAGAAATGGTCCGACGGCGACCATTCCACCGATTGTGGAGCCCCACACGGCGAAGGCAATCCCACGCTCTTTACCCTGGAAAGTCGCATTAACAAGTGAAAGTGTCGTCGGCAGCACCATCGCGCCACCAATTCCCTGAATCACGCGCGACAGGATGAGGATCTCAGCGGAATCAGCGACCCCCGCCCACATCGAAGACGCAATAAAGATTGTGATACCGATCATGAGCAAGAGCTTGCGTCCGATACGGTCGGCAAGAGAGCCCCACACGAGAAGAAGTGACGCGAAGACAAGAACGTAGCTTTCTTGAACCCACTGAACCTCGGTGGACGACAGCGATAGGTCGGAAATGATGGAAGGGAAGATGGTGTTGACGATTGTTCCGTCGATGATGACGAGTGAAATCGCCATCGATATAAAGACAAGACCAATCCAACGATTACGCGAAGCGGGCACGAGACTCAATTCTGTGAGGGTAAACGAACTCTTCGCAGTCTAGCCCTGCCCCAGATTGTGGAGTAGATGAAGCGCTATGACGCTGCGCGCTTCACCATCTCGGTGATGGTCTTTTCGATATCCTTCGTCACCTCAAGGACTGCAAACCCGGTCGACCACATCGGCCCATCGTCGAGGTTGGCGGCAACATCGAAACCGAACGTACAGTACCGAACTTTGAATTTTCCGGACGCCTGGAAGAAGCAGATGTTCTTGCCGTCTTTGAAATACGCGGGCATTCCGTACCAGGTTTTGGGCGCGAGATGCGGCGCTGCAGCCATGACAATCTTGTGGATTCGCATGCCGATGTCGCGGTCGGCCGGATCCATCGCTTCGTAGTTTTCGAGAACTTCGGCCGCGTGCTGTTCTGGCGTAAATTTCCGTCGTCGCTCAGCGGCGGCGGCGCGCATCGCCGCTTTTTCTTCTTTACTAAAGCTCTCGGCCATAGCCCCTTCTTTCCTCAGAACTGTCAACCCTCCCAAGCCTATCGAGCGCGGTAGATTGAAGATGTGAGGTGCCGTCACGTCACCCCGAACATCCAGCTATGACGAGGAGTTTGAATGTCAACCGAAGCAACCTGCCCAGTCCCCCACGGAGCACTCACCACGGTGGGTTCCAGCGCGACGGAATGGTGGCCGAACGCCCTCAACCTCGACATCCTTCACCAGCACGACACCAAGACGAACCCCCTCGGCGATTCGTTTGACTACCGCGAAGCGGTCAAGTCGCTCGATGTCGACGCTCTCAAAAAAGATCTCAATAATTTGATGACGGACAGCCAGTCCTGGTGGCCGGCCGACTGGGGTCACTACGGCGGACTAATGATTCGTATGGCGTGGCACTCGGCTGGCACCTACCGCACGGCAGACGGTCGTGGTGGCGGTGGAACCGGAACGCACCGCTTCGCACCGCTCAACTCGTGGCCTGACAACACCAACCTGGACAAGGCCCGTCGTTTGCTATGGCCCGTCAAGAAGAAGTACGGCAACAAGATCAGCTGGGCAGACCTCATGATCCTCGCGGGCAACGTGGCCTACGAATCGATGGGGTTGAAGACCTTCGGGTTCTCATTCGGCCGCGCCGACGTGTGGCACCCCGAAAAGGACACCTACTGGGGATCCGAGAAGGAATGGCTCGCCCCGAGTGACAGCCGTTACGAGAACGTCGACGACCCGTCGACGATGGAAAACCCTCTCGCGGCCGTACAAATGGGCCTTATCTACGTCAACCCGGAAGGCGTCAACGGTAAGCCCGACCCGCTCAAGACCGCTGGTCAAATCCGTGAGACTTTCGCTCGCATGGCGATGAACGACGAGGAAACTGTGGCGCTCACCGCTGGCGGTCACACAGTCGGAAAGACCCACGGAAACGGCAACGGCGCAAACCTTGGGCCTGCACCAGAAGCGGCCGGGCTTGAAGAACAAGGCCTCGGTTGGATGAACCACACCACTCGCAGTATTGGCCGTGACACCGTCACGAGTGGACTCGAGGGTGCATGGACGACCAACCCGACGAAGTGGGACAACGGATACTTCTACCTACTTTTCACCTATGACTGGGAGCTCACGACGTCACCCGCCGGGGCACACCAGTACCAGCCGGTCAACATTGCCGAGGCAGACAAGCCCGTCGATGTTGAAGACCCCTCGATTCGACTCATGCCCATGATGACCGACGCCGACATGGCGATGATCACAGATCCGATCTATCGTGAGATCTCAGAGCGCTTCTACAAGGACCCCGAGCACTTCTCAGACGTGTTCGCCCGCGCGTGGTTCAAGCTGACCCATCGCGATATGGGACCTAAGTCTCGTTACATCGGCCCCGAGGTTCCAGCGGAAGAGCTCATCTGGCAGGACCCCGTTACCCCCGGGTCGACCTCGTACGACGTCAAGGCTGCGAAGGCTGCGATCGAGGCAAGTGGTCTCTCTGTGAGCGACCTCGTGTCGACGGCGTGGGATAGCGCCCGCACTTACCGCGGCTCCGACATGCGCGGTGGCGCGAACAGTGCTCGAATCCGCCTTGCGCCTCAGAAGGACTGGGCCGGCAACGAGCCAGAGCGTCTTTCACGCGTGTTGGCAGTACTTGAGCCCATTGCTGCAGCGCACGGAGCAAGCGTTGCTGATGTCATCGTGTTGGCTGGAAACGTTGGTGTCGAAAAAGCAGCCGCGGCTGCCGGATTCCCGATCGCAGTGCCGTTCGCTCCCGGTCGTGGAGACGCGACACCTGAGCAGACGGACGCAGAATCGTTCGAACCACTTGAACCGCTCCACGACGGATTCCGCAACTGGGTGAAAGACAGCTACGTCGTCACCGCAGAGGAGCTTCTGCTCGATAGGGCACAACTCATGGGCCTCACCGCCCCCGAGATGACCGTCCTAATCGGTGGCATGCGCGTCATCGGCACGAACCACGGTGGAACGGCTCACGGAGTTCTGACCGACACAGTTGGCGCACTGTCCAACGACTTCTTCACCAACCTCACTGACATGACGTACGTGTGGGAGCCGGCGGGAAAGAACCTCTACAACATGCGCGACCGCACAAACGGGCAAGTCAAGTGGACAGCTACTCGCGTCGACCTCGTGTTCGGTTCGAACTCAATCCTGCGCGCTTATGCCGAGGTGTACGCGCAGGACGACAACAAGAAGAAGTTTGTCGATGACTTCATCGCCGTGTGGACGAAGGTCATGAACGCAGACCGTTTCGATCTCACCAAATAGTTACTCACGAAAAGGTGCTGTCCACGAGGTCGGCACCTTTTCGTTTGTTTAGCTTGTGGCGTCGATCTCCGCAATCAGTGCTTCGACTTTCGATCGAATTTCGTCGCGAATCGGTCGGACACCGTCAACGCCTAGTCCAGCTGGGTCGTCGAGGGGCCAGTCAAGGTATGTCTTCCCAGGGAAGAACGGGCACGCGTCTCCGCACCCCATAGTGATGACGTAATCGGATTCCTTCACCGATTCGGTTGTCAAGACCTGCGGGGTGTTATTGGCAATGTCGATACCTTCCTCTGCCATCGCTTCGATCGCAGAAGGATTGATGTGCTCTTTGGGTTCAGTTCCCGCCGACAAGACTCGCACTCGGTCGCCGGCGAGATGCCGAAGGTAGCCGGCGGCCATCTGCGAGCGTCCCGCGTTGTGAACGCAGACAAAAAGGACGGTTGCTTTTGGTTCAGCCAATTGTTTCTCCTGTGATTCGGGTTCCGTTGTGAGTCGTTGCGGTAGCTCGATTTATCGAGAGAATCGTCAACACCCCGAGCAATGCGCCAACCGCTTGCGCGACAATGAATGGGATGACAGAGGCGGGGGAGATTCCTGCAAAGGTGTCGGTGAACATTCGTCCAACGGTCACCGCAGGATTAGCAAACGATGTCGATGACGTGAAAAGGTACGCCGATCCAATCCATGCAGCTACCGCTATCGGAACGTGGTCCGCACGATTGCGCACTGTGAACACGCCGATGACAATCACCAGACCAGCCGTTGCAATCACTTCACCGAGTCCAGTTCCAATATTGAATCGTTCGTTGTGTCCCGGGGCTACTAGTGGCAACCGGAACATCGCGTGTGCAAGTATGGTTCCTGAGATAGCGCCGGCTGACTGCGCCAACACCATTAACAACGCAACATTGGCTCTGACTGTCCGCTTTGACCACTCGATTACCGTCACAACGGGGTTGAGGTGGGCTCCACTGATGGGCGAGAGGACGATGATCAGCAACGCCAGAGCGAGAACTGTCGACATCGTATTGATGAGGAGTGCTACTCCGGCATCAGCTGAAGCCGTCGTTCCCATGATGCCGGACCCAACAACTACACAAACGAGAACAGCGGTGCCGACAAACTCGGACACAACTACAGGAGGCGTCTGTTTCATTGCATTCCTCAATTTTCAATCGGGTACATCGCCTACACTAATGCAATGTCCCGCATCAACACCGAACGAATGACCGCACCAGCCAATGAACCGTTCGTTCTCTTTCTGATCGGAATGCGGATCAACAACTGGTTTGCAATACACCGTTGGTTACCCGTGTTCTTGGCCATGCCCAAAATGCTCACCGAGCTCCACATCAACCGTGACCTCGGCTTCAAGTCCTACGAAATGTGGTTTTCGCGCACGGTAATCCTCGTTCAGTACTGGGAAAGCGCAGAGAAACTCATCCAGTACTCCCGCGCCAAAGATTCCGAACACCTACCGGCGTGGAAAGCCTTCAATGGTGCCGCCCGAAAGTCCGATGCCGTTGGAATTTGGCACGAAACCTACGTCATCGACAAAGGGAAAAGCGAAAACGTCTACGTCAACATGCCCACGTTTGGTTACGGCAAAGTCGGTGACCTGGTCCCGGCGACGGGCGGGAAGAACACTGCAGCAGGCCGCCTAGGCGATACACGCGATTAGCGCGTCTTGTTTGCCTGCATTGCCCACAAAGCCAAGTACACCGCAATCGTCGCCTCGAAGGCGAACCCTGCAAGCGGGTACATCCAGTGGCCCATCAAGGCTGACGACGGCGACATGTCGTGCACTCGAGGGAAGAAGTTCCACAGCGCGTGGAATCCCCACGCTAAAGCCCAGAAGTACGGCGACTTCGTAAAACCAACTACTGCCAGGGCGATCATGACGGCGAAAACTGCCAGTTCAAGCGGCTCACCTGAGTGCGCGAATGACATTCCCGTCCACATCGTGAAGACAACCCAAAACACGCGCCGAGCATCGTGCGGCAAGGCAAGTGTGGCGGCAACCAGCGCAACTGCAACGGGCGCCGCAAACCAGACCGACGACGGTTCCATCGAAATCATGGCGACCAGGAAGATTTCTATTGCGAGAGCCGAACCGACAACAACAGCGGTAATCGTCCGCGACAGTCCCGTGTTGATGAACCGTGCAGGAGTTGTCGGTCTACCGACGGCACCCTCAAAAAACCCTGTCCGAATTCTCCAGGCTAGATAGACAGCAACTACAAGGTCATAAATCAGACAAGCGAGTGGAAGATCGTGTTGGAGGTCTGGCAGTTCTCGCGGAATGAGATCCCACAGTGGATGGATAAACCAAATCGCCGCGATGAACCACGGGTTCCAGAGCGATCCAGCTATTGCCGCGAAGAACACCACAACCAGCATCACCCATTCAATCTCGGAGACACCGAGATAAACGGAAGACAACAGCCACGCGGTTGTCGCTGCCCATGCAAAAAGTTGCGCGCGCGGTGGGAGCCACGCGAGCGACATGACAAGAAGGACTCCCAACGGCAACGCCGCCACAAGGAGCACCTCCATTTGTGTGGCAAATCCAATGAGATAGCTGATCCCCACGGCGATAACGCCGGCGTAAACAGTGTGAAGTGTTGTGACAATGTCACGCGTTGAAAGTGAAACCGAACTAGTGAATCGTGTCATTCCTTCAGCCTAAGGCGTGCGTGTGCCGGGCGATTCTCATCGGGCGAACATGGATTGGTGGAGATGCCATACCCTTCAACCATGAGTGATTTGACAACTGTGGGCGACGCCGACATTTGGATTTGCTGGCTGTGCGACAAACCCGTTGACCCCGACGCGTCAATCAATGCTGACTTCGGGCCGAGCGTTGACAGTTACGCGGCCACCCGTGTGAAGAAGGGCAAGGATTACGTCGAACGCCTCGCGCACCGCGCGTGCAACACAATGAAAGGCAAGGTTGCCCCCGTCGTCCCGTGGTCGGCGGACCTGTTCGTTGTTGACCCATCGCCAATTTTTGAAGCCGTCGAGCGCCTACGGAGCAAAGGCGGTCGCGAGATTGTGGCGCGCTGCCCCGACGAAAACGATGCGAACGTTGCGTCTGATTGGCTACTCGACCGGCTTTCAAGGCTCGCCCCT
>CAXNHY010000024.1:0-12718 GCA_964202425.1 Microbacteriaceae bacterium MWH-Ta3 | reverse complement strand
TGGTGGGACAACGGAACATCCGGAATCGCACCTAACCCGCTCTCGACGTCCTACTTCTGGAACTTCTGGCTGTGGGCACCCGTGGCGGTAGCCGAGTAATCGGAACCAACGCACTAAGGCAAGGGTCGGGCGATTATTCGCCCGGCCCTTAGCCGTTGGTGGGGAGACGGTAATGAACGCACGGCTAGGATTACAGAACTGTTGAATTCAACAATGAGGTTGTCGGTGGGAAGTCATGATTAGTTTCGTTTCGCGGCGTTTGCTCGCAACACTTGCGGTGTTGTTGGTGGCGTCGTTCGTCGTCTATATGTTGACGGCGAACTCGGGCGATCCACTTGCTGATCTCAGGACGTCGAAAGACCCGCAGTCTGTTGCCAAGATGCAGACCCTCATTGAGAAGCTCGATCTTGATACCCCAGCCTTTTTTCGATACTTCAAGTGGCTTGGCGGTGCGGCGAGCTGCGTGATCGGCCGATGCGATTTGGGCATTTCGGTTGCGCGCGGTGATGAGCCCGTTGCCAATGCACTCGGCAACGCGATGCAGTCAACCCTCTCGCTCGTGATGCTTGCAACGGTCCTTTCCATTTTGTTCGGTGTTGCGATCGGCATGACCACCGCTCTTCGTCAGTACAGCGGATATGACTACACGATCACGTTCGCAGCCTTTATCTTTTACTCCCTCCCGATCTTCTGGGTTGCCGTTCTTCTCAAGGAGTTCGGGGCAATCCGATTCAACGCGTTCCTCGGTGATCCGTCAATTCCGTGGTGGATAGCAATCGCGATAGCCGCGGTGCTCGCTTTCGTCGCCTCAGCAATCGTCGGCGGCCACCTCCTCACGCGGCTCAAGGCCGCTGGCGGAACATTTGTTTTGATTGCTGTCACTCTCATCGTGCTTGACCTCACCGATTGGTTCGTCACGCCGTCGATTGGAATTGTTGGCGTCGCGCTGTTCACGATTGGCAATGCGCTGATCATGCTGTTCGTCACGTCCAATCTGACCAAGCGAACACTTCAGGTGTCTGTCGGCGCGATTGTCGTCGCGGTCATCGCTCTGTGGTTCCCGTTCCAGTTCTTGTTCTTTTACGCCAACACCGGATGGACGATTCTGATCGTCGCTGGCATCCTCGCCGGAATCGGTGCCCTCGCTGGTTTCTTCCTCGGTGGTGACGATCGACGCGAAGCGATTCGTGTCGCTGCAGTCACGGGTGCGCTCGCTACCGTGCCGCTGGTTGTCGACCAGATGTTCCTTCGTTGGAGCGAGTACACCCAGCTGATTCCGCTTCGCACCGGGGTTATCTCGACCATCGGCGCAACCACTCCAGCGCTAACGAACCACGAGGACACATGGCTTCGAATGCTCGACTCAGCCACTCACCTTGTGCTTCCCACGGCAGCACTCATGATCATCTCGATTGCCGGTTACACGCGATACACCCGCGCCACGCTTCTCGAGGTTCTCAATCAGGATTATGTTCGCACCGCTCGCGCGAAGGGTCTCCCCGAGACGACGGTCATCATGCGCCACGCCTTCCGGAACACGATGATTCCGATTGCCACGATTGTCGCGTTCGACTTCGGCGCGGTGATTGGTGGAGCAATCATTACCGAACGCGTGTTCGCCTGGCAGGGAATGGGTGCGCTCTTCAATCAGGGTCTGCATGACGTAGACGTCAACCTTGTGATGGGTGTGTTCCTCGTCACGGGAGTGGCGGCTGTTGTGTTCAACATCTTTGCCGACCTCGCCTATTCCGCCCTCGATCCGCGAATTCGCGTCACGGAGAAATAAGCCATGGCACAAAAACGAGACAGAACGCCCAACACAGAGCAACTTGCTCTGCAAGAGTTGACGATCGAGCAACGCCAGGTTGAGGGGCTCAGTCTCTCCACGGTCGTGCGACGCCGCTTCCTCCAGCACCGCGCTGCCGTGACGAGCCTGATAGTTCTCGGACTGATCGTTCTGCTCGCGTTTACCTCGGTCGGAACCATCATCGGTGGAACCGGAAAGCTCGCCGCAGATTTTGACGCAGGACGAATTGTTCTCGACGGATTCAGGATTCCCGGTTGGTGGCAATACAACTGGTACGAGAACTACCCCATCACGACACCTGGCGGTCTACCGTCCTGGCAGCACCCTTTCGGTCAGGACACGCTGGGTAAAGACATCTTTGCGCGCGTCATGCGCGGAATTCAGCAGTCGCTCACCGTTGTGACACTCATCGGGACGCTCGCTACGGTTATCGGTGTCGTTGTTGGCGCGCTCGCTGGCTTCCTCCGCGGGTGGCTCGACAGCCTCCTCATGCGCATGACCGACGTCATCATCATCATCCCCGGTCTCATCCTCGGTGCCGTTCTCGGACGGACGGTTGGCGGTAACGCCGTCTCGCTGGGAATTCTGCTCGGACTGGTCTCGTGGACTGGTTTAGCGCGTCTGGTTCGAGGTGAATTCCTCGCCCTTCGAGAACGCGAGTTTGTCGACGCCGCCCGTGTGGCTGGTGCGACAAATTTCCGAATCATCTTCCGACACATCCTGCCAAACTCAATCGGGGTTGTCGTCGTCAACGCAACTCTCCTCATGAGCGCCGCGATCCTGACCGAAACAGCCCTCTCGTTCCTAGGATTTGGAATCACAGCTCCCGACATCTCCCTCGGCCAAATCATCTCCGAATACAACGAAGCGTTTAAGACCCGTCCGTGGCTCTTTTGGTGGCCCGGCTTCTTCATTGTCATGATCGCGCTGTGTATCAACTTCGTCGGTGACGGTCTCCGCGACGCGTTCGATCCGCGCCAGCGACGCATGCCTAAGACCTCTAGCCTGTCGCGTCAATTCCGCGAGATCCAGAGCGGACTCGGCTCGTGATGCTAAGTCGTAAACAAGGCCAGTGCTGCGCACAACCCGGTGACGCCGAGAGCTACCGCGATGCCGACGGAGTACGTCGTGACAACTCGACCGTTGTCTGGCTTGCGTCGCTCCCATTGCCGCCTGACGACAGCTGCTGCTCCACCGGATTCGGTGGACGCGAGATCTCCGGGTCGAACCGTTCCCGCGAGGTAGGTGGACTCGGGCAAATGTTCACCGAGGTCGCGGCTAGCGGTGAATGTTGTGTACCGACCGGGTGCGGGTGCGGCCCAGACGGAAATGCGTCGACCCGTGGCCCACAGCGTGAGACCCCACTTGGTGTCGATCAGATGAATAGCACCCCAGTCGACGGTGTGTGTTGCGAGAACGTTAGTCACGACGACACCGTCTTCGGTGACGTCAAGTCGGGGACGCCAGAACGCGCTGTAGACAGCAACAGTGAGAAAGCTAAATACCGCGACGCTTCGAACGAATCCGTTTGCTGTGAAGGGGAACAGTGTTGTTCCAGCAGCCAAGCCGAAAACGGCAACGGTGACCACGCTGAGGATTCTGCCCGAGCGGGACACGAAGGTCGTCATGTGAACAATGGTGGCATGAAGGTGGGGCGATGAGCACCAATCAGGTCGTGATCGAAGCGAAAGACCTCGGGGTCGACTTCTGGGTTGACGGCGAGTGGGTCATGGCGGCCGAGGGCCTCAGCTACACCGTTCGCGCCGGCGAAGTTCTTGCCATCGTTGGTGAGTCAGGTTCTGGTAAGTCGGCGTCGTCGATGTCGATGCTCGGGCTTCTCCCCGCCAACGGCCGCGCCAAGGGGAGCGTTCTGCTCGGTGGCGTAGAGACTATCGGCGCCTCGGCCGCTCACTTGAGGTCGATCCGCGGTCGCGATATTGCCGTTATTTTCCAAGAGCCGATGACGGCGATGAACCCCGTCTACACAATCGGTTTTCAGATCGTCGAAGCGCTCAAGGTCCACTTTCCACTGTTGTCCAAAGACGCAGCGCGCGCACGGGCCATCGAACTTCTCGGGCTCGTCGAGTTGCCGGATCCCGAGAAGGCCTTTAATTCTTACCCGCACCAGTTGTCTGGCGGGCAGCGCCAGCGCGCGATGATCGCCCAGTCGATCTCGTGTGACCCGAAGGTCCTCATCGCCGATGAGCCGACGACGGCACTGGATGTCACGATTCAGGCAGAAATTCTCGACTTGCTGCGTTCGCTCAACGAGCGACTCGGAACGGGGATCATTCTGATCACTCACGACATGGGTGTTGTCGCCGACATGGCCGACCACGTTCTCGTCATGAAGAACGGTCACGTCGTCGAGTCCGGCACAGCGGTCGAGATTTTTACCACGCCAAAGGTCGCCTACACGCAAGAGCTTCTCGCAGCGGTACCGCACCTCGGAACGGGTGCTGCGAGCGGAGCAAAGGCACCATCGCGGGCTGGCCAAACCCCGGTTCTATCTCTGTCGAACGTGCAGATCACGTACCCCAAGCGCGGCCGTGTGCCAGCGTTCGTCGCCGCCGATGATATTTCCATCGACATTTACCCCGGCGAAGTCCTCGGTCTGGTGGGGGAGTCTGGGTCGGGAAAGACAACTATTGGCCGCGCTGTTGTCGGGCTCATCCCCGTCTCGGCCGGAAAGATCACCGTAGCTGGCCAAGACATGGTCGATGTGTCGGCCAAAGACCTCCGCGCTGTTCGTCGAAATATCGGAATCGTTTTCCAAGATCCTGGTTCGTCGCTCAACCCGCGTTGGCCAATCGGCGAAAGCATCGGTGAACCACTCGTCCTGACGGGCGGCTACTCGAAAGACGAGATTGACAAGCGTGTCACCGAACTTCTCGACATGGTGGAACTGCCCACGACGTATCGAAACCGTTACCCGCACGAACTCTCCGGTGGCCAGCGTCAGCGTGTCGGAATCGCCCGTGCTCTTGCCCTGAAGCCCGCGATTCTCGTTGCGGACGAGCCAACATCGGCCCTCGATGTGTCTGTCCAGGCGAGAGTCCTCGAACTCCTCACGGCAATTCAGAAAGAACAGCAGTTTGCGATCTTGTTCATTTCGCACGACCTCGCCGTCGTTGACCTGCTCAGCGACCGCATTGCGGTGATGCATCACGGTAGAATTGTTGAGCAGGGTTCGACAGACCAGATTCTGCGTAACCCCCAAGATTCGTACACCAAGACGCTCATCGCCGCCGTCCCCGTTCCTGATCCAACGGAACAACGACGACGACGAATTGCGCGGAAAAACTAAGGATTCACGTATGGCCATCGCCACCCGCACCGATTTGCGAAACGTGGCGATTGTCGCCCACGTTGACCACGGCAAGACCACCCTCGTCGACGCGATGCTTCGTCAGACGAACTCTTTCGGTGCACACGCGCACCTCGAAGACCGAGTCATGGACTCCAACGACCTTGAAAAGGAAAAAGGAATCACGATTCTCGCGAAGAACACCGCGGTGTCGTATTCAGGAATCCACTCGAACGGTGTGCCCGTCACGATCAACGTTATTGACACCCCTGGCCACGCTGACTTCGGTGGCGAGGTAGAGCGCGGGCTCTCCATGGTCGACGGCGTCGTCTTGCTCGTTGACGCGAGTGAGGGGCCTCTCCCACAGACGCGATTTGTTCTCCGCAAGGCGCTTGAAGCGAAACTGCCCGTGATTTTGCTTGTCAACAAGACCGACCGCCCCGATGCGCGCATCGACGAGGTCGTTCACGAAACCCAGGATCTCCTCCTCGGCTTGGCGTCTGACCTTCACGATGATGTTCCTGACCTTGACCTTGACGGAATCCTTGATCTTCCCGTTGTTTACGCATCGGGTCGCAACGGTGCTGCGTCGTGGAACAAGCCGGCAGATGGCGAACTTCCCGACAATGACGACCTCGAGCCGCTCTTCGAGGCGATTCTCAGTCGAATCCCCGCACCGACCTACGACACGGACCACCCGCTCCAGGCCCACGTCACCAACCTCGACGCGTCGCCGTTCCTTGGCCGAATCGCTCTTCTCCGCATCTTCAACGGTGAAATCAAGAAGGGTCAAACCGTCGCGTGGATGAAGCACGACGGAACCGTGGAAAACGTTCGCATCTCGGAACTTCTCATTACCAAGGCGCTCGAGCGTATCCCCGCAGAGTCGGCTAAAGCTGGAGACATCGTTGCCGTTGCCGGAATCGAAAACATCACCATCGGTGAGACGATCGCCGACATGAATGACCCGCGCGCTTTGCCGGTCATCACGGTCGATGACCCGGCTATTTCCATGACAATCGGAACCAACACCTCGCCGCTCGTGGGCAAGGTCAAGGGGCACAAGCTCACGGGTCGAATGGTTAAGGACCGCCTCGACCGTGAACTCATCGGTAACGTCTCGGTGAGGATGGTCGACATTGGGCGTCCGGACGCGTGGGAAGTTCAGGGTCGTGGAGAGCTCGCTCTCGCGATTCTCGTTGAGAACATGCGCCGCGAAGGATTCGAACTCACGGTCGGTAAACCCCAGGTTGTGACGAAGAAGGTCGGCGGGGCAACTCACGAACCGTTCGAACACCTCACGATTGACGCACCGGAGGAATACCTCGGCGCGATCACCCAACTTCTCGCTGCTCGCAAGGGTCGCATGGATGGCATGACCAACCACGGAACCGGCTGGGTTCGCATGGAGTTCATCGTGCCGTCCCGCGGACTCATTGGCTTCCGCACCGAGTTCCTCACCATCACCCGCGGAACCGGAATCGCCAACGCCATCGGGCACGGCTACGGCCCTTGGGCTGGTGAAATCATCACTCGTCAGAACGGGTCAATCGTGTCCGACCGTCAGGGCGTTGCGACTCCGTTCGCGATGATGGCCCTCCAGGAGCGCATGGCGTTCTTTGTTCAGCCCGGTGACGAGGTCTACGAAGGAATGGTCGTTGGTGAAAACGCTCGTGCCGACGACATGGATGTCAACGTGACGAAGGAAAAGCAACTCAACAACATCCGATCATCGACATCGGAAGTTCTCGAAAAGATGACGCCTCCGCGCGACATGACTCTTGAAGAGTGCCTTGAATTCGCCCGTGAGGACGAGTGTGTTGAAGTGACGCCGGAGAAGGTTCGAATCCGCAAGGTAGAGCTCGAACAGAACGCTCGACAGCGCGCAGCATCGCGACTGAAGCGCCAGAACTCCTAGTAACGCGAATAGGGTTATGTCGTGAAGGTTGCCCGGTTCATACACGAAAACGAGACTCATTTCGGCCTCGTCATCGGTGATGGCGTCGATTTCCTCGAGGGTGACCCTATTCACGACGGCATCAACCGCACGGGACAGACTGTTCCCGTGACTGAGGTCGATTTTGTCGCCCCCGTCACGCCGTCGAAGGTGATTTGTGTTGGGATGAACTATCCGGAGCACGCGGCTGAGATGGCTCACAACGGCCCGAGCACGCCACTGATTTTCCTCAAGCCACCAACCGCGGTTGTTGGCGATGGCGACGAGATCATCCTTCCGCCTTTGCCTGGTCGGATTGTTCACGAGGGTGAGCTGGCTGTGGTGATTGGCTCGCAGGCTCATCGCATCAAACGCGACAACTGGCAGGACGTCGTTTTCGGGTACACCATCGCCAACGATGTGTCAGCGCGGGACGTCATGTTTGCAGACGGCCAGTGGGCGCGAGCGAAGGGGTACGACACGTTTTGTCCAATCGGTCCGTGGATCGAAACAGAGTTTGACCCGTTCGCGAAGAACGAGATCACGACCCACGTCGACGACGAGGTTCGCCGACACGGTTTCACTTCTGACATGACTCACAAGATTCCGGAAATTATTGAGTTCGTGTCCGACGCCTTCACGCTTTTCCCCGGTGACGTGATTTGCACGGGAACGCCTGCAGGTCTTGGTGGGTTCCTCGACGGGCAAACCGTCACCATCACGATTGAGGGAATCGGCACGCTCTCGAACCCGGCGCGCAATCGCGACGACCGTGTCTGAATCAGGTGAGAAGCGGCAGATTCGGCTGAGAATCCGTCGAACACTCATCGCCGGTCAGATTCTCGCCGGGTTGGGAATCGGGGCAACCCTCACGGTCGGGTCACTTCTCGCTGAGCACATCGCGGGAAGCGAATCGTTTGCTGGCTTAGCCGCAACGATGTCAACCCTCGGATCTGCGCTCGCGGCAATCCCACTCGCGGCTCTCGCTGCTCGTCGCGGTCGGCGCGTAGCGCTCGCAGCAGGTGCACTTGTCGCCGTCGCGGGCGCCGGTGTCATCATGCTGTCGAGCGCGCTGATGTCGCTACCGCTGTTGCTCCTTGGCCTTGTTGGGATTGGGGTTGGTGGGGCGGTTAACCTACAAGCACGGTTTGCGGCCACCGATAGAGCCCCAGCTGAGCACCGCGGGCGCGATTTGTCGCTCGTCGTGTGGGCAACCACCATCGGTGCGGTTGCAGGCCCCAACCTCAACGGCCTCGGCATCGCTATCGGGGACAGTCTGGGGATGCCCTACCTGTCGGGTGGATTTCTCCTCACGACGGCCGCCCAACTCGCGGCAACGACTATCTATTGGATCTGGCTCAAGCCAGAACCGCTCGAGGTGTTGTCAACGGCCGCAACGCGCGCGAAACGTGAGCGTGTAACCGTCCCGGCGGTCACGGCAATGGGAATGGCAGTGATCGGTTTCGGGCACGCAACGATGGTTGCCGTCATGGCGATGACTCCCGTTCACCTCGTCCACCACGGTGCAACGGTTGCCGAGAGTAGCTTCGTCATCAGCCTTCACGTTGCGGGAATGTATGCGTTCAGCCCCGTGTTCGGGGCAGCGTCTGACCGATTCGGTCGAATACCTGTCATGATCGCCGGACAGATAATTCTGCTCGTGTCGCTCATCCTCACCTCCGCGTTCAGTCTCGACAACCTGTGGGTGACGGTCGGACTGTTCCTCCTGGGACTCGGGTGGAGTGCCAACACGGTAGCCGGTGCAACGTTCATCGCGGAGAGTGCACCAATCCAGCACAAGACAGCGATTCAAGGCCGAAGCGACATGATGATGAGTGCGTCCGGGGCTTTCGCTGGACTGCTCGCTGGGCCCGGGCTCGCCATGGTCGGATACTCCGGTTTGTCTATCGCTGCGATGTTCTTCGTCGGGGGAGCATTCGCCCTTATTCAGCTCGTTCGCGTGCGCCAAAGGCACGAACTCACCGACGCGTAGAATTGAAGCCACATGACAATCCCGTTCACGACTGCATCCGGCGCTGACACTCGCGTTCGTTTTTGCCCCTCACCCACCGGCACACCGCACGTCGGACTCATTCGCACATGCCTGTTTAACTGGGCTTACGCTCGGCACACGGGCGGGACCTTCATCTTTCGAATCGAAGACACCGACGCGGAACGCGACTCGGAAGAGTCCTACGAGCAATTGCTCGATGCGTTGTCGTGGTTGGGGCTCGACTGGGATGAAGGTGTCGTCAAGGGCGGCCCTCACGAGCCTTATCGGCAGTCACAGCGCACCGATATCTACCGCGGAATCATTGACCAGCTCCTCGTTGCTGGGCACCTGTATGAGTCGTACATCACTCCCGAGGAAATGGAAGCGCGAAACATCGCCAACGGCCGTGACCCGAAGCAGGGTTACGACAATTGCGATCGAACTCTGACAGCTGATGAACGTGCAGCATTTCGGGCTGAAGGGCGAGAGCCCGCCCTCAGGTTGAAGGTCCCTGACATCGATCTTGGTTTCGATGATCTCGTTCGTGGGCCGATCAATTTCCCCGCTGGGGCAACAACCGACTTCGTTCTGGTTCGACCAAACGGATCACCCCTGTACACATTCGTCAACCCCGTCGATGACGCGCTCATGGGAGTGACCCACGTGCTTCGTGGTGAGGACCTGCTGTCGTCCACACCGCGGCAAATCGCCCTGTATCTCGCGCTGCTCGACATCGGAGTTGCTTCGTTCGTTCCGCGATTCGGGCACTTGCCCTATGTGATGGGTGACGGCAATAAGAAACTCTCAAAACGTGACCCTGAGTCGAACCTTTTTCACCACCGTGATCGCGGGTTTGTGCGCGAAGGGCTCCTCAACTACCTCTCGCTGCTCGGTTGGTCAATCGCGGCAGACAGGGATGTTTTCACGCTCGAGGAGATGGCGGCAGCGTTCGACGTTGTCGACGTCAACCCCAACCCAGCGCGCTTCGACCTCAAGAAGGCCGAATCCATCAACGGAGACCACATTCGCCTGCTGCCGAGTGACGCGTTCGTCGACCTCGCGATGGAACGACTCCAGTCGGCGCGTTTGGCTGAGACTCCAGCAACAAGTCACGAACACGCTCGACTCGTCGAGATTGCACCGCACATCCAAGAGCGAGTCCAGCTTCTCGGTGAAATTCCCGAGATGATCGAGTTCTTGTTTACGGACGATGCCGACCTCGTTGTCGCCGACGACGCTCGCGCGACACTCGACGGCGATGCCGCGTCGATCCTGTCAACCGCGTCGGTTGCGCTGGAAAACCTTGCCGACTGGTCAGTGGCAAACATTGAAGAGACACTTCGGACGTCGCTCATTGACGGACTGGGTCTTAAGCCTCGAAGCGCGTTTGGCGCCGTGCGCACGGCTATCTCCGGCCGCCGAATTAGTCCTCCACTGTTCGAATCGATGGAAATCCTCGGGCGCGATTCAAGCCTCGCGCGAATCAATTCTCTTCGGCAGGCGGTTTCGGCATGACGGACGCAGAGGTCGTTGTCATCGGCGCTGGCCCAGCCGGCCTCGCAGTTGCCCTCAACCTCGTTCGTGCGCGACGCCGAGTCGTTCTCTTTGACTCGAATCGCCCCCGTCACGCAGTGTCACTGATGTCCCACGGGTTCATCACGCGAGACGGCACAACTCCTCTCGAGTTTCGCCGCTTGGGCCGCGAAGAGGTCGAAGGCTATGAGGAAGCGACTGTGCTGAGCGCGACGGTAACCGATGTGTCTCGAGATGGCGATCACTTCGTCGTCAGTGCGAGCGAACGCGGCGGAGCGGAGCACTCGATCACGGCAGGTCACGTTGTGCTTGCAACCGGCCTCGTCGAATCGTTCCCCGAAATCCCCAGCCTCCGCCAGTTCTATGGCTCGAGCGCCCACTCGTGCATGGAGTGCGATGGTTACGGATACAAGGACAAGCGCCTCGCGCTCATCGGGGAAACGGATGATGTCGCGGAGCGCGCAATTCTTCTCTCCCAGTGGACTTCGGATGTTGTACTCCTCACCAACGGATCGAACATCGTGAGCGACTGGTGGGCATCGAAGCTCACGGAACGGGGCATCAGCGTCGACGATCGCCCAATTGACGAGATCGAAGGTGGTGCCGGCGGAATTCTCACGGGTGTGCGTTTCGCCGACGGCGACACGCTCGAGCGTGACGGTGTATTCGTTCGCCCGCACTGGACTCCGAGCCTCAACTTCGTAGATTCGCTCAACGTTGTTCGCGCGATTGACGGGTTGATTGCTGTCGACAACGAAGGCCGCACATCGGAACCTGGGCTGTGGGCAATCGGGGACATCACCCCGCCCGGCCCTGAACAGCTCCTCATCGCCGCTGGTTCTGGCCAGCGTTTGGCGTCGGTCATCAATCGCACCCTGCTCGGCCTTCTCTAGCCACGATTTCGCTCGGCCACTGGCCTTTGATAGGCTGGCGCACGGCGTCCATGGCGCCATTGGGGTGTGGTGTAATTGGCAACACGGAGGTTTCTGGTACCTTTGTTCTTGGTTCGAGTCCAGGCACCCCAGCACTGAAATCCTCGCTCAGACCCTCTTTTTTTCGCTAAGGTTGCGGAATGACAACGTTGTCCCGACCCCGCATTGCGGTTGCCATAAACCCGTCAGCATCGCAGGGGAAGGGAAGGCACGTCGGCGGTCTGGTCGTTGATGCGCTCCGCGCAACCGGTCGGCACGTTGACGAACTCAGGGCCGACAATTACGAGCACCTCGAGGCGCTGGCGAAAGAAGCAGTTTCCGGTGGCGTCGACGCACTCGTTGTCGTGGGCGGGGATGGAACCGCGCAACTCGGGACCAACGCGTGTGCGGGGACTTCGACTCCGCTCGGGATTGTTCCATCGGGAACGGGTAACGACACCGCTCAGGGAATTCTCGGAATGCCTCTTGACGATCCGGAAGCAGCAATCAAGCGCCTAATTGCATCACTCGACAAGCCCGACTGGAAAATTGATGCAGGAATCATGCGTTGGGGTGGCAAGGAGAGATGGTTCTGTTCAACTGTTTCTGCTGGTTTCGATGCACTCGTCAACGAGCGCGTCAATCACATGGCCTTCCCGAAGGGTCCATCGCGGTACACCGTCGGAATGCTCGTTGAGCTTGCCAAGCTGAAGCCCATCAAATACACGCTGACTATTGACGGTGAAACCACCAAGGAAGAGGCAATCCTCACGTCCGTCGCGAACAACCGCCAATACGGCGGTGGCATGCTGATCTGCCCCGAAGCAAAACCGGACGACGGGCTCCTCGACATCTTGATGGTGCGCCCGCTGTCACGGTTTGACTTCATTCGCATCTACCCGAAGGTGTTCAAGGGAACTCACGTCACCGACCCTCGAGTCATCATTCGACAGGGCAAAAAGTTTCGACTCGAATCACCCAACCTCATCGGATATTCGGACGGCGAGCGCATCGGTGCACTCCCGATGGACATCGAGGTTCGGCCTCGGGCTCTCGCGGTGCTCGACACCCGTCTGCCGTAACGGTTTGCGCCCGTGCCGCGCGCTGTGCGATACTGGCAACTGTTGCACGCGGCCCCATCGTATAGCGGCCTAGTACGCTGCCCTCTCACGGCGGTAACGCGGGTTCGAATCCCGCTGGGGTCACGAACGCCTCCGATAGTCACTGTCGG
>CAXNHY010000023.1:0-13155 GCA_964202425.1 Microbacteriaceae bacterium MWH-Ta3 | reverse complement strand
GTGGAACGCTCGCACACGACGAGCGCGTCAAGCTCGGCGGGCTCGAAGTGAAGATTTCCGCTCTCGAGGTCATCGCGGAAGCAGAGCCAGAACCACCGATCGCTGATGACTCCTCCATCGATAAGCGTCTTGACTGGCGATTCCTTGACCTGCGCCGTCCAGAGGCGAACCTCATCTTCCGCGTTCAGACTGCGTTTGAACACGCGATGCGCTGCTGGTGGGTCGACAACGGATTCATCGAACTTCACACACCGAAACTGATGGCGAGCGCATCCGAATCTCGCGCCGAGCTTTTCGAAATGGAGTATTTCGAAACAAAGGCGTACCTCGCGCAAAGCCCGCAGTTCTTCAAGCAGATGGCGCAGCCCGCCGGCTTCGGAGCGATCTTCGAGATTGGCCCAGCATTCCGCGCCGACCCTTCGTTCACTTCTCGTCACGCCACCGAGTTCACCTCGGTCGATGCCGAGATTTCGTGGGTTGATTCCCACGAGGACGTCATGGCGATGCACGAAGCGGTCATCGTCGCAGGACTCACGGCCGTGAAAGAAAAGTATGGAGACGCCATCCACGCAGCATTTGATGTCGAGGTCACGGTTCCCGCGCAGCCGTTCCCCCGCATCTCGCTCGCCAACGCGCACGCAATCCTCACAGAGCGCGGCTACACGGTTCCCCGAGCAGACGGCGACCTCGACCCCGAGGGCGAACGCCAGTTGTCTGCCTACGTCAAGGAAAAGTACGGACACGAGTTCGTGTTCGTCACCGACTACTTCACAGGGATTCGCCCATTCTATCACATGCGCCACGAGGGCAACAAAGAACTGACGAACTCCTACGACCTCTTGTTCAACGGCACAGAAATCTCAACCGGCGCCCAGCGCGAACACCGCGTTGACGTGCTGATCGAACAGGCAAAGGAAAAGGGTCTCGACCCCGAAGAGCTCGACTTCTATCTCGACTTCTTCCGCCACGGCGTCCCGCCGCACGGAGGATTCGGAATGGGCCTCGCGCGCTTTTTGATGCTCCTGCTCGGCTTGCCGTCGATCCGCGAAACGACCTACTTGTTCCGCGGGCCGAACCGTTTGCTGCCGTAGGGCTAGCCAATGCAAATGAGAATTGCGGGCTTCACTGCGCAGGTCGGTTTCGTTATTGCCGCATCAATAGTCGGTTTCCTCGGCGGTTGGTGGGTTGCAATGTCGTCGACTCTCGACGATGCTGGGCGATTTATTGCCGGTGCAGCGATTGTGGTTGTGCTCGCGTCCGCAAGGCTCTTCCAGCCAGTTGGCGACAGGCCAGCCTGGAAACTGACCGAATCTCCGACCGCAGCTTGGATTTGGTCTTCGTTATTCGTATTCAGCGGTGTTCAGGTTGTTGCGGGGGTCGTAGAAGAACTCACCGCCGAGGCACAACGAGACGTTGGGTTTACGTACATCGCGGTTGGACTTGCATTTGCGAACTCTGGGTTGTTGACCATCCGCCAAGAGCGCCGCAGCCAATCGAGCGATGTGTAATGAATCTGGACTTTAAATAACTGAAGCGATAACCTTGGGCTATCGCTTCAGTTGACCCCCTTCGAAAAGGTCACTTTTAGTATACACACAAATGTTCGCTCTAGCGAACATTTTCTTTTTGCCCAAATTCACCAGAATTTCCTGACAATAAGCCGGCTGCCGCTTTCCCAGCAATTTGTGCATAATTGACTAATGGTCAATAAACCGTCTGTGGGAGAACTCGTTCGAACAGGACTTAGTAAGGCGCTGGATTTGCAGCATCCAATTGCCGTCGATAATGTCTCGCGCCTACGCCGTGTCCACCCAACCAAAACTCCCGCTGAACTCGTTTCGTATGTCGACAAGGTTTATCTGTCTGCGGTTACATTCACTGGCTTTGGGGCCGGCGCGGCGGCGGCGATCCCGAACGGTTGGTTGCAAGTCCCGATTGCCGCCGCTGATCTACTTACGTTCCTGGAGGCGTCAGTCTTGTACACGCTTTCCGTTGCTGAAATTCATGGCTTGCACACAGAGGACCTTGAACGTAGGCGGGCTCTCGTGTTGACTGCGCTCATCGGGAACAGTGCGTCGGCTGCCGCATTGGCTGGTGTTCTTGACAAAACGGTGCCTTATTGGGGAAAGCAGATTGTGAAGGCTGTCCCCCGCGAAGCGATAAAGGCAATCAACAAATTGCTCGGTCCGCGATTCGTCACACTCTATGGTTCAAGACAAGGCGTCCTAGTGCTCGGGAAGCAAATTCCGGCTTTCATCGGTGCAGGAATTGGCGCAGCTGGGAACGCATTATTCGGTCGCGGTGTCATAGAAGCTACGAAGAAACTACTCGGACCAGCGCCCAAGAATTGGGACACACAAGAATCTGAATAACCCTTCGACGAAAAACGCCCCCTTGTGTGGGGGCGTTTTTGCTGGCGGTGCCGGTGGGATTTGAACCCACGGTGGACTTGCACCCACACATGTTTTCGAGACATGCTCCTTCGGCCGCTCGGACACGGCACCGTGGAAAAGTTTACACGCCAAACAGTGTGCGGGAAAACGAGGGTGACGTCGGTGCTCTCGCCTACGCTGGAGCAATGGCCCGCACAACAACCTCGTTCCGCTGCAGTGAATGCGGGTGGTCGACGACCAAATGGGTCGGCCGTTGTGGTGAGTGTCAGCAGTGGGACACCGTCCGTGAGACGGGTGCGGAGCCAACCGGTGGCCGGACCACAGCTAAGGGCGTTCCGGAGGCCCGCCGAGCCGTGCCAATCACTGAAGTCACCACTGACGACGCTTCGCATCGAGCAACCGGAATCAACGAATTCGATCGAGTGCTCGGTGGTGGGATAGTTCCCGGCGCCGCTGTGCTTCTCTCCGGTGAACCGGGCGTCGGCAAATCAACTCTTCTTCTCGATGTCGCGGGGCGGGTCGCCTCGACGGGTGCACGTGTCCTGTACGTGAGCGCCGAGGAATCCGCCAGCCAGGTTCGGCTTCGAGCAGGTCGAACCAACACGCTCATCGACACGCTCTTTATAGCTGCGGAAACTGACCTGAGCACTGTTCTCGGTCACATCGACCAGGTTCAGCCTGCTCTCGTCATCGTCGACTCCGTGCAAACCATCGCGTCAGACACCATCGACGGTCTCGCCGGCGGCGTTGCGCAGGTGAAGGAAGTCGCAGCTACGCTCGTGCGCGTTGCGAAGGAGCGGAACCTCCCGATCATCGTTGTCGGTCACGTCACGAAAGACGGAACAATTGCAGGGCCGCGATTACTTGAACACTTGGTCGACGTCGTCCTGCATTTTGAAGGAGACCGCCAGACGTCGCTACGATTTGTCCGCGCGCTCAAGAATCGCTTTGGGCCAACAGACGAGGTTGGATGTTTCGAAATGGTGGGCACGGGCATCACGGAGGTTCCCGATCCGTCTGCGCTCTTCCGCTCACAGTCAGGTTCACCCGTTAGCGGAACCTGCACGACAATCGCGATGGAAGGCCGTCGCGCTCTACCCGTCGAGATTCAAGCGCTCATTGTGCCGAGCAACGCGCCTCAACCTAGGCGAGTGACAAACGGTGTCGATTCCTCTCGTGTTGCGATGTTGCTGGCAGTTCTCGAACGCCGGGCGCGAATCCCGTTCCACGCATCCGATGTCTATGTGTCAACCGTTGGTGGAATCCGAATCACGGAACCAGGGGCAGACCTTGCGATTGCGCTTGCTCTTGCGAGCGCAGCTAAGGACGTTGCGCTACCTGCCGAACTTGTTGCGACGGGCGAAATTAGCCTGTCTGGCGACATCCGTGCAGTGACGGCCCACCAACTTCGGGCGACCGAAGCGAACCGCCTCGGCTTCACCACCGTTCTCGACCATTCAGCCAAGACCCTCACGGAGGCGGTTCGCCGAGCCACGACCTAGCTGGTTGCAGTCCAATTCGGTGAGCCGGTTTCGTTCGCGATGTCTGCGATGAGCGCGTCAATCGTGTCGAGCGAACCGCGATACGGCTGGTTGTCGAGCACAACTGCCCCACTAAGGATCTCGGCGCGCTCCTGAAGGAGGGCGAAGTCGCCGTCGAGAGCAAGAAGCGAAATGCACTGGTTTGCGAGACGCTCCCACTCAATCGTCGGGCCGTTCGCCGCGAGTTCGATTGTTGCGAGTTGCCAGTAACCCTCGGCTATCGCGTCAATCACTTCCCAGCGCCGATCAAGCCGTGACAGCGCCAACGCGATTGATCGCGCTTCAACGAGCTCACCGACAGCAATGAGTGCGTCGGCGCGCAGAATGAGATACGTCAATATCTTGTAGGCGTCGTCTCCGAAGTTCGCGACGGAAAGAATGGTGAGTTGCTCCACGGCCTCTGCGTGACGACCAGCGTCGTACAGTTTCCGCGCCAGCACTAGCCGGGCTCCATCGCGTGTCACGTCGTCATCGCGTTCGATGGTCCGTTCAATCACCGAGGTCAGCGATTCGATGGCGGTGGCGGGGTCAGCGCGCATTGCCCGCGTCACCTCGATGTGATCAACGAGGTCAAACGCGTTGGAGTTCTTTGCCACCGTATAGGCGCGTGACTCCCACAATTCGTCGTCAAGCCCGCACTCCGACATGCGAATCATCGTTCTCGCCTTCAGGTAGTTGGGGAGGTCAGCATGAATCGACTCGAAGGTCTGGAAAGCGAGCTGCGTCGAACCGGCGGAAAGGTAGGCATTCCCAAGCGCGAATTTCACTCGGAAGTGCAACGGGCCGAACGGGGGAACTTCGGCTAGCAAAGCCGCGGCTTCCTGAGCCGGAGCGAGTGCGGCTTCTCGATCCAATGTCCTCGATTGAATAATCGACAGGTCGGCAAGAATATCCGCCACCATGAACAGATTGCTCTCTTCACGGGCTAGTGAAAGGCCTTCCTGCAGGAACACAATTCCGTCCGCCGATCGGCCAAGAGCGGCGGTAAGAACGCCCTTTTGACAAAGGTGCAGCGCTCGATAGTGAGTCGATCCGGATTCCTCCGTACAGGCGATTGCCTTCTCTACGTATTCGAGAGCGACGACATACGCGCGGCGTAGGTACGCCGCCCATCCGTACGCGGAGTAGAACTCGCGCCACGCTACGGCATCAAACAGTGAGTCGCTCAGTGCTTCCGCTTTGACGCGGAGGGCCTCGATGTTCTCCCACTCCTCGACCTCTTGCCATGCCGCGATTGCACGTGCAATTGCGACCAGAGCGTCGTCCGTCGCGTTCGTTTCCATACACAGGTCAACGATTCGTTCGTGGAGACTCGCCTCTTCCGCGTGCGCATTGCGCTCGGAAGCGCGCTGGGCTAGCACAGTGAGTGCTGCGACTCTCGAATCGATTGGTCCGTGAGTTGTCGTATCCCACAGTGTTTTGTCATCAAGTTCGTCGAACCAGTCGTACATCTCGCTCACTTATCCGTCCCTTCGGTCAACGGGTTGTCGCTGTTGCCGTCGAGTGCCGGGTCTTCGCTCTGTGCAAGAGAAGTGATTTCTTCCCTCTGCGGAACCTCGACGTCGACCTGCCTCTTGGACAAACGGTTCGTGCGCGTGACGGTGAGCGGGAACGGGGTTACTCCGAATTTGTGGGTCATGGCTTCTCCTCTCAAACAGTTGACAGAATCACCTCGAGAGACGGACGCCATTGCCAGTTTCGACGGTGCTGGGAAAAGCAACTCTGCCACCGAGCACCGACATCGGTCAGTCTCGACACGCCGCTTAGTGACAAATATTTTGCTTTTGCTCAGTCATTAGTGCGGCACGACCGCAAAAATTCCCGAACCGGTTAGTACAGAAGGAACTGAGCAGTTTCAGCTGAGACGATGTCGCCGAGGTGAACGGTCAACTGGTACGAAGCCCCTCCGCCGACAGCCGGGGTGCCGTCGTCACAGTTGTCACTGCGGGCAACACCCCACTCAAGGGGGTTCGTGGTGATGGATTCTTTCGCCTGGAACTCTTGCACGAAGGGAGCTGGGTCCTTTTGACACACGGTCGAGTCCCAAATCGTGTCACTACCGCTCGTCACAACGTACTTCTGCTTGTCAGTCCCGGCCTGAACCGTGCACACCGCGTCACTGTTGTTCGTGATGGTCATCGAGAACTTCGGCTTCTCCCCCTCGCCGTAGGACGCGCGATCCGTCACGGCAAAAATGTTTATCTGGCTGGGGTCACACTCAGGAATCGCGCTGGACGTAGAGCCTGGGGTCGCCGCCGGATTCGCGCTGTTGGCACTGCCAAACATTGCGCTAGCAATACCGCCGAGCCCAACGAGAACTCCGGCGAGAATCGCGACGGTGATTAAACGTCGAACGTGATACACGTTGGCGGGCAGCGGACCACGAGGTTCAAGAATCCACGACATACCGTCAGGTTAAGGGTGGAGGGGCGCGGTTTCGGGCTGGCGCGCCGACTAGAGGGTCTTGAGCATCCGGGTGTTACCCAGCGTGTTGGGCTTGACGCGCGAAAGGTCAAGGAACTCGGCGATTCCTTCGTCGTGTGAGCGAACTAGTTCGGCGTAGACCTTCTTCGAGACGGCATCGGCGCGTTCCGGTTCGTCCTCACCGATTGCCGCGAAGCCGTGTGCTGCGAAAAACTCTGTTTCGAAAGTGAGGCAAAACAGTCGTGTAACGCCGAGTTCGCGGGCGTTGCGTTCGAGTTCGCCAAGTATCTGTCGGCCCACTCCCTTGCCGCGATGGGTTTCAGCAACCGCGAAGGTGCGCACCTCGGCGAGGTCGCGCCACATCACGTGAAGCGCGCCGCACCCGACAATCACGTCGTCATCTTCCGCGACAAGGAACTGCTGGATTGACTCATAGAACACGACGGGGTCTTTGCCGAGCAGAATTCGCTCGCGCACGAGCGGCTCAATGAGTCGCTTGATGTGTTTCACATCTGCCGTACGGGCGGGACGAACAGTTACGTTCATTCCGCCAGTTTAGGTTGACTAGTCGTCGGCGGGCTTGTCCGTTGCTGCTTGCTCTTCGGCGATCGCGTCAACCTCGACAGCGACGACATCCGGAAGTGCAAGTGCGCCAGTCGTGACGGCAGTGAACTCACCATCGACGAAGTCAACAAGAACGTGGCTTCCGGCCTGAAGTTCACCGTGAAGGATCTGCTCGGAGAGCATGTCCTCGACCTCGTGCTGGATTGCGCGACGCAGTGGTCGTGCACCGAGCATGGGGTCCCAGCCGATTGTCAGAAGTTCGCGACGGGCTGCATCCGTGACATCGAGTGTCATGTCGCGATCGAGCATGCGCTCGCGGAGACGACGGACAAAGAGGTCGACGATCTGCAGGAGCTCGTCTTGCGAGAGCTGCGGGAAGACGATCGTCTCGTCGACACGGTTGAGGAACTCTGGCTTGAAGTGCTTCTTGAGTTCTTCGATGACCTTCGAGCGCATGGCCTTGTAGGTCTGCTCCGAGTTGCCCTCAAGCACGAACCCGACCGGTCCACCGGTGATGTCCTTGGTTCCAAGGTTGGTCGTCATGATGATGACGGTGTTCTTGAAGTCGATGACTCGACCCTGGCCGTCAGTGAGGCGGCCTTCCTCGAGAACCTGCAACAGCGAGTTGAAGATGTCGGGGTGTGCCTTCTCGATTTCATCGAACAGCACAACACTGAACGGCTTGCGGCGAACGCGCTCGGTGAGCTGACCGCCCTCGTCGAACCCGACGTAACCGGGAGGGGCGCCGAAGAGACGCGAAGCGGTGTGCTTCTCGCCGTACTCCGACATATCGAGCGCGATGAGAGCATCTTCGTCGTCAAACAGGAATTCGGCGAGAGCTTTCGCGAGCTCGGTCTTTCCGACACCGGTCGGACCGGCGAAAATAAACGAACCAGACGGGCGCTTCGGGTCTTTGAGGCCAGCACGGGTGCGTCGGATCGTCTTCGAGAGAACGGCGATTGCTTCTTCCTGACCGATAACACGTTGGTGAAGTGACTTCTCCATCATGAGGAGACGTGCGCTTTCCTCTTCCGTCAGCTTGAAGACGGGAATTCCGGTTGCTTGAGCGAGAACCTCGGCGATGACGCCTTCGTCAACCGTTCCGGTGTCGCCCTTTTCGCCCTTGCGCCATTCCTTTTCAAGTCGGAGGCGCTCTCCGAGAAGTTGCTTCTCTTCGTCGCGGAACTGGGCAGCCTTTTCGTAATCCTGCTCTTCGATGGCCGCTTCCTTCTTTTTGCGAACCTCGGCGATCTTGTCGTCGAATTCACGCAGCTCGGGCGGCGAAGAAAGAATGGAGAGGCGCATGCGTGCGCCGGCTTCGTCGATGAGGTCAATGGCCTTGTCTGGCAAGAATCGGTCCTGCACGTAACGGTCGGCGAGAGTGGCCGCTGCGACAATGGCGTCGTCGGTGATGGACACCTTGTGGAACGCTTCGTAACGGTCGCGAAGACCCTTCAAGATGTTGATCGTGTGAGGCACGGAAGGCTGGTTGACCGTAACAGGCTGGAAACGGCGTTCGAGCGCTGCATCCTTCTCGAAGTACTTGCGGTACTCGTCGAGAGTTGTTGCACCAATGGTCTGGAGTTCACCGCGGGCAAGCATGGGCTTGAGGATGCTCGCAGCGTCGACTGCGCCCTCTGCGGCACCTGCGCCAACGAGTGCGTGGATTTCGTCGATGAACACGATGATGTCTCCGCGGTTGCGGATTTCCTTCGTTACCTTCTTGAGGCGCTCTTCGAAGTCACCGCGGTATCGGCTGCCGGCAATGAGGCTTCCGAGGTCGAGTGTGTAAACCTGCTTGCCCTTGATGGTCTCTGGGACTTCGCCCTTGACGATCGCCTGGGCGAGACCTTCGACAACGGCGGTCTTTCCGACACCCGGTTCGCCGACGAGCACGGGGTTGTTCTTGGTGCGGCGGGAGAGGATCTGCATGACGCGTTCCATCTCTTTTTCGCGGCCGATGACGGGGTCGAGTTTTCCGTCGCGCGCAGCCTGCGTGAGGTTGCGGCCGAACTGGTCAAGGATCTGCGAACCCTTGTCGTTGGCTGCCGGTTCCCCTCCGCCGACGGTCGCACTTTCTTTGCCGGCCTGGTAACCGGAAAGCAACTGAATAACGGTCTGGCGGACGCGTGTGAGGTCAGCGCCGAGCTTGACGAGAACCTGAGCGGCAACGCCCTCGCCCTCGCGGATGAGTCCGAGGAGGATGTGCTCGGTGCCGATGTAGTTGTGCCCGAGCTGGAGTGCTTCACGAAGGCTGAGCTCAAGGACCTTCTTGGCGCGGGGTGTGAATGGAATGTGTCCGGTCGGCGCCTGCTGGCCCTGACCGATCATGTCCTGAACTTGCTCGCGGACATTGTCAATGGAGATTGAAAGCTCGGCGAGCGCCTTTGCGGCGATACCGTCGCCCTCTTTGATGAGACCCAAGAGGATGTGCTCAGTACCGATGTAGTTGTGGTTCAGGCCCTTTGCTTCTTCTTGGGCAAGCACAACGACGCGACGTGCGCGGTCTGTGAATCGTTCAAACATAATCCGTCTCCTTTGCGAGTTGTCTCGCGATGGTTCAACGGTAACAACGTGAAATCCGCTTCACACCCGATTTCGCTAACGGCAAAACTGCTGTCATCGAGCGCATCGGCACGGATTGAGGGCGATTTACTCTTTCGGAGCGAGACCGCGACGAGCGCGCTCTTCGGCTTCGTACTTCTCGAGTTCACGTCGTTCGGTGCGGTCAGCGCGCATGATTGCGCGAAGTGCAAACCAAAAAAGGAGCCCAATGATCAGCGTCGGTGTTACCGAGAACACCGCGTTCGCCCAGAAATCTTCAATCACGGTTGTAGTGTACGCCCGATTACTTGACGAGCGGGAAAAGAGTTGTTTCCCGAATTCCTAGGCCGGTTATCGCCATGAGGAGGCGGTCGATTCCCATTCCCATTCCGCCGCTCGGTGGCATTCCGTGTTCAAGCGCTCGCAGGAATTCTTCGTCGAGAGGCATCGCTTCGGCATCGCCTCGCCCAGCCAACTTGGCTTGTTCAACAAACCGTTCGCGCTGAATGACCGGGTCAACGAGCTCTGAATATCCGGTGGCGAGTTCGAACCCACGAACATACAGGTCCCATTTCTCTACGACACCGGAAATTGATCGGTGCTCGCGCGTCAGCGGACTGGTCTCGAGCGGGAAGTCCATGACAAACGTTGGTACCGTCAACTGCGGCTTGACGTGGTGCTCCCACAGTTCTTCGACGAGCTTGCCGTGGGTCGGATGGTCGACCTCGATCTCGACGGCATTGGCCATCTTCTCGAGAGCCGCCATCGGCGTCTCGGGGGTTATCTCCGTTCCGACCGCATCCGACAAAGAACCAAACAGGCTGATCCGAGCCCAGTCGCCGCCGAAGTCGTAAACAGTGCCGTCATTCCAGGTGACTTGGTGCGACCCCGAGACAGCGAGCGCGGCGTTTTGAATGAGCTCTTGAGTCAGGTCGGCAATCGAGTTGTAGTCGCCGTAAGCCTCATACGCTTCGAGCATCACGAACTCTGGGCTGTGGGTCGAATCAGCGCCCTCGTTTCGGAAGTTTCGGTTGATCTCAAAAATTCGATCGATTCCACCAACGACCGCGCGCTTGAGGAACAACTCGGGCGCGATGCGCAAGAACAGGTCCATGTCAAACGCGTTCGAGTGAGTAACGAACGGTCGAGCCGCCGCCCCGCCGTGAAGCGTCTGAAGCATCGGGGTTTCAACCTCGAGAAAGTTGTGTGCGCGGAAGGTGTCGCGCAACGAGGTCATCGCCGTCGATCGGGTCACGACGTTTGCGCGGGCCTGCTCGCGAACGATCAGGTCAAGGTAACGCTGACGGACTCTGGTTTCTTCGCTGAGTTCGCTGTGCAGATTGGGGAGCGGAAGAAGTGCCTTGGAGGCCATTTGCCATTCGTCGACGAGAATCGACAGCTCGCCGCGCTTGGACGTAATCACTTCACCGTGCACGAAAACGTGGTCGCCAAGGTCGACGAGGTCTTTCCATCGTTCGAGCGATTCTTCGCCCACTTTATCGAGCGACAGCATCGCCTGAATGCGCTGTCCGTCACCCGATTGAAGAGCGGCAAAACACAGCTTTCCCGTATTGCGCGAGTGAACGATTCGGCCGGCAATTCCGACCTCAACACCCGTTGACACATCGACGTCAAGGCCGTCGTGCTCCACTCGAACCGCGCCGATCGTTGTCGTGATGGGAACCGCAACCGGATAAGCGCCACCCTCGGCATTGAGACGGTCGCGCTTCGCAAGACGAACGGCCTTCTGCTCGACGATTTCGTCGGCGGAAAGTTCTGTTTCGTCGCTCATGGTGGCCCCTTCAGGTAATCACTCAAGGCTACCGTTTTGGTTAGTCGCGCACCTTCAGGTTGTCGATGAGTCGGGTCGATCCGACTCGAGCCGCGATGATGACTCGTGCTGGGCTGTTCGGTTGTGCTGGTTCTAGCGTGACCGGATCAACCTCAGCGAGGTAATAAACGTCGATTCCCGATTGCTCAAGCTTCTGCCGCGCTCTCGCTACCGACTCGGCGGACCCCGCTTGCGCAACTATGTCGTTCAAGGCGACGGGGATGAGTGCTGCGGTTTCGCGCTCTGCCGCCGACAGGTAGCGATTCCGGGACGACATCGCAAGGCCATCGTCGTCACGAACGGTTGGTACACCAACAACACGAATGTTGGGGTGTCGCTCGGCGGCCATTGAACGGATTAGGGCCAATTGCTGCCAGTCCTTCTCGCCAAATACCGCCAAGTCGGGTTGAGTCATGTCGAAAAGACGGTTCACGACCGTGAGCACAGCGTCGAAATGCCCAGGGCGACTGGCCCCTTCCCACGGGTCACCGCGAGGTCCTGCGTGAATCACATCGGGTGGGTGGTCGGGTGGATAGACCTCGTCAACTGACGGGGCGAAAATTTCTGCACGGCCAGCTATCAGTTCCCGATCGGCGTCGAGCGTCCGCGGGTATCGATCGAAATCGTCTCCAGCACCGAACTGGGTGGGATTCACGAAAATGGAAACGACCACCTCGTCCGCGAGTTCGCGCGCACGGTCGATGAGGGCAAAATGACCAGCGTGAAGTGCGCCCATCGTGGGCACAAGCGCTTTAGTCATCGGTGTCAGAAACGTGGTCGCCCAACCACTGCTCGACGGGGTCAATCGAACCGTCCGAGTTGCGCCTCAGCGATTCGTCGACTGCCGAGTGAACAAGTGCACGAAGTACCTCGCCCGGTCGGTCGACACCAATCTGCGTGAGGCGGAAAGTTGACTGGTCGATGATGGCTTTCGAGAAAGTGGCGACGGTATCGATGACTTCGGCGTAGGCAGCCCGGTCGGCTTCTTCGACGACAAAGGGTTCGCCACCCATCTCGACTACGAGGGCCTGGGCGATGGGCAGAGCGGTTACGGGAGCCGTCACCGCGCAATATGCGTCCTTCATTCGGTGAACGTCCAGCGATGTTCCCGTGAAGTGAATGACGGGGTGAATCGCAATCGGAATCGCGCCAACTGCTCGTGCCGAGGCGAGTACCTCAATTCCGTGCTCGGGGCGGTTGTGCACAACGATTTGCCCTGGTTTCCATTGGCCTTCGAGAGATTCGATGAGCCCCTCGAGGGTTTCACCATCGCCCGGACCAAGGATTATGAGGTCGGAACTTTCTGCAACCTCAGCTGCGGTCTTGACCGTGATTCCGCGAAGCATAGACAGAACTCGGTCGCGATCGAGCGGATGAGGTTCGGTCATCGACCACGGAATGTGTCCAGCCCCCGCGAGCGCAAGCGCCATGACGACGCTTTCGCGACCGTTACCGACGAGCCCAACGTCAAGGCGACCGGGTGTCATCATGCGAGTTCTCCGTCGGCATCGGTGGGTGGAACACGACACAACCATTCTGCGATGAGTGCGCACACGACGAGAACAACCGATGCGACGAGCCCGGCAATTGACGATGGCAGGGCGTCCGCCGCGATGTACGGGCGCGTCACCGTGAATGCGATGATTCCACCGATTGCCCCGAACACGACGGCACCCGCAAGGGCCGCGGATTGCGCGAGGGTCAGAATCTGAACCGCGGCGACTGGGTTGATTCGTCTAGCCGGCTTTGGTTGTGTCGCCCAATTCACGCGTGCGCCGAGTGCTACAACGACCGCGCCAACCAACACGAGTGAGACCGTGAGTGACCACGGCACGGGAAGTGACGGGCGACCGGTCGC
>CAXNHY010000022.1:0-13419 GCA_964202425.1 Microbacteriaceae bacterium MWH-Ta3 | reverse complement strand
GTCGACGGTTCGGTCGGGCGAATTCCAATTGTCACGATGTATCCGGCGAGCGCCGTGGCAATCGCCTCACGAACTGCGTTCCCGAATCGTCGGTCGTCAGCGATGACATGGTCCGCGGCAAACGAACCGATTATTGCGTCGGGGTTTCGGCGCACGAGCACGGCAGCGGCGAGCGCAATCGCGGCGGTTGAGTCTTTGGGTGACGGCTCAAGAATCAGGTCGTCGGCGCTCAGCTGAGGTAGTTCCTCGGTGACCGTTTCGTTGTGGGCAATTCCGCACACAACGACAATGTTGTTCCCGACGATCGGGGTGAGTCGGTTCCACGTGTCAACGAGCAACGAATTGCCCGTTCCCGCAAGATCGTGCAGGAATTTCGGCTCATCAGCACGAGACAACGGCCACAACCGCGAACCAACGCCACCCGCGGGAATAATCGCGTAAAAGTTGCTGTCGAGGGCCGTTGCCATGTCATTCAGCCTACGCGAGACAGGTAAAGTAGAAGGCATCGGAACTACGTCAAGGAGATGTGAGTGAGCACAACTGCGCAGCGCGAATCGAAAACTAAAATCGCGGGAACCCTCTACCGCGGCCATGAGGGAATGTGGTCGTGGGTGCTTCACCGCATCACGGGAATCGCCATTTACTTCTTCCTCCTCGTTCACGTTCTCGACACCGCGACTCTGCGCATCAGCCCCGAGGTCTACAACGGCGTGATTGGCGCGTACAAGACACCCATCATGGGGATCGGCGAAGCCGGCCTTGTTGCAGCGATTGTCTTTCACGCGATGAACGGCCTCCGCGTTATCCTCGTTGACTCGACGTCGTGGGGAACGAAGTACCAGCGCCAAATGTTTTACGTCGTACTCGCCCTCTGGACAGCACTGATGATTGCATTCGTGCCGCGCCACCTCATGAACGTTTTTGAGGGAGGCCACTAATGAATCTGACGAAACGCTTCAAGCTCGACCGCCTCGCATGGGTGTTCATGCGTGTGTCCGGTTTCTTCCTCGTCTTCCTGATTTTCACCCACCTCATCGTCAACGTGATGCAAGACGGCGGTGTACATGCAATCGACTTCGCTTTCGTCGCCGGCAAGCTTGCCGACCCGATGTGGCAGTGGTTTGATGTCACTCTCCTGTGGCTTGCTGTTCTGCACGGCACCAACGGAATGCGCACGATTGTCGACGACTACGTTTACCGCGCGAAGCTGAAGAAGGTCTTGCTCGGAGGGCTTTACGGCTCGACCGCGCTGTTGCTCGTCCTCGGAACGCTTGTCATTTTCACGCTCGATCCATGCCCCGCCGGAAGCCCAGCAGACTTGCTTCCGTCCTTCTGTTCAGTCAGCTAGTTTTCTTCCTCACATCTATATAAGGAGTAGTTCGTGCCTACGGTTCATCACCACGAGTATGACGTTGTCATTGTTGGAGCGGGTGGGGCAGGAATGCGCGCCGCAATCGAGTCAGCGCCACACACCAAGACGGCCGTGATTTCCAAGTTGTACCCGACCCGTTCGCACACCGGAGCCGCACAGGGCGGAATGGCTGCAGCGCTAGCCAACGTTGAAGAGGACTCATGGGAGTGGCACACGTTCGACACCGTCAAGGGTGGCGACTACCTCGTTGATCAGGACGCCGCGGAAATTCTCGCGCGTGAAGCAATCGACGCAATCATCGATTTAGAAAACATGGGCCTCCCGTTCAACCGAACACCGGACGGCAAAATCGACCAGCGCCGATTTGGTGGGCACACGCGAGACCACGGCAAGGCGCCGGTTCGTCGTGCGTGCTACGCGGCTGACCGCACCGGACACATGATCCTGCAGACTCTCTTCCAGAACTGCGTCAAGCTCGGCGTCGAGTTCTACAACGAGTTCTATGTTCTCGACCTCCTCCTCACCGAGGTCAACGGCAAGACGACTGCGAGCGGCGTTGTCTCCTACGAACTGTCAACGGGTGACATCCACGTCTTCAACGCAACCTCGGTTGTTTTTGCAACGGGTGGTTTCGGCAAGATGTTCAAGACCACCTCAAACGCCCACACCCTGACCGGTGACGGCGTCGGAATCATTTGGCGCAAGGGAATCCCGCTCGAAGACATGGAGTTTTTCCAGTTCCACCCGACCGGGCTTGCCGGCTTGGGAATCCTCCTCACCGAGGGCGCTCGAGGCGAGGGGGCAATCCTTCGCAACGTCAACGGCGAGCGATTCATGGAACGCTACGCACCAACCATCAAAGACCTTGCACCGCGTGACATCATTTCGCGGCACATGGTTCAAGAGGTCGCGGAAGGTCGAGGCGCTGGCCCGAACAAGGACTACGTTCTCCTCGACTGCACCCACCTCGGTGCCGAGGTTCTCGAAACTAAACTCCCCGACATCACCGAGTTCGCTCGCACCTACCTCGGTGTTGACCCCGTGCACGAGCCAGTGCCGGTTATGCCGACTGCTCACTACGCCATGGGTGGCATTCCGACGAACGTTGACGCCCAGGTGCTCAAAGACAACACCACCGTTATCCCAGGGCTCTATGCAGCCGGCGAATGTGCGTGTGTATCTGTGCACGGATCCAACCGACTCGGCACAAACTCCCTTCTCGACATCAACGTCTTCGGTAAGCGCGCAGGCCGTAACGCCGCTGCATACGCCAACAAAGCCAAGCGCCCCCCGCTGCCAGCCGGAGCCGAGAAGTTCGTCACCGACCTCATCGAATCGATGCGAACGGCAAAGGGTAAAGAATCTGTTGCCGAGATTCGCAAAGAACTTCAGGTCGAGATGGACCGCAACGCCCAGGTGTTCCGCACAGAAGAATCTCTCGGGCACGCGCTCACGGTGATCGAGGGATTGCGCAAGCGCTACGCGAACGTCGGGATTCACGACCGCGGCCAGCGATTTAACACCGACCTGCTCGAGGCAATCGAACTCGGCTTCCTCCTTGACCTTGCTGAAGTTGTTGTGGTCTCCGCTCGAAACCGTAAAGAAAGCCGCGGCGGTCACATGCGCGACGACTACCCGACGCGCGATGACAAGAAGTACATGAAGCACACGATGGCGTACAAGAAGGGTCAGAAGATTTCGATCGACTGGAAGCCCGTCGTCATCACCAACTACCCACCGATGGAGAGGAAGTACTAATGGGCGAGCTCGGTACGGTTCAATCATTCAAGGTCACCTTCATCGTTCGGCGGTTCAATCCAGAGACCGACGCCGAGCCGTTTTGGCAGGACTTCGATGTCGAGATGTACTCGACCGATCGCGTTCTCGACGGCCTCCACAAAATCAAGTGGGACCAGGACGGAACTCTCTCGTTCCGTCGTTCCTGTGCTCACGGTATCTGTGGCTCTGACGCGATGCGCATCAACGGCCGAAACCGGCTCGCGTGCAAGACCCTGATCAAGGACCTCGACATCACGAAGCCGATCTACGTTGAGGCCATCAAAGGACTTCCGCTCGAAAAGGACCTCATCGTTGACATGGAGCCGTTCTTCGCTGCATACCGCGAGGTGCAGCCGTTCCTGCAGACCTCAGCGAAGCCCGACAAGGAGCACCTCCAGTCAATCGAACAGCGCGCGCGGTTCGACGACACCACCAAGTGCATCCTCTGTGCAGCGTGCACAACGTCGTGCCCAGTGTTCTGGACGGACGGACAGTACTTCGGACCCGCGGCCATCGTCAGCGCACACCGATTCATTTTCG
The DNA here is from genome assembly GCA_964202425.1 of Microbacteriaceae bacterium MWH-Ta3. Taxonomy (GTDB): domain Bacteria; phylum Actinomycetota; class Actinomycetes; order Actinomycetales; family Microbacteriaceae; genus MWH-TA3. The sequence goes on along the minus strand of CAXNHY010000022.1, from coordinate 9,728 downwards.
ATTCGCGTGACGAAGAAGCCCAGGTTCGCCTCGACATCCTCAACTCGAAGGAAGGCGTGTGGCGTTGCCGCACGACGTTCAACTGTTCAGAAGCGTGCCCTCGAGGAATTGAAGTGACCAAGGCAATCGCCGAAGTCAAGCAAGCTGCTATTCGCGGAGTGCGAAAGTAACAAACGCGCGTGCGAACTTAAGAACGGTCACGGTGCCGTCGCACGCTGTGCATCGTGGGGAAGTGCTCGGGGGACGCCCCGGGCCTTTTCTCTTTTCTGGAACGGGCTGAAAGTAGGATTGTCGCATGCCCACCCGAATCGCGTCCGTCAACGTCAACGGCGTGCGCGCCGCGTTCCGAAAGGGAATGGGCGACTGGCTCGAAAGCCGAGGCGTCGACATCCTCTGCCTTCAAGAAGTGAGGGCCGAGACTTCAGACCTACTGCCCCTGCTCGGTGACGGCTGGCACGTCGTTCACGACGCCGCGACGGCGAAAGGGCGCGCAGGTGTCGCAATCGCTTCGAGAGTTGCTCCACTCGGAATACGAACCGAACTCGGTGCGGCGGATTTCGACAGCGCCGGACGCTGGATCGAAGCCGACTTTACCGTGGGAAAGACAATCCTTACCGTGGCGAGTGCATACGTTCACTCGGGCGAGGTCAATACTCCCAAGCAGGTTGAAAAATACAAGTTCCTCGACGCGTTCGAAAAACGACTTGCTGAAATGTCGCGCGGTGATTCCCTCGCACTCGTCGTCGGTGACCTCAACGTGGGGCACCGAACCCTCGACATCAAGAACTGGAAGGGCAACGTCAAGAACGCGGGATTTCTCCCCGAGGAGCGTGTGTATTTTGATCGCATCGTCGGAGCCGAAGATGACGACAGCTACAACGCAGGAGCGGGCCTCGGCTGGATCGACCTCGGACGACGTTTCGCCGGCGAAGTCGCAGGGCCCTACACCTGGTGGAGTCAGCGCGGTCAAGCGTTCGACACCGACACCGGCTGGCGCCTCGACTACCACCTCGCATCACCGAAACTTGCACCCACAGCCCTCAGTTATGCCATCGACAAAGCCAGCGCGTGGGATACACGCTGGAGCGATCACGCCCCCGTCGTCATCGATTACGACATCTAAAGGACACCATGAACCAACCACGACTTTTCTCCGGGATGCAACCGAGTGCGGATTCGCTTCACCTCGGCAACTACGCTGGAGCGCTCCTCCAGTGGCGAGACATGCAACAGAGCCACGACGCCGTCTTCTGTGTCGTTGACCTCCACGCCATCACGGTCGCTCAAGATCCGGCGAAACTCCGGGAGAACACGCGCCGAACCGCGGCCCAGTACATCGCGGCGGGAATCGATCCGGAACACTCAACCCTTTTCGTGCAAAGCCACGTGCCGGCGCACGCTCAACTCGCGTGGGTGTTCAACACCATCACGGGGTTCGGCGAAGCGTCGCGGATGACCCAGTTCAAGGACAAGTCAGCGAAGCAGGGGACGGATTCAGCGAGCGTCGGACTGTTCACCTATCCGATCCTTCAGGCCGCCGACATTCTCCTCTACGACGCAAAGGTTGTGCCGGTTGGCGAAGACCAGCGTCAGCACATCGAACTCACGCGCGACATCGCAACCCGCTTCAATTCCCGATTTGGGAAGACGCTCGAAGTTCCGGAGGTTCGAATCCTCAAGGAATCGGCGAAGGTGTTCGACCTCCAGAATCCGTCGGCAAAGATGTCGAAATCAGGCGAAAGCCCGCAGGGAATCATCTGGTTGCTCGATGATCCGGCCGTCACGGCGAAGAAAATCAAATCGGCAGTCACCGACACTGATCGCGACATTGTTTTCGACCCAGAGTCGAAGGCCGGTGTCAGCAATCTCCTCGGAATTCTCTCCCTGCTCACGGGAACGTCGATCCCTGCTCTCGAATCGGAGTTTGCGGGTCGCGGCTACGGCGACCTGAAGGGTTCCGTTGCTGACGCGGTCGTCGCGGAATTCGAACCGATCAGGGCTCGCGCGCTCGAGCTGCTCTCCGACCCCGCCGAACTTGACCGCATGCTCGCGGTCAACGCTGAGCGAGCAAACGAGATCGCTGAAGCGACACTCGCTCGCGTTTACGACGCTATGGGTTTCTTACCTCGCGCCTAAACCCAGTTGAGTGAACGCTCAATCCCCTTTTCCCACTCGCGGAGCAGGGCTTCGCGGGAATCCGAGGACATGAGCGGTTCGAAGCGGTCGCCGTCGCGGGTCAGAGTGCGTAATTCGTTTTCATCGCGCCAGAAACCGACCGTCAGGCCCGCGGCGAACGCTGCTCCGACGGCTGTCGTTTCGGTGGTGACCGGACGCACGACGGGAATTCCTGAAATGTCCGCCTGGAGTTGCATGAGGAGATTGTTGTGAACCATCCCACCGTCCACGTTGAGAACGCGGATGGGCTTACCGAGGTCTTTTTCGACGGCTGCCATCACGTCGCGCGATTGACACGCGACCGACTCGAGAGCAGCGCGGGCGATGTGCGCTTTGGTTGTGAACCGCGTCAATCCGGCAATAATTCCTCTCGCGTCAGGACGCCAGTGCGGTGCGAACAATCCACTAAATGCCGGGACGATCACTATCCCACCGCTGTCGGGGACGCTCGCAGCTAACGCTTCAATCTCGTCGGACCGAGAAATCAGTCCAAGATTGTCGCGTAACCACTGAACTAGCGAGCCGCTGACGGCAACACTCCCCTCGAGGGCGTATCGCACCTTCTCCCCGTCGCGCTGAAAAGCAACGGTCGAAATCAGCCCGTGGGTTGAACGAACGAGGTCCACGCCCGTCGACACCATGAGGAAGTTTCCCGTGCCGTATGTGTTTTTTGCGTCACCGGCGTCAATCGCCACGTGCCCGAGGGTTGCGGCCTGCTGATCCCCGACCATCGCGGCAATGGTCACACCATCGAGTGCTGGGATTGTTCGCACGTGACCGAATTCAAAGCCGGACGGAACGATGGCAGGGAGGATCGATTGCGGGACGTCGAATAGTTCACACAAATCATCTCGCCACGACAGCGTCTCGATGTCCATGAGGAGCGTCCGAGAGGCGTTGGTGACATCCGTGAGATGCCGTCCGCCGTCGACGCCTCCGGTCAAATTCCACAACAGCCACGAATCGACGGTTCCCGCGAGAATCTCGCCGCGCTGAGCGGATTCCCGAGCCCCTGCGTGAGTGTCAAGGATCTCTGCGAATTTCGTCGCCGAAAAATAGGTCGCGACGGGCAACCCGGTGAGCGCGGTCACGGTGTCGGCATCGCCACGTTCTCGCAGCGCATCGACCCTGCTTTGAGTGCGGGTGTCCTGCCACACGATTGCGCGCACGAGCGGCTGTCCGGTGACTCGGTTCCAGACCACCGCGGTTTCTCGCTGGTTGGTAATCCCGAGACCTACGACCGCGCTCGGCGCGACCCCTAGCCGTTCGATGACGACGTTGAGAACAGTTCGCGCGTTGTTCCACAGTTCGAGGGGGTCATGCTCCACCCAACCCGGCTGCGGGAAGAACTGTTCGTGGCCGATCTGTTCCGTCGCGACGGTCCGTCCATCGCGATCGAACACCATCGCTCGGGTCGACGTCGTCCCAGAATCAAGTGCCACCACGACCTCGTGCATGTTCACAGTGTATTCATGGGGACGGTATTGGCGTAAGACGAAATCGGGGTTAGCATTGAAGAGAGCACGTGCTCCAGGGTCAGTGAAAATCTGAGCCGGCGGTTACAGTCCGCGACCCGCATGACCCTGGTCATTCGGTTGATTCGGTGAAATTCCGGAACCGACGGTTAAAGTCCGGATGGGAGGAAGCACGGAGGCTGTCCGCCGTCGGCGGTGGCCCGCGACCTTTGTTGCATCCCCGGACGTGCTCAGAAGGAGTCCGGATGATTACCAAATACGACGACGTCATGCGTCGCGCAGCTGAACTTGCCCTTCGCGGTCCGCGAACGGGAGAAAACCCGCAGGTCGGGTGCATCCTGCTGGACGAATCAGGAACAATCGTCGCAGAAGGGTGGCACCGCGGCGCCGGGACCCCGCACGCTGAAGTTGACGCGCTGTCCAAGGTCGATTCGGCGAAAGGTCTCACCGCTGTGGTCACGCTCGAGCCGTGTAACCACACTGGTCGAACTGGACCATGTTCGGAGGCACTCATCGCTGCTGGCGTAGCCAGAGTCGTGTACTCACTCGATGACCCGGGCGTCGCCGCCCGCGGCGGTGCACAGAAACTAACCGATGCCGGAATTGATGTTGTCCCTCATATTCTTCCCGGAGTCGGTGAAAACCTCGTCCACCGTTGGCTTACAGCGAATCGCCTCGGGCGTCCGTGGGTGACAGCTAAATGGGGTTCGACCCTCGACGGTCGCGTCGCCGCCACAGACGGCACGAGCCAGTGGATCACCTCATCGGAATCGCGCTCCTTCATTCACCACCTCCGCGCACAGCACGACACGATCGCGGTCGGCTCCGGCACGGTGCTCGCCGACAACCCCAGCCTCACGGCGCGAACGGCGAACGGCGACCTGTTCCCGTTCCAGCCTCTCCCCGTCGTTATTGGTGCTCGCGAAATCCCGTCCGGCTCAAGCCTGTGGAGTCACCCGCGCGGTGTTCTTCACGAAACAGGCCCTCTCGACGAGATTCTCGCGCGCCTGTTCGACATCGGGGTTCGAAGCCTCTTCCTCGAAGGTGGTCCGAGTCTCCTCAACTCCTTCATTCGTGAAGGTCTCGTCGACGAGTACATCGTGTGCATTGCGCCCATGCTGCTCGGAGGAACCCGAACGTCAACGGGCGACTTGGGAATCGAGACCCTCACTCAAGCTCGCAAACTCTCCATCGTCGAAACCCAACACCTCGGTGGCGATATTGTCGTCACCGCTCGAGAGGCACATTAGGTGTTTACCGGCATCATTGCGGAACGCGGTGTCATCGACGCCGTCGAGCCCACCGGAGATTCGGTGCGGGTCGTTGTTCGCGCGCCCCAAGCCGTCTCAAAGGCGCGGCACGGGGACTCGATCGCCGTCTCCGGTGTGTGTCTCACCGTCGTCGAGAGTACGGCTGACACGTTCACCGCGGATGTGATGGGCCAGACACTCCAGATGTCGAACCCTGCGCAATGGACTGCTGGTGCCAACGTCAACATCGAGTCGGCGATGGCAATGGGTGACCAACTCGGTGGACACATCGTCCAGGGTCACGTCGACGGCACTGCGCGAGTCGTGAGCGCCACGCCGAGCGGAGACTGGACGGTCATTCGCTTCGCGCTGGATCCCGCGCACGCTCCGCTCATCGTGGACAAAGGTTCGCTGACGGTCGACGGCGTCTCCCTCACGGTCTCCACCGTTGGTGACGACTGGTGCGAAGTCTCCCTGATTCCAGAAACGCTTGTCGCAACAACACTTGGACAACTCGTCCCTGGACAACTCGTCAATATTGAGACCGACATCCTCGCGCGCCACGTCGCGCGACTCGCACACTTTGACAAAGGAATGACTTCATGACGACCGTAGACAAGGCACTCGACGAACTCCGCGCAGGGCGGCCCATCGTCATTGTTGATTCGCCCGAGCGTGAAAACGAGGGTGACATCGTCATGGCGGCTCAACACGCAACAACAGAGTGGCTCGCGCTAGCGATTCGCCACTCGAGCGGGTTCCTCTGTGCGCCGATGACAAACGAGCGCGCGAATGAACTTGACCTTCCGCTCATGGTTGAACACAACCAGGATTCTCGACGCACCGCCTACACCGTGAGTGTCGACGCAGCTGAAGGCGTGTCGACCGGTGTTTCAGCAGCGGACCGGGCAATGACCCTTCGCGTTCTGGGCAACGCGGGAAGCGGACCAGCTGACCTCATCCGCCCAGGCCACATCATCCCGCTCCGCGCAGTCCCCGGCGGAGTGCGCGAACGCGCAGGCCACACCGAAGCGACGGTTGACCTACTCACGCTGGCTGGCTTGAACCCCGTCGGCATGATCGGTGAACTCATGAACGACGACGGAACAATGATGGCCGGGGCTGACCTCACGGAGTTTGCAACAACCAACGGGCTCGTCATCGTCTCAATCGAGGAAATCGCGACCCACCTCGAAGGAAACTGGATTCCGTTGCCCGACGGAAATGCTGACAGATATTCGTTCGAAATCGAAACACGTGTGCCAACGAGCCACGGAATCTTCCGACTTCGCGCCTACCGCGACCACGAGACTCGCGTCGACCATGTCGCCATCGTTGCTGGCGAACCGACCGACGGCGCCCTCGTTCGACTTCACTCCGAGTGCGTCACGGGGGAAGCGATGGGCTCGTTGAAATGCGAGTGCGGTCCGCAACTCGAAGCGGCAATGGACGCCATCGACCCGGTCGGCGGTGTCGTGATTTATCTCCGCGGGCACGAAGGTCGTGGAATTGGGCTCACCAACAAGCTCAAGGCGTATCGCCTTCAAGAGGACGGACTCGACACACTCGACGCCAACCTCGCGCTCGGCCTTCCAGCCGACGCCCGCGACTACGGCGTAGCCGCGGCAATCTTGAAGGACCTCGGACTGAAGACAGTGCGTTTGCTGTCGAACAACCCAGAAAAGCTTCGCCAACTTGGCGAGTATGGCATCGAGGTCACTGACCTCGTCCCACTCATCGTCGGTGTCGGTGACGTCAACAAGGCCTACCTCGACGCCAAGCGCGACCGTATGGGCCACCAACTTCCCAGCGAGTTGAACAACTCGCCAGAGGCATAAATGGCTGGGCTCGGTAGCCCTGAGCTTTCGGTGTCAGCGCCGGGTATGAAGGTGACAGTCATTGCCGGCTCATGGCATGACACCATTACCGACGGCCTCATCGCAGGAGCAGTCCGTGTGCTCGATGCAGCCGGCGCGATCCACTCGCTCGTTCGTGTACCAGGCGCATTTGAACTGCCGGTTGCTGCAAAAGCGGCACTCGAATCCGGCTCGGAAGCTGTCGTCTGCCTCGGCGTCATCATTCGCGGCGGCACGCCTCACTTCGATTTCGTTTCCAACGCTGCGACAGATGGCCTTACGCGCGTTGCGCTCGATACTGGGAAAGCCGTCGGTTTCGGCGTGCTCACTCTTGACGACGAGGCACAGGGGCTTGATCGCGCTGGTCTCCCAGATTCTCGCGAAGACAAAGGCGCAGAGGCCGCAACGGCGGCTGTAGCCACTGCACTCACACTGCGCGAACTGCGCGGTTAGTCGAGAAACAGTTTTCGAAGTCGACGCGAAACAACGACGACACCGACACCTAGCATGACCGCGTAGTACGCGAGGTGCACCCAGATCATGGGAGTTATGACCCCCGTCGTGAACATTCGAATGAGTTCGACGCCGTGCCAAAGCGGGAAGCTCTGAATCATGATTTGGATTCCCTCGGGGTACACCGTGATGGGGTAGAAGGTCGCCGAGAAGAGGAACATCGGCAACATCACCATGGGAAGCCAGTCCATTTGCTGGAACGTTTTCATGTACGAGGTAAACGCCATACCAATTGATGCGAATCCGGCTGCGATGAGGAGGACGGCTGGAATGGCGAGAATTGCGAGTGGAGAAAGCACCAACCCCATGGCCTGCATCACAATAAGGAACCCGACGGCGTAAACGCCTCCGCGGAGGAGGGCAAGCGTGATCTCCCCGACCGCGACATCGAGTGGTCCGAGCGAGGTCAGGAGCATCGTTTGGTAGAGCTTGCCGAAATTCAGTTTGAAGAACACGTTCCAGGTTGAGTCGTAGATTGCTCCGTTCATGGCGGAGACAGCAAGAAGTGCTGGTGCAATGTAGGCACCGTAGGGGATTTCGGCACCATTGACATTGATGTTGCCAATGATGGCACCGAGCCCAACACCCATCGAGAAGAGATAGAAGACGGGTTCGAAAAAACCACTGAGAATGATCCAGTAATTGTTCGACATCGTCGCGCGCAACCCGCGTTCGATCACGGCTTTCGCGTTACCGCCGGACAACCCTCCGAAACGACTCTTCGGTGCGACGACCGCGCTCATCGCGTCAGCCTGTTCACAAACGCTCGGCGCATGAAGTAGCCACCAACCGCAGCGTACGTCCCGAGAACTACAACGTGCGTGACGGTCAACCAAATGGGTTCACTGAGCCCGTACGTTGCGATGCGTCCGAGTTCACTCGCGTGCCACAGCGGCGAGACCCACGCGACCCATTCGAGCCAGTCGGGGATTTGTGAGATCGGGAAGAAGGTTCCGGAGAAGAGGAACATCGGCATCACAACAAGGCGCTGGATGAGGGCAAACTGTCCGCCGTCGTCGTCGATGCTGGCAGAGTAGGCGGCGAGCGGAGTGAGAATCGAATAGGCGCCGAGTATCGAGATAGGAATCACGAGCCACCCGGTTGACAATGGCACCGCACCGAACGCGACAATCGCCGCGAAGAAGAGCCCAGCCGTGAAGGCAAACCGGATCGCGAGATGGACAAGAAAGCCGCCGACGATTTGACCTGGCGTGACGGGCGTCGCATGAATCGCGAAGAAGACCTTGTGCCACTTGAACCCGCTCAGTACTGGGTACATTCCCTCTTCAGCACCAACGGAGAGAATTGTCGACATGAGCATCGCCGGCGCGACATAAACCAGATACGGAACGCCCTCGATCCCCTGAGGCACCAGATTGGCGAGACCGACTCCGAGGGCCAGCAGGTAAATGATGGGGTTACCGATGCTCGATGTGACGACGTAGCTGACATAACCGCGCATCTCGCGAAGTCGCAGTTCTGTGACGTACCACCAACCCCATCGCTTCGGGTTGAGTGCCTTCTGTCGAATATCGGCTGGTGTCGTCATTCTACGAGCGTCCTACCGGTCAATCTCAAGAACACGTCTTCAAGCGACGAACGGCGCACGAGGCTCGTCGTCGGGTGATGACCGCGTTTCGTGATCTCTGCGAGGTCGCGCTCACCGTTGTCGCTATAAATCAGGATTCGATCGGGAAGGATTTCCATTCGCTCGCCCACGTCGGCGATCTTCTTCGCAACCTTCGCGTTGTTGTCTGACCCGTAGCGAACCTCGAGAACCTCTTTGCTCGAATACTGTCGAATCAATTGGGCCGGTGAACCTTCTGCCATGATTTCGCCCTTGTCAACGACGATGATTCGATCGCTCAATTGCTCGGCTTCGTCCATGTAGTGAGTGGTCAAGACAAGGGTCGTACCGCGTTCCTTGAGGCGGAACAGTCGGTCCCAGAGAATGTGACGCGCTTGCGGGTCTAATCCGGTCGTCGGCTCGTCGAGAAGGAGCAATTGAGGGTCGTTCATGAGCGACCGCGCAATGGTGAGCCGGCGCTTCATTCCGCCTGAGAGCGGTTCGACCTTCGACTTCGCGCGGTCCGTCAATTGAGCGAACTCGAGTAACTCATCTGCACGCTTCGACGCCTCCGCGCGGGGCATTCCGAAAAAGCGGCCGTATGCGATGAGATTTTCGCGAACGCGCAATTCCTGGTCAAGGTTGTCTTCCTGCGGAACGACCCCGAGCTGCGAACGAATCGCAGGGCCCTCCGTGTTGGGGTCCATGCCGAGCACTTCAAGATTTCCTGAAGAACTGGTGGAGACGGCGGCGATCATCTTCATCGTGGTCGATTTGCCAGCGCCGTTGGGGCCGAGCAACCCGAATGATTCACCGCGAGGAACTTCGAACGAAATGTTGTTGACGGCAGTGAAATCGCCGTACACCTTGGTGAGATTTTCCGCTCGAATTA
>CAXNHY010000021.1:0-13794 GCA_964202425.1 Microbacteriaceae bacterium MWH-Ta3 | reverse complement strand
AGAAGCTGGTACTCGTGCGGTCAGTGACACAGTCGGCATTACCCGAGCCTATGTCGTGAGAAAGATTCGCGCATTCCGCGACATAATCCAGATAGAAGAAATGAGGGTCTCGTGAGTCCAGAGGACTTTAGTCAACAGTTCGGCGAGTTCGTCGCACCCGTTTCGCGCTTCGTTTCCCGCCGCGTTGACGGCCGCCAGGACGTCGAGGAAATTGTCAACGATGTGTTCGCGATTGCGTGGCGTAAACGACAGTCCGTCACGGCTGGCGAGGAACTGCCGTGGCTGTATCGAATTGCACACAATCTCATTGCCAACCACCGAAGGAAAAACGCTAGGTCGGTTCGTTTCCTCGCGCAACTCGTTGCGCCGGATTCTTCCCCGTCAGCCGAGTCCATTGCGATCGCTGATATTCATTTGTCACGAGCGTGGGCAACTCTGCCGACGACATCCCGAGAGGCACTAGCGCTTGTCGCTGTTGACGGCCTCTCCGTAACGGAGGTTGCACGCCTTTTGGGTGTCACGCCGAACGCCGTCAGCGTGAGGCTCAACCGGACTCGAACCCAACTTCGCGAAGCACTCGAACAGTCATCGTGAAAGATGTCGATCCGAAAGGACATAAACAAGACATGAACGAAAACAACAACCTGGATTCACGCCTCGCCGGCGCAGTCCCCTCTAGTAACCACTCAACATCGACGAAGCCAGTCGACTCCGCACACACTCGCAAGATTGGTCGCCTGCGCGCCTCCTGGGTAACAATGAGTCAGTCAGCTCGTCGTTCTAGCTTCGCGGGGGTAGCAGCAGCGGCAGTCGCCCTCATCTCGGTCCCTCTCGTCGTCCCTGCTGGGCAGCAGCCCCTTTTCTCGCTTGCCTCATCAGGCCAAGCAGGCACCGAAAGCTCAAAGATGTCTGCAGAAATGTCCGACATGATGATGCCCTGGGTGTCCTACAACTACGTCCCATCAGAGGAACTTTCCCGCGATCGTGGCCGCGGTGCCGTTTACAAATTCGAGCTCTCGGGCGACCCGGCAGGGCGTGCAAACGAACTCGCCGCAGTGTTTGCGGTTGACGGGAAAGCCGCCAAGTCGATGTACTTCGACGCCGCGTACCCTTCGTATGTCGTCGGCTCTGAAGACTGGACAGACAAGAGCATCTATGTGAGCTGGTACGGCACAGGTTCGTGGTCGTATTCGAATCCAGCGGCTGACGTTCAGCAACCGTGCATCAACCCGATGGGCGCTGATCCACAGACGACAGAGTGCTTCGAATATGCGGCGCCGATCACCAACCTCAACCCTTCAAAGGATGAAGCAGCACAGCTCGCGTCCGAGATGTTTGGGAAAACGGGACTCACGGTCGCCGCATCGGACATTGACGTTTATCGCGATGAATACGTGACCGTTGCAACAGCTGCGCTCGTCGTGGGGGGCGACAAGGTCGCCGTCGAATGGTCGGCTACGTGGACGGGGAGCGGCGAACTCTCGTCTGTCGTTGGCCACTCCGGGAAGTTCGTCAGCGTCGGCGAGTACGACACCGTATCCGCCTATGACGCTGTGAACCGCCTGAACGACTGGCGCTGGTCGGGAATGATTCCCTGGGACGGGCAGTTCTGGCCGATGGCCTACAGCCGCTCGGTCTCATCGGATGGTGTGACCTCGAGTGACTCGGGCGATTCATCCACCGACAACACGGGGACAGCCGCAACCCCTGAGCCGGACTCAACCATGACGGAGGAGCCCGCGGTCGAACCAAGCGAGACGCCAGATACTGATGTCGAACCGACCGTTGAGCCCACCATTGACCCGGAGCCACTGCCGATCGAGACCCCTGAGGTTGTCACGATTACGGTGAGCGACATGTCGCCACGACTTGTCATGGTGTGGGACGCTGACGGAAACGCATGGCTTGTCCCCGGCTTCACGACAAAGGGCGAATCGCAGTGGACCAGTGCAGTTGTGTCACTCATCGAGGGGATCATTCGACTCCCTGAACCGATGCCCGTCGAACCGGCGGGCGTTCAGTACTAACGGCTAGACGGCGGGGAACGTCGCGCGTGCGACGACTCCGCCGTCTTTGCTTGCCCTGGCGAGAGAGACAGTGCCCCCGCTCAGGTCAACAAGGTTCTTGACAATCGCGAGACCGAGCCCGCTTCCCTCCGTTGTTGAGTCCGCGCGCCAGAAGCGGTCGAAAGCTCGTTCGCACTGTTCGGGGGTCAAACCGGAACCTGAATCGATGACCTCCACGGTGACACCAGACGGTTTCGTCGTTACCCGAACCACCACAGACGACCCGCGTGGACTGTGGCTGATGGCATTGTCCACATAGTTGTCAATGACTTGTTCCGGAGCGGTGCCGATGGCCCGTGCCGGCGCAGATGACACACCGTCGTACGCAATCGTGATTCCGTTCTCCTCAGCAAGGGCACGCCATGATTCAACGCGCTCCTGGGCAATGACGGCAATATCGAAAGCGGACGCCTGGACACCTCCTGACTCGGAGCGGGCAATGGCGAGTAGTCCCTCGACAACGGTGTTCAATCGTGCGACCTCAGCTTCTGCATCGGCGAGACGATCGTCGGCGCTGACGGGGTCGGTCAGGAGTGCAGCGCGAGCGTGTTCGAGCCGAAGCAGGAGCGCTGTGAGCGGTGTGCGAAGTTGGTGAGACGCGTCGGAGGCGAATGCACGTTGCTGCCTGACCAATGACTCAACCTTGGACGCCATCGAATTGAACGCCGATGTGAGTGACTTGATTTCGGCTGGGGCCGCACCCTCAGGTAACCTCGCGGAGAAATCTCCGCCAGCGAGAGCATTGGTCTGTTCTTCAATGCGCTTGAGCGGCCTTGTGACAAGTGTGGAAATCATGAGCGAGAGTGATATTGAGAGCACAACTGCACCCGCACCGACCCACCACAGCACGGTTGTTTCTCGTGCGACAGCGGCATCGATCCCGTCGTGGGAGAAGCGAAGACGAACCGTCCCGTAGATGGTGTCACCTGAAATCACCGGGACGGCGACAAACACGAGGTTGGCCTGGAGGGTATCCGACCACCGTTCCCCAGAGGTAACGTTTCCGGCGAGCGCGGCTTCGATCTCCGGTCTGCTGGTGAAATCTTCGCCAATCCCCAATTCGGCAGTGTTTGTTGACAACCGAACAATTCCGGAACTGTCCGTCACAATCACATCTGCGCCAGAGGTCTCTCCGTACTTCGTGATGAGGTTGGTCAGGACAACTGCCTGGGTCGCGTTTTCCGAACCTCCCTCAAGAAACTCCTCTGAACGCCCGCCGATAACGAAGGCGTCGCGCTCAAACGCTGTAATGACTCGTCGCTGCTCAGCAGCGACGACGTAATTGAAGGTGATGAGCCCCGGTCCGAGGACAAGCACCGCACTGAGCCCGAGCAAAAGCCCGAGGAGAATTCGTCTCACGCGACCACCCGAAGAGTGAAACCAACTCCGCGCACCGACTCAATCCAGGCACCGTCTCCGAGCTTCTTTCGAATACTGGCGACGTGCGCGTCAAGCGTTTTCGTTGTTCCAAACCACGTTGTTTCCCACACGTCGCGAAGAATCTCAGCTCGCCGAAACACCGTTCCTGGCTCACGCGTCAGGTAGGCGAGGAGTTCAAACTCTTTCGGGGTGAGCCGGATCACGGCTCCGCCGAGAAGCACGGAACGCGCTTTCGTGTCGATGACGAGTGAACCAGCAGTGAGTTGAGTGACCGGCGCACCGCTACCGGTTGCACGCCGCATCACGGCGTGGATTCGCGCCACCAATTCCTTGATTCCGAACGGCTTGACGAGGTAATCATCGGCCCCCAACTCGAGCACATCGACGCGATCCATTTCGGTCTCCCGGGCACTCGCCACAATGATCGGAACATGGGAAAACGCTCGAATGTTTCGACAGACCTCGGTTCCATCCATATCAGGGAGGCCGAGGTCGAGGATCACGGTGGTGATTCCACCCAGTCGAACCTTCGCGACTGCTTCCGCACCCGAAACCACGTGGGAAACCGAATACCCGTTGGTTCGAAGCCCGTCGATGAGGGCCTCGGCTATCGCCCTGTCATCTTCCACGAGAAGAATGGTCATACCTAGACTGTGCCACGAATCAGGGCGGAGTGTCTAACTCCAGATAAGCCGTTCACGAAACCTTTGACGTTTCTTGGAAAAAGTTCGTTGTTCACGGGTGGCCGGAACGTCACACTGAAGACATGAACATTCAACTCCCCCTCATGCTCGTCGGCATTACGGCAACGGCCGGTGTCGGTGTTGGCACAATCGCCGCGAACACGGGCGCCCTCACAATTGCCGACCTTTCCGCTCTCGTCAGCGACACAGCCGTTGTGGCAAATGACCCGACGGCAGGACCCACGGCACCAGCTTCTCCAACTGTTACTGTGAACGACCCAGCGGTCGACACAGCGATCGACAGCGGAGTCACCTCGGGCACACCAAGCTCGCCCTCAACGACCCCGTCGACAGTGTCGCCAGGCACGACAACCCCAACGACCAACGGTACGAGCGGGGGTTCGACTTCTGGCAGTTACGAAGAAGATGACGAAGAAGATGACGAAGACGAACACGAAGATGAAGACGAAGGTGAAGAATACGATGACTAAGAAGAGCATGTTTGTTGCAGCAAAGTCGCGTGTCTTTGCAACGCTCGCAACCGCTGGAGTAATGGTTGGCGGAGTAGCCGGCCTGGAAGCTCAAGCAACTGGCGAGGCGAATGTTGAGCTCGCGCAAGAGGTAATCGCCTCCGATTTTGCTCGTCAGGCTGCATCGATTGACCGATTTGTTCACCCGGCTTCAGCAGTCGTGGCAGTAGTCGCCCCGACAGCAACAGCCACGGGCGGCACGACGAGGTCAACCGCAACTGGCACCGCAGCTGCACCAACGACAACCACTCCGGCGGCCCCAACCACCCCTGCGCCACCTGCACCATCAACAGGGGGAACGAACGGCACCAGTGGCGGATCACAGTGACCGCGCCTTCGATTCGATTGTTTCCGACGCTCTTCGCGCAGGATACGCCGGCGAAGGAATCGTCTCAACCCACTCCTTCGCGGTAATGGGGACAACCGCAAACACGGTGCTCGTCGGCGGAACCGATGACATGAATCGCGAGCTCGAATCAGCAACCCGCGAGATTGAGCGGCTGTGGACGCGTTTTTCGCGGGACAGTGATATTCAGCGACTCAACTGGGCTGAGGGTGAAGCGACAACCGTGAGCCCGCTCACGGTAACACTGGTTATGGAGATGCTCGCGGCAGCTGCTCTAACCGAGGGTGAATACGACCCCACAATTCTCCCCCGCTTGATTGCCGGGGGATATGACGTCTCCCGGGTTGACGCGTCACGCGTAACCCAGTTACCGGCGTCTGCCGTGTGGCCAATTGATGTTTCGACGACAACGATCTCTGGAACGACAATCACGTTGCCGCGCGGTGCGACTCTCGACCCAGGCGGGGTCGGAAAAGGTTTGGCCGCGGACATTCTTGCTGCGCGCGCGCTCGAGCTTGGCGCACTGGGTGCCTTGATCGAAATCGGCGGCGACGTGAGGATAGTCGGGACGCCGCCAGACAACTCGCGGTGGCGAATCGGAATCGAGAACCCTTTTGTCACCGGCGAACACAGTGCGGTGATCAATCTTGTTGATGGTGCCGTCGCCACTTCATCGGTGCTCAAGCGAACCTGGACCAAGGACGACGAGGAGCGCCACCACTTAATCGACCCATCGACAGGAGAATCAATGAAGTCTGAGATTGTCTCTGTCAGCGTGATTGCCGTTTCCGCTTCAATCGCCGAAGTTGTCGCCACGTGCGGATTCATTCGGGCAGACTTTCTCACGTGGGCTCCCACGCTGGGAACGGCTGCCCTTCTGTTGTTTCGCGACGGATCTCGCGCCGAAACGGCTAACTGGAAGGATTATTCGTGAACGACCCGCACATCTGGTGGTACGTCAGCCGAATCAGCGCCATGGTTGCGTGGGGCTTGATGTCGTTTTCTGTGGTGTGGGGCGTGTTGCTTGCATCCAGGGTGTTTCGAGGCCTCGACAACCCGAGTTGGCTCAAGGACATTCACAAGTACCTCAGCACCCTGACGGTCATTCTCGCGGGCGTCCACACGTCGGCCCTCATGCTTGACCCGTTCGTCAAATTCGATATCGCAGACATCCTCATTCCTGGCGTTGCGACGTACGATGGCGCAACGCCACTCATTGAATTGGCGCTCGCGGTCGGCGTTGTCGCCTTCTGGATCATGACGGTCGTCTACGTCACCAGTTTGTTCATGGACAAACTGCCGAGGTGGTTCTGGAAGGGCATTCACTATTCGGCTTACCTCGTATTCTTCGCCATCGGTATTCACGCTGCGTATTCCGGGTCGGACGTTGGAACCTGGTGGTACGGCGCTGTCAGTATCTGGGTCATCACTATGGGTATGTTGGCGCTCATCATCCGATTCGCTGTCGTGGCGTTGAAGGATAAGCGAGCGTCACGAGATGCTATCATCGCCGAGATCAAACGCTCAGCAGAGGCGGCAAAAGCAGATTCTCTCCTCATCGCAGCTTCGGAAGACAGCCGCGAAAAGCGTTCGATGGTCGTTCAATCGGTTACTGCGGCTGCGACGGATGTTGCTGGAATTCGGCTCATTCCTGTCGGTGGAGGCCGCGTCGCCTGGTGGGATGCCGGGTCTCACATCACCCTCCATCTCGCTGACGGCCGAGAGCGGCAGTATTCCCTGTGCGGTGATTCAACCGACCGGACGGGTTATGACATTGCGGTTCTCGACACCCACGGCCAGAACGCGGCATCGACGTGGATTCATCGCAACATCAGGGTCGGGTCAATCATCACTGTCAGCGGGCCTCGAAACCACTTCCCGATGGTGCCTTCGCAGGAGTACCTTTTCGTCGCAGGCGGCATTGGGATCACACCAATTCGCGCAATGATCGAGTCTGTCCCAGCTGGGCGAAAGTGGAAGCTCGTCTATCTCGGTAAAGAGCGAGCCGCTATGGCCTACGTAGACGAACTCGTTGAGAAGTACCCGAAGAACGTGAGCGTTCATGAATCCGCGAAAGACGGACGACTCAACATCACCTCTCTGCTCAACAGATCGACGGCAGACGTGTTTTGCTGCGGACCTGAAGCGCTCATGAACGATGTGGAGTCGAGCCTTCCAGCTTCGCGCTCCCACCTCGAACGATTCAGCCCCGTTGCTCGCGAAATTGAAGGCGGAGCGAAACCGATGGTTGTCCGGTTGGCCTCAACTGGGCGGACCGTTTCAGTTGGCGCAGATGAGTCAGTGCTTGATGCGTTGACAAATGCCGGCGTGGCAGTTGACTCGTCGTGCGGACGAGGCGTGTGTGGCTCGTGCGAACTTCGAGTCATTGACGGGGTTCCTGCTCACCTCGACAGCGTCATGCCAGACGAGCTGAAGGACGAAATGCAGGTGTTTTACCCGTGCGTTTCGCGCTCGCAGACAAGCGAAATTACGGTCGACGCCTAGTCAACGTCGAAGTCGTCGTTTGTCCACGCGCCGTCATCGGTGCGCAGTGTCTGCCACGCGACGTAGGCAACTCCGGCAACGAGAGCGACCCCAAGACCCGCGAGAACAAAACCGCCGAACCCCATCGATCGCTTAGCGGGGACGACCTTGCCGCCGAGGTAACGGCGACTGGCAGCCAGCCCACTGGCAATGAGCGGTACAAGATGTTCCGAATACTCGCTGCGCGCACGAGGAGCAATCTCGTCGCGAGAGTAACGAGCGGCGAGCCGTGCTGCGTCCGCAAGAATTTTTCCCGCGTTCGATGCAACCGCACCGCTCGCGTTTCCGAGTTCGGATAGTTCTCGTTTGTATGACTTGGCCATGGTTACTCCTTTCCTTCATTATCGACCTGTCGTGACAACGACACAACTTGAGGATGGGAGAATGGGGGAATGTCGATTCACACACAGACCGCAACCATCCGCACAAACCGCGGCGACATTCGCGTCGAACTCTACGGGAACCACGCTCCGAAGACTGTCG
This sequence comes from Microbacteriaceae bacterium MWH-Ta3, assembly GCA_964202425.1. Classification (GTDB taxonomy): domain Bacteria; phylum Actinomycetota; class Actinomycetes; order Actinomycetales; family Microbacteriaceae; genus MWH-TA3. The sequence goes on along the minus strand of CAXNHY010000021.1, from coordinate 5,762 downwards.
AGAACTTCGTCGGCCTAGCAACGGGAACACAGGCGTGGACGCACCCCGGAACGTCGCAAGCGATGACGACTCCGCTGTATGACGGCGTTATCTTCCACCGGATTATCAAAGACTTCATGTTGCAGGCTGGCGACCCGCTTGGAATGGGTTACGGCGGCCCCGGATACCAGTTTGGTGACGAAATCCACCCAGAACTGTCGTTCACGGAACCCTTCATCCTCGCTATGGCGAACGCCGGCCCAGGAACAAACGGGTCACAGTTCTTCATCACGACCGTTCCGACAACCTGGCTGCAGGGAAAGCACACGATCTTCGGCGCGGTTACTGACGCCGACTCCCAAAAGGTGGTTCTCGCGATCGAGGCCGTCCCAACCGGAGCAAACGACAAGCCCATCGAACCGGTCGTGATTTCGAGCATCACCGTCGAATGACAGCGTCGTCGAGCACTTGTTACCGCCACCCCAAACGCGAGTCGTGGGTGTTGTGCCAGCGGTGCGGAAACACTATTTGCGGCGATTGCCAATCGGCGGCGGCTGTCGGGTTTCACTGCCCTGACTGCGTATCCGGAGCACGGCCGGCGACGTCGAAGATTGTGAGTGGCGCGCGGTTGCGTCGGGCCATCACGGGAACCACGACAGTGACGACAACCCTGTTGATCATCATGGGTGTCGTCTTTGTTGCAGATTTCTTCACCGGCGGGTTGTTCACAAACCTTTTCGGCTACATCCCTGCGCTGACGTTCGCTGAACCCTGGCGCGTCCTCACGGTGTCATTCGTTCACGGCTCGATCACACACATCTTGTTCAACGGATATTCGCTGTGGGTTCTTGGGAACCTCGTTGAGCGAAAGCTCGGCTCCGGGCGGTTCCTCGCCGTGTTTGTGCTCTCATCTATCGCGGGTAGCGCGGCCGTCTTCTTCATCAGCCCCGCTGGATTTGTTGTCGGCGCATCCGGAGCAATCTTCGGTCTTTTCGCAGCGCTTTTTGTCGTCAACCGCGGTTTTCAGGGAAACAACATCTCGCTTCTCGTGATTGTGGGGATAAACCTCGCGCTCGGCTTCATCCTCCCCAATGTGGCGTGGGAAGCGCACATCGGGGGGCTAATCGGTGGTTTTCTCGCAACGTCAGCCCTGATTCGGCGTAAGTAAACAGACTTATGCACTGACTTATCCACAGGAGTGGATAAACTACAAGGTTGTTGTTTCGACTAGCGCCAGCGAGTGGTCATCAAGAAGCCGATAAACATTAGCCCAAACCCGATCACAATGTTGGCAGCGTTGATTCCGGGGATAGGAAGCGCTCCTGCGCTCACGTAAAACGTAATGATCCAGAGCAGCCCAATGAGCATGAATCCGAACATGATGGGCTTGAACCACACAGGGTTCGGTGCCTGGTCACGGGGGGTGGCGGAGTCGGAACTCGCTCCGCGCACGCTCTTGTCTTGTTCAGCCATGTGGACAAGCATACCCATGGCGAGCAATCCATAAGAACGCTGAGTACAATCGACAACGTGGCTTTCCGTGACCGTCTTCCCCGCTTTCGCGAGCCATCGCGCGCCGCTAACCCGGACAAGCAGTCACTTCGCGGTCTAGTGACGCATCAAGCGAAACACATTGCTCAACGAGTGAAACATCACGCGAAGCACATGGCGACTCGGGTCACGGAGCTCGCGTCGACGTTCCCCAGTTCCGCAGTGAGATTCATCACGCGGTCAGGGAAGGCAATCGCCAGCGGGGTGCGCAAAACCCCAGGCCTCACGGTGAGGTCCGTCAAGAGACTCCCCGCTGCCTTTAGCGATGGCCGCCGCGCGGTCGTGGCTTCGGCACGCAACTTTTCAGCGAAAACTGTTGACAGGATCATCGGCGTCGTGGGAGAAGTTCTCATGACGGCGGGAGTTTTCGTTCTCCTTTTCCTCGGCTGGCACGTGTGGTACAACGACGTCGTATCGGGAATCGCACAGAACAACGCCGGATCGGAGCTCTCCGACAAATGGGACAACGTTCCCCTTTCCGTTCCCGAGTTTGACCGCCACCCTGGCGATTCGGCCGGTGCACGTCTAGAACCGGAGCCTCCGATCACCGCCTCACCGGCTCTCAATACCCGTTTTGCAACTCTGATTGTCCCTCGCTTTGGAGAAACTTTCGAGCGGGCAATTTCGCACGGGATCGATCCCAAAAAGGTCCTCAACGTTCGAAACTCTGGACTGGGGCACTATCCCCAGTCCAACGAACTGGGCGAGATTGGTAACTTCGCGATTGCCGGCCACAGGACAACGTATGGCGCTCCCCTCGGCAACATCGACCAGCTTCGAGTAGGTGACCGCCTCTACATCGAAACGGAAGCAGGCTGGTACGTTTACCGCTATCGAAACCTGGAATACGTCTGGCCCAAAGAGGTTGCCGTCATCAAGCCAGTGCCGCAGTCCAACGCAGCAGGCGCGGATCGCCTCTTGACACTCACGTCTTGCCACCCCAAGCTCTCGTCAGCCGAACGCGTTATCGCGTATTCGGTGTTCGAGACATTTGTGCCTCGCGACCGAGGTGCACCCGCAGAGGTTGCAGCAATGAAGGCGGCTGGATAGTCATGTACTCAGCGTTGTGGCAAATCCTCCCCGGCCCTCGGTGGGCAAAAATCCTTCAGGCCGTTGCGATTGTGATTGTTGTACTCTCCGTCTCTGTTGAATGGATTTTTCCGTGGGCGGCCGAAACGTTCATCCAACCCGTGACGACGGTTGATCAGTGAGCCGAATTTTTATCCTCGATAATTACGATTCATTTGTTTACACGCTAGCTGGGTACGTTCAACAGCTCGGTGCAGAAGTTGTCGTCGTTCGTAATGATGCCTTTGCGGAATCCGAAATCCCAGCGCGACTAGAGGGTTTTGATGGGATTCTTATTTCGCCAGGGCCAGGGACTCCGGCTGAAGCTGGTCTATCAATCGCGATCATCAAGTACGCCATTGCCACTCACCTGCCGCTGTTTGGGGTGTGCCTCGGGCACCAAGCGATTGCTGAAGCAATGGGCGGCATTGTGACGCACGCAGAAGAGCTCATGCACGGAAAGACCAGTGCCGTCAATCACGCCAACTCGCCACTGTTTGACGGTGTGCCGAGCCCGTTTCGCGCCACCAGGTACCACTCGCTCGCCATTGTTGACGGGACGATTCCCGATGAATTGAGGGTCACTGCCCGAACTGAGGGTGGTGTGATCATGGCGGTCGAACACGTCACCGAGCCAGTGTGGGGCGTTCAGTACCATCCAGAGTCGGTGTTGACCGAAAGCGGCTACACGATGCTGGGAAATTGGCTCGAATTGACGGGCATGACGGGTGTCAGCGCCCGCGCTCGAGCACTGAGTCCGCTTATGACAGCCGCCACGGACGAAAAGTAGTTAGCCAGCGCAGTAAACAACGGTGATGGCCTGGTGCTGCGGCCCGTCACCCGCTCGGATTGACTGCGACTTGACAACCGCTCCCGTGCACGTGGTGTCGGTCTGCACAGTCACGGTGTACTGAACCGTCGGCCCTTCGAGCAATTCCTTTGCCTTCTGAATCGAACTTCCAACAACATTGGGAACCTGGACTTTGCCGTTGGAGATGACAAGGTTTACTGCCTCGCCGGCACCAAGTTCGATTCCGACAGCTGGGTCAGACCGGATGACGACATTCGCTTCGACACTCGGTGAATACTCGGCCGTCACCGTGCCGAGAACGAAACCCGCCTCTGTTATTCGAGCGGTTGCGGCATCGAGAAGCGTAAGCGCGACGTCGGGCACCGATTGCAAGTCCGGGCCGGTTGACTCGACGACGGTAATGGTCTCTCCCGCGCCAACGCGGACGCCAGCTTCTGGTTCGGTTCGAATCACGGAACCAGCTGGGACGTCGTCGTTGGATTCGGTTACACGTTTGACGATGAGGCCAAGATCGGTCAGTTTCTTTTCAGCGGCAGAGTATTCAGAGTTCGTTACGGCAGGTACTTCAATCGCGATACCGCCGATTGATGACGACGATCCGAGCGTGAGAACCCAGAACATCATGCCGGCCACAACACTCGTCACGACAAGCACACCGGCCGCCATGAGGATCATCCACTTCGCGCTTTTCGCTTGTGGGGGTTCGTCACTAGTCAGCGAATTTCGGATTTCGGAGAAGTCCATCGTTTCTGGCCGTTCTTGCGTTGCGGGGGTGGGCGTCGCCACCGTGGACAATTCTACGGGCTCGGCGTCGGCGACCACCGCGGCAGGAATTTCGTGACCCCCACCGATAAATGTGGAGATTGATCGAAGCGCAGCGGCAAACTCAGCAGCAGTCGCATAACGAAGTGACCGGTCTTTCTCTAGGCCTTTCGCGATGGCGATGTCGAGTTCGGGAGAAAGCTCGGGGCGACGGCTACGCGATCGCGGCGCGGTCTGAGTGACGTGCTGGTAGGCGACAGCGACAGAACTATCACCAGTAAACAGGGGCGTCCCCGTCACCATTTCAAAGAGAACAACCGCGGTCGAATAGACGTCCGACCGCCCATCGATGAGTTCGCCTTTTGCCTGCTCGGGGGAAAAATACTGGGCTGTACCGACGATCGCGCTCGGGTCGTTGGTTGGGTCCTCAATGGCTTGGGCGATTCCGAAGTCACACACTTTAACGAGACCGGTCTGCGTGACCATGACATTTCCCGGCTTGATGTCCCGGTGAATGATTCCGGCACGGTGTGATTCGTCGAGAGCGTCGAGTATTCCGAGTGCGATGTGAACTGCGACCTTGGGTTCAAATTGCCCAGAGTCCATCAGCTTTCGAAGGATCTTGCCGTCGATGTATTCCATCACAATGTAAGGGATGGGGACATCGGGCGACGCGGCGGGGATGAGCTCTTCCCCTGCGTCGTAAACGCGAACGATGCTCGGGTGGCCCATGGTGCTTACCGCGTGGGCTTCGCGCTGAAACCTCTTGCGAGAATCTTTGTCAATGGCGATTTCAGGGCGTAGCGCCTTGATGGCAACACGGCGCTGAAGTCGAGTGTCGGTCCCGAGGTACACGTTCGCCATACCTCCCCGACCAATGAGCCGTTCTGGGCGATACCGCCCGTTGAAGAGGAATCCGTTCGCGAGAACAGAATCCAGTCCACTGCGGGATGGGGTAGGGGAGTCAGTCAACGGTCACCACCAAGTCGTCGGAGGGGTTTGAAGAAAGCGAGCCACACGACACGACATAGGACACCCGAACTTCCGCCGTGTCCGATGCAATCACGACGGTGGTGCTCAATGTTCCCGGCGCGTACGTGGAACCAGTCGGCAGTGTGCCGCCGGAGACCGTGAACTGGTAGTTGCTGAGCGCGAATCCTGAAGGGCACTTGTTGTACGTCGGCCACGAAATCGTGATCGTTGAACCTGGAGTGTAGGGCCCGGCACTGACTGTCAGTGAGCTTGGTGCTGGAGGAGTGGGTATCGCGTCATAGAAGTACACCGCCACGAGCGTGTTGGGCGCAAGGCTTCCCGTGGGGTTGACTCGATACGCCGTGCCGACGAGATCTGGCTCGTCGGGAATGTTTCCTGCGACAGCATCGAGGCGGAGGCCAAGGCTCTCAAGAAGATCTCGCACTTGGTTTTCCGTGAGCCCAACAAAATCGGATTCGGAAATCGTGACTTTCCCGTTTGCCGTATCCGTGGGACTCGGTGTCGGAGAAGCGGAGGATGGCGGGGTTGGAGTCCCTGAGGGTGACGGGGAGAACGCGAAGCGGCCGATGAGCCCGATTACTGTTCCGATGACGACAAG
>CAXNHY010000020.1:0-14206 GCA_964202425.1 Microbacteriaceae bacterium MWH-Ta3 | reverse complement strand
TGATGCGACGAATGAGTCGAGATTGCGTCTCGTCTCGGCGATGGAGTCACCACCGAACTTCTCGAGCACTGCCTCGGCGATGACAAGGAGCACCATCGCTTCGGCAACGACACCTGCAGCGGGCACTGCACAAACATCGGAACGCTGGTGATGAGCCGCTGTCGCCTCACCCGTTGACGTATCGACCGTTCTGAGTGCGTGAGGAACTGTTGCGATCGGCTTCATCCCAGCGCGAACACGGAGAACCTGCCCAGTCGACATGCCGCCTTCAATGCCGCCAGCTCGGTCGGAAAGACGCTCAATGCCGTCACCCGGCACCATTTCGTCGTGGGCGAGACTGCCGGGTCGCCTGGTTGTAGCAAACCCGTCGCCGACTTCAACGCCCTTGATTGCTTGGATTCCCATCATGGCTCCGGCGAGCCTGGAATCCAGACGCCTGTCCCAGTGGGTGTAGGAGCCGATCCCGGGTGGCAGACCGAATACGACGACCTCAACGACTCCACCCAGAGTGTCGCCATCGCTGTGCGCCTGATCCACGCGGTCGACCATGAGTTTGGATGTAGCGGAATCGAAACACCGGAGCGGGTCTGCGTCAAGCGAAGCGACGTCCGTCATGCGCGGCGCTGGCGTTCCCTCAGGTACTGAAACCTCTCCGATTGCCACGGTATGGGCCAGCGCATGAATGCCCAGTTCCCCGAGAAATGACCGAGCGACTGCTCCAAGTGCCACGCGGGTAGCCGTCTCACGTGCTGACGCTCGCTCAAGCACATTGCGCGCATCGTCAAAGCCAAACTTCTGCATGCCAGCAAGGTCAGCGTGGCCTGGGCGCGGGCGGGTCAACGGCGCACCACGACCTGCGGATGGCTCGTATCCATCGACGGGTTCGGGGTTCATGACCTCGACCCATTTGGGCCATTCAGTATTCGCGATACGCAGGGCGATCGGGCTCCCCATGCTGAGGCCGTGTCGTACACCGCCCGAAATCGTGACGGCGTCTTCCTCGAACTTCATGCGAGCCCCGCGACCGTAACCTAAGCGACGGCGGGCCAAATCGGCACGGATTGCGTCAAGCGACACGGGAAAACCAGCCGGAAGGCCCTCGATTATGCCAACGAGTTCGGGTCCGTGCGATTCTCCTGCGGTTAGCCAGCGCATGTCACCATTCTCCCAGACCGTGACTCGATTAGAGACCAACCGCAGAGCGCATTGCCGTGACGATTGTCGACTCGTCAGGCAACTCGTCCTCGACGTCACCGCCGTAAAAGAGTCGTGATTGCCGGAGGGCTTGCCACAGCAGCATCCACTTTCCGCTGACTACGGGAAGTCCGCGCGCAGTCCACTCTGTTGCGAGGACGGTCGGCCACGGGTCGTAGGTCACGTCGAACAGGGCGCTGCCGTCGATTCCCTCGATGGTCTCGTCGTTGAGAACTGCCGAACTCGGCAGAGTGTTGACAACGATGTCTGCTGCAACCGTTGCTCCGAGTCGCTCCACTCGCGGTGTGACGCCAAGTCGCGAGGCAACTTCTGTTACGTCAGTCGCCCGAGACTCGTCCCTCACGAGGATAGTGAACTCAGTAACTCCAATGCCGTGTAAAGCGACGAACAAAGACTGGGCCGTCGCCCCGGCGCCGATCAAGATTGCTGAATCACCTACGGTGTTTAGCTGACTGCTGAGTGCTTGCTGAGCACCCCAAACGTCAGTGTTGAAACCGAACCAACCCTCTGGGCGGCGGACAATTGTGTTGACAGCACCTGTTAGTGACGAAACAGAGCACTCCGAGACAACACGCTGTCGAGCCACACGCTTGAGGGGCATCGTGAGCGAGAAGCCCTCCCACAAACTGTGCGATTCGAGGAACGCCTGGAACTCGTCCTCCACGACCTCGAACTTGTCGTAGGTTGCATCAATGCCCAATCGAGTAATGACCGCGGAGTGCAATGCCGGTGACAGGGAATGTCCAATCGGACTTCCGAGAACCGCGAAATTGCTACTCACAGTAAGCGGCGTTTTCTTCGCTCGCTCGACACCACGCTTGTAATTGACCCACGGCACGACCGTGCTCGGCTGCGGTCACCGAAAACACCGTTTCACCAGTCTTGAGGTTGATGGGAACGAAGAAATACCACGGCCCAGGTGTCGGTTCGAGCGCAGCGCGAAGAGCAACCTCTCCGGGGGCACCGATCGGACCAACCGGAAGCCCGTCGTGGACATAGGTGTTGTAGAGGTTCGACGCATCCGCCCGTTCAGCGTCCGTCGTCCACACGGTGTCGAGATTTCCGGTGCCGTAGGCAACGGTTGCGTCCGATTGAAGTTTCCAGCCGTTCTCAATGCGATTCGTGAACACCCGACCCACCTTGCCAAAATCATCAGGATTACTCCCGGCTTCACGCTGGATCACCGACGCGAGCGTGATGAGCGCATATCGGTCGTCTAGGGGAACACCCAGATCAGTGAGTCGAGTATTGGTTTCTTTGACCATGGTCGTGATCATTGAATGGGCCGTTGCGCCGTATTCGAACTCGTACGTCGCCGGGAAAAGGTAGCCCTCCATCGACGGTGCTTCCTCCGGCAGACGGAACTGAGCAGTGTCAGAAACGACCGTTTCGAAGTCAGAAAGTGGAACACCAGTCCCTTCCGACAGCAGAGCGAGCACATCACCCAGAATGAGGCCCTCGGGAATTGTCACCTTCCAGACCTTGCGATTGTCTGGGTTGGTCAGGTATTTGAGGGCAGCAGCTGCGCTCATCCCTGTCTTCATTTCAAACGTTCCGGGGTACAACACAATCGACGAGTCAGCGAGAAGCGTCTCGTAAACAACGTCAAACGACTTGGTTACACCAGCGTCGAAAAGCTTCTGTGCAATGGCGTCGCCGTAATCGCCGTCCCCAATCGACACAAGGACTGTCGGTGCTGATCCCTCGCCGACGAAGTCTGGTGGCGGGAGGTCAAACAAGCGCCGAATCGGCGTCTCGTACGTGTTCCAGGCAAGGAAACCGCCTCCGCCGAGCATGACAAGACTCGCGATAACAACACCAGCAATAATCCCGCGGCGCTTCGACGATGTCTTGGCGCGCGCTTCACGTCGGGTTTCGCTCATGACACCTCCAGCATCTCGCCCAGCATACCGCCCGCACGCTCTGCATCGAGGGTTGTTTGGAGCAGAATCGTCGCAGCAACCTGATCGATAACCGCCCTCGAGGACTTGACGGTATGGCTCGCCGAGTGGAGTGACGCTTGGGCGCTAACCGTCGAAAAGCGCTCGTCTACGAGTCGAACTGGAACACCGGTTGCTGCGACAAGAGCCGAAGCGAATTCACGAGCATCCGTCGTCGACGGCGTCTCTCTGTCGTCGAGAGTGCGGGGCAGGCCAACAACCCATTCGAGAATATCGGTCGCTAGCGCAACGGTGCGAAGACGTTCGATTGCGTCGTCGCGAGAGCACGTCTCAGAAGGTACCGCCATCAATCCATCGATGTCGGACCGGGCTACACCGACACGTGCCTTACCGACATCAATCCCGTAGCGAACACCGCGCCGCATTAGGACCCGATTACGGCTGCGCGGATACCCTCGAGCGCTGCACCGAGCGCACCGACGTTCGGCCCGCCGCCCTGAGCGATGTCGTCGCGGCCACCGCCGCCTCCGCCGAGCACAGTTGCTGCGATTTTTGCGAAGTTTCCAGCGCTATGGCCAAGCGCGCGCGATGCGTCATTGGTAGCAATGACGACAGCACCCTTGCCGTCGACCTCCGCGCCGAGTGCCACAACGGCGGCGCTAGCACCGATGCGGTCACGGACATCGATAACGAGTTTCCTCAGAGAGTCGTTCGAGTCGACAACGCCAATGCTGACTGCGATGAGGGTGACGTCGCCAACAGTTGCTGACTGGGCAACGAGTGCTGGCACTCGCTCACCCAAAGCGGACGCAGAAAATTGTGCGATGGCCTTTTCGGCGGTCTTGAGCTGCTCCACGAGATCGGAAACTCGCCCTGCGAGCTGGTCTCTGGGAGTCTTCAAACTAGACGTAAGCTCAGCGACGAGTGCACGCTCGGCAGCGAACTCAGCAAATGCAGTCGTACCGACGAGTGCCTCAATCCGTCGGTTTGACGAGCCAATTGACGATTCGCTGACGAGATTGATCAGTCCAACTTCGCTCGAGCGGGAGACGTGGGTTCCGGCGCACAGCTCGCGCGACCACGGTCCTCCGATGTCTACGACCCGGACAGTGTCACCGTACTTTTCTCCGAACAGGGCCATGGCGCCGTCCTTCTTTGCGTCGTCCAACGACATGACACGAGTCGACACCTCGAGGTTGTCAGCAATCGCGTTGTTCGCGATTTCCTCAATCTCTGAACGGGTAGCGGCAGACAATCCCTGGTTCCACGCGAAGTCGAAACGCATGTAGCCAGCCTTGTTGTAAGAGCCAGCCTGGTGCGCGTCAGAGCCGAGGGTTTGCCTCAGCGCGGCGTGGACGAGGTGTGTCGCCGAATGCGCTTGAGCTGATTTGCGACGGTACGCAACGTCAACAATCGTCGTGACCGAGTCGTCCACGGCGACTTCTCCGTCAGTGATTTTTACGGTGTGCGCGACCAGTCCCTTGATGGGGCGCTGTACATCGAGTACTTCAGCGGTGAAGTTGGATCCGACGATCGTTCCCTCGTCAGCGTCCTGCCCACCGCTTTCTGCGTAAAGGCTGGTCTCAGCAAGGATTAGTTCGACGGTCTCGCCAAGGCGGGCCGACGAAACCGAGGCTCCACCGCTGACGATTCCGAGCACGCTCGTGTCAGTTGTCAGGTCGGTGTAGCCCGTGAAGACAGTTTCACCATCACGGCGGAACTCCCCGTAGACGCTCACATCGGCGAGCGAACCCTTTTTTGCTTTCGCATCGGCCTTCGCTCGAGTTCGTTGCGCGTTCATGAGTGTTTCGAAAACCTCGCGGTCGACGGTAAGGCCAGCTTCCTCCGCCATCTCGACCGTCAAGTCAATCGGGAAACCATACGTGTCATGCAAAAGGAACGCTGTGTCGCCGTCGAGTTCGACGAGCTTGGCTTCCTGGCGCTCGGTCACCGCGAGGTCAAGAATCTGTGTTCCCGAGGCGAGCGTCCTGAGAAATGCCTCTTCCTCACCGACAGCAATGCGGGCAATCCGGTCATAGTGTGTCTCGATTTCGGGGTACGCACTCTTCATCGCGTCGCGTGACGCTGCAAACAGCTCCGTGAACGACGGAGCGTCGACTCCGAGAAGACGCATCGCACGAACCGAACGACGGAGGAGCCGGCGAAGAATGTAACCTCTGCCCTCGTTGCCTGGCGCGACACCGTCTGACATCAGCATGAGCGACGATCGGATGTGGTCTGCGATCACACGCATTCGCACGTCGTCCTCGTGTGAAGCGCCATAAATCCTGCCTGACAGGGCGGACGCCATATCAAGAACAGGTCGAACTTGATCGATTTCATACATGTTGTCGACGCCCTGCTTGATGAACGCAACACGCTCCATACCCATGCCGGTGTCAATGTTTTTGCTGGGGAGTTCGCCGTCAATCGTGAACTCTGTCTTCGACTTCACGTCAGAGATGAGGTACTGCATGAACACGAGGTTCCAGATTTCGAGGTAACGCGTATCGTCGACCGCTGGGCCGCCATCAGGCCCGTACTGCGGTCCCCTGTCGAAGTAGATCTCGGAGCACGGACCAGCCGGACCAGCCTGACCCGTCGACCAAAAATTGTCCGTCTTGCCGAAACGTTGAATGCGATCCTCCGGGATACCAGCGATTTTCTTCCATAAATCGATGGCTTCATCGTCGTCTTCGTAGACGGTTACCCACAGATCCTTCTCGTCGAAGCCGAGGCCCCCGTCGGATTCCGGCGTTGTCAACAGCGACCACGCGTATCCGATAGCGCCTTCCTTGAAGTAGTCGCCAAATGAGAAGTTTCCGTTCATCTGGAAGAAAGTCCCGTGACGCGTAGTCTTGCCGACCTCTTCGATGTCGAGGGTTCTGATGCATTTCTGCACGCTTGTCGCGCGCGAGTACGGTGCTGGCACAACACCCGTCAGGTAGGGAATGAACGGCACCATCCCGGCGACCGTGAAGAGCAGCGTCGGGTCGTCGGAGACGAGTGATGCCGACGGGACGATCGTGTGCCCCTCGGCCTCAAAAAACGATAGCCATCGACGTTGAATTTCAGCGGTTTCCACTATTCGACCTATCCCTGTTTGTCAGAACGTCGAGAGTCGTATTCGTCCGTCATGGCGTCAATGAAAGCTTCGGCGCCCGCTGACAGATTGTCCAAGACCGCCTTGCCCTGCGGTGAGCGAGACAGCGCGAAGGCACCAACCACAGCTGACGCGACTCCGATGACGAGCCACAGGAACGATTTCATCAACATTTTCCTTTCACAAACAGATGCTATGGCAAAAGAAAAGGGGTGAGCCAGAAGCCCACCCCTTTTCGGACGGGTTCTAGCGCGCCGCGTAATACTCGACGACGAGCTGGACATCGCACTGAACTGGAACTTCAGCGCGCTTCGGGCGACGCACAAGGCGAGCCTGGAGCTTCTCGAGAGAAACTTCAAGGTAGCTCGGTACGGGAGGAAGAACATCGCGGTGAACGCCAATCGCGGAGTCTTGGAACAACGGAGTTGCTTCCGAACGTTCCTTGACGTGGATCAGCTGACCTGGCTTCACTCGGAACGACGGGCGGTCAACGAGCTGACCGTCAACGAGGATGTGGCGGTGAACGACCATCTGGCGTGCCTGAGCCGTCGTGCGGGCAAATCCAGAACGGAGGACAAGCGCGTCCAGTCGCATTTCGAGAAGTTCAACGAGGTTCTCACCGGTGAGGCCCTGGGTGCGTCGTGCCTCGTTGAAGGTGTTGCGCATTTGCTTCTCACGAATGCCAAACTGGGCGCGAAGACGCTGCTTCTCACGAAGACGAAGGGCATAGTCGCCTTCAGACTTACGCTTTGTTCGTCCGTGCTGGCCGGGAGGGAATGCACCCTCACCCATCAGACGGGCGGCCTTCGGAGTTAGGGCAATACCGAGTGCACGCGAAAGGCGCACCTTCGCGCGTGTGCGATTCTTGTCAGACATAAATTCCTTTTGTGGATGCGGAAACAATGAGCCCATAAAGGGCGAAACTGAGGGCCGAGACACCGGCTAAAGATGTCCGAAACTTTTTCCAGCAACGCAGCCGCACGTTGCATGGCCAAAGCGGTGTTTCCAGAATAGCAGAAACTCTCTGCGCGTCCACTCACTCCCCGCGAAGCAGTGACCTGATCTTCTCAAGCCGCTCGGTGAGTTCCTTTTCGCGTCCATTGCTTGACGGGACGAAATAGACCGGTGCTTCGCCATCCCTGTATGACTGGGCTGCGACCCCGCCAGGAGCGTTGTGGGCGTATTCGTAGCCAGAACCGTGCCCGAGAGCTGACGCACCCGGATAGTGCCCGTCACGCAGGTGTTTCGGCACAGGATTCATGCGGCCGCCACGCACGTCGCCAATGGCTGCATCGATTGCTCGGATCACGGAGTTGGACTTTGGCGCAAGCGCGAGATGGATGGTCGCCTCAGCGAGAGGGATACGACCTTCTGGCATACCGATCAACTGCACGGCGTCCGCCGCAGCCACTGCAATTGTCAGGCTCGAGGGGTCGGCAACACCGATGTCCTCAGCTGCGAGGATGACGAGTCGCCGCGCGATGAATCGAGGGTCTTCGCCCGCCTCCACCATGCGGGCGAGGTAATGGATGGCGGCATCGACATCGCTCCCCCTGACGGACTTGATGAATGCAGAGATGACGTCATAGTGTTCGTCACCGTTTCTGTCATACCGAACGAGAGCGCTTTCGCTGGCAACACCGATATCGGCCACTGAGATCTCGGACTCCGTCGAGGACACACTCGCGGCTGAATCAAGCGTGGTGAGTGCACGCCGCGCATCGCCAGACGACAACCGAATCAGTGCAGTGCGAGCCTCGGGCGAGAGCGACCGGGTTCCCGCAAAACCCTGAGGCGCCGCCAAGGCACGATCAATAACCATCCCAATGTCGTTGTCGTCAAGTTGTCTGAGCGTCACGAGTAACGACCTGCTCAACAGTGGCGTTATGACGCTGAACGAGGGGTTCTCGGTCGTTGCCGCGACGAGAGTGACCCAACCGTTTTCGACGCCCGGAAGGAGAGCATCCTGCTGAGCCTTGGTAAAGCGGTGAATCTCATCCAAGAAGAGAAGTGTTGCAGCGCCGCCGTCGGACACGCGCGCGAGCGCTGCTTCCATCACGGCACGCACATCTCGAACACCCGCCGTGACAGCGGAGAGCTCAACAAAGTGTCGATTCGACGATTGAGCGATCACATGCGCAAGCGTTGTTTTGCCTGTCCCAGGCGGACCCCACAAGATCAGTGACACACCAGCCTGACCGGAGTTCGAGGCTAGTTGACGCAACGGCGAACCCTGTTGAAGAAGATGGCCTTGTCCAACGACATCGTCCAAAACTTTGGGGCGCATTCTCACCGCGAGCGGAGCGTCAGTGCGAAAGAGGGAGTCGGACACGTCTCCATGATAGGTCGCGACCTATCTGCAAAAGAGATAACGGTTAGGCAACGGGAAGTCCAACCATGAATTGCCTGTGTAATCTTGACGAGTGAGTGAAAGCAAGAATCCCCATGGTCGAGTCGACGCAGATGGAACTGTCTGGGTTAAAGACGGAGACTGGCGAAGCGTAGGACAGGTAGTTGGGGCGGAACCAGCCGACGCACTCGCCTTCTACGAATCGCGCTTCGTTGACCTCGAATCTCAGGTTTCACTGCTTGAACAGCGCTCCAAGAAATCAGCACCGGTCCGAGACCTAATCGCTGCGGTTGAGAAACTCGTCGTCGCCCTCACCGACGCGCACGCCGTCGGTGACCTCGCGTCACTGCGAACGCGCGTCGGCGCCGTGGCAGAGACACTCGGGGACCTCAAGAGCGCTCAGGATGCAGCCAACCAGGCTGCAAGCGAAGAATCGTTAGCTCGACGAACCGTCATTGTTGACCGTGCTGAGGCAATCGCTGCGCAGGACCCAGAGAAAACCCACTGGAAGAATTCATCGACCGAGATGGCAGCACTGTTCCAGCAGTGGCAGGACGAGCAGAAACTTCCCCACCGGGTCCCGCGTAAAGTCGCGGACGAACTGTGGACACGATTCCGAGCCGCTCGCCAATCATTTGACAAGGCCTCGCGCGCCTACTTCCAAACCAAAGGCAAGGCCGACAAGGACGCCAAAACTGCAAAGACGGAGCTGTGTGAGCGCGCAGAAGCCCTTGCGCCACAGGGCGCGCAGGGTATTCCGGCATATCGGCGTTTGCTCGACGAGTGGAAGAAGGCTCCCCGCGCTGCGCAACGCGCTGTCGACAACCAGTTATGGGATCGCTTCAAACTAGCTGGTGACGCGCTGTACAACGCCGGTAGCGAGGAGTGGGCGGCGAACCTTGCTGCCAAGACAGAGCTCATCCAGCGATTCGCACACGTCACAAAAGAGAACGACGTTGCGGTTGCGAAGAAACTGTTGCGTGAACTCCACACTGCGTGGGATCTCATTGGTCAGGTTGCGAAAGCTGACGAACGCGCCATAAACGCCAAGCTGTCTGACATTGATCGCCACGTTCGCGGTCTGGAAGCCGAACACCTCGACCGCACCAACCCGGCAAAGGTTGGTCGGCGCGAAGGGTTTGCTGCGCAGGTCGAACAATCGATTGCCCAGCTCGAAGCTGAAATCGCTGCCGCAACGGCGTCCAACGACAGCGTTCAGATTGCGGCACTCACCGCAGACCTCGACGCCAAAAAGGCGTGGCTCTCAGCTCTCAACTAGCCAGCGTTGACGCGGTACACGTCGTACACCGCATCAATCTGTCGAACTGCCTGAATCACTCGATCCAAATGGGTCGTGTCTGACATCTCAAAAACGAAACGCTGCGTCGCCAGTTTGTTGCTGTCCGTTGTGACCGCAGCAGACAGGATGTTGAGGTGATGCTCACTGAGAACCTTGGTGATGTCAGACAACAGACCAGATCGATCGAGCGATTCGACCTGGATATGCACGCGAAAGACAGTTGAGTTCGTTGCAGACCATTCAACGTCGATCATCCGTTCGCGTTCGTCCGAGAAACCTTTGACGTTCGGACAATCGGCTCGGTGAACGGAAACCCCGTTCCCGCGGGTGATAAACCCGACGATGGGGTCTCCGGGAACCGGCATGCAACACTTGGCGAGTTTGACGAGAACATCCGCAGCGCCCCGGACGAGAACGCCCGACTCTGACGAAGAGCTTTTCGTTGGCTTGCGGGTTGGGACAACGAACGTTTCTTCCTCTGCGACGTTGTCTTCCACGAGGGCCATGAACTTCTCCACAACAGACTGTGTTGAGACGTGGCCTTCTCCGATCGCGGCGTAAAGGCCGTCGACGGAGTCATATCGAAGAATGTGGGCGACCTCGGTCAAGTTTTGGGCAGACAAAATGCGGTGCAAAGGCAAGTTCTTCTTTCGCACGACCTTCGCGAGAGATTCCCTGCCTCTCTCAATCGCGTCATCCCTGCGTTCTTTCGTAAACCAACCCTTGATTTTCGCTCGAGCCCGCTGCGACGTGACAAAGTTCAACCAGTCCTGACTGGGTCCAGCATCTGCGTTCTTTGATGTCAAAACCTCGACCGTTTCGCCAGACCCGAGGACGGTATCAAGCGGAACGAGACGACCGTTGACCTTGGCGCCCATGACGCGGTGGCCAATTTCAGTGTGAACTGCATAGGCGAAATCAACAGGGGTTGCTCCGCTTGGCAGGCCGATAACGCGTCCGTTTGGTGTGAATACATAAACTTCTTTCGCGCCGATCTCGTATCGAAGCGTGTCAAGGAACTCAGACGGGTCCTCGGTCTCAGCTTCCCAGTCGGTGATGTGAGCCAACCACGCCATGTTCTCGTCGGTCGCGAGTTCTGTTGGCGACTTTGCTCCCAGTGCCTGGCGCTCTTTGTACTTCCAGTGGGCCGCCACTCCGTATTCGGCACGACGGTGCATGTCAACGGTTCGGATCTGAATCTCGACCGCTTTGCCTTCTGGACCGAAAACGGTCGTGTGCAGGCTCTGATAAAGGTTGAACTTCGGCGTCGCGATATAGTCCTTGAAGCGCCCAGGCATTGGGTTCCAGCGGGCATGCACAGCTCCGAGTGCGGCATAGCAGTCACGGATTGTTCCAACCAAAATCCGGACACCGGTCAGGTCATAAATCTCCTGAAAATCACGAGACTGTCTAATCATCTTCTGATAAATGGAGTAGTGCTGTTTTTGCCTACCGACCACTTGGGCCTTGACCTTGGCTGCCCGGAGGTCGCCAGAAATCTGGTCGATGATGTCCTGAACGAAACGTTCGCTCTCCGGCGTCCGCTCCTTAACGAGCGTGTCAATCTCGCCATACAGCTTTGGGTTCTGTGCCGCGAACGAAAGGTCTTCGAGTTCCAGCTTGATCGTCTGAATTCCGAGACGGTTGGCGAGCGGAACGTAAATCTCGAGTGTTTCCTTCGCCTTCCGCTCAGCAGACTCGGTTGGAACGAATCCCCAGGTTCGCGCATTGTGCAAACGGTCGGCGAGTTTGATGAGTATCACGCGAATATCGCGTGACATCGCAACCACCATTTTTCGGACTGTCTCGGCCTCGGCGTCGTCTCCGTACTTGATTTTGTCGAGTTTGGTCACCCCGTCAACGAGCAGAGCGACCTCGTCACCGAAATCACGTCGAACATCCTCGAGCGTGTACTCGGTGTCCTCGACTGTGTCGTGCAAGAGCGCAGCAGCGATTGTTGTCGGACCGATGCCCAAGTCCACCAGAATTTCAGCAACGGCTAGAGGGTGTGTGATGTACGGCTCCCCCGAGCGCCGCAGTTGACCCTCGTGTGCTTTTTTTGCAATCACGTAAGCGCGATCGATGATTGCCACGTCAACCCGAGCGTTGTGCTGACGCAACGAACGCTTGATTTTTTCGAGCACACCACCCGTGTCCGAACGGACAAAAAGTCGCGGAGTAAGCGCACGCCGGAGAAGAGATGCTGCCGAATTATTCTCGGTCATGTCCCCTCCCCTCAGAGGTCAGCGTAGTAGAGAGCTAGCGAACGGCTCCCGAATCGTTGCGAACAATCTTCTCTTCAATCAGTCGCCCCTGCTTTGACTCTTCGGACTCACCCTCACGGAGTTGCGCATAGAGCGGAGCTGCGATGAACATTGTTGAATATGCGCCAGCAACAATTCCAATGAAGAGTGACAGCGAAATATCCCGCAACGTTCCGGCGCCCAAAAGGAACGAACCAATGAACAGAATTGAACCGACGGGCAACACGGCCACGACGGACGTGTTAATTGACCTGACGAGGGTTTGGTTGACAGCGAGGTTGACCGATTCGGCGAAAGTCCGTTTCGAAACATCATAAGAGATCGACGTATTCTCCCTGATCTTGTCAAACACGACAACTGTGTCATACAGCGAATAACCGAGGATAGTGAGCAGTCCGATGATTGCAGCAGGGGTTACCTCTAGCCCGAATGCGCCGTAAACCGCTGCCGTGATGACAAGGTCGTGGATCATCGCCACTATCGCAGCGACCGACATTTTCCAGGTTCGGAAGTACAGGGCCATGACGACGCTCACCAGCACAACAAAGATGGCCAGTGCACGGAGTGCTTGCCCAGTGATATCGGAACCCCACGAGGCTCCGATGAAGCTCGACGTCACGCTATTGAGGTCGACGCTGTACGCGTCAGCAAGCTGGCCACGGAGGGCATCAGTCTCTTCCGTCGTCAGTTGGTCCGTTTGGACTCGAATGGTCGAACCGCCGACGATCGTTGAACGAACCTGTGCGTCTGCGCCAATTTCAGCAGTCACAGTCTCAACCGCGATTGATGTCGTGACCTCCGTCGCACCGAGGATTTGGAACTCAGACCCACCGCGGAATTCAATACCAAACGAGAACCCGCCGCGGAGCACTGTCGCGCCGACCGCAAGAAGAATCGCGACGGTAGACGCCGCATACCAGAGCCACTTGCGCCCGATGAAATTGACACTTGTCTCACCGGTGTACAGGCGGTTTCCAAACTGAGTAATGGCGCTCACGACGCGTCTCCCTGCTCGGCGGCTCGCCGTTCGGCAATGGTCTGGCGCTTACGCGCTTCTTTTGATGACTTCCCGCGTTCACTCACTGTGACGGTTTCGCTGACATTGAACTGAGCACGACCGCGATAGACAGCTCCGAGTGCACGTGGGTTCAAGCCGGACATCGGATGGCCAGATGCAAAGAACCGTGTACGCGACAGGAGCTGGAGCATCGGGTGAGTAAACAAGATGACGACGATCAAGTCAACAACTGTCGTGACACCGAGGGTAAATGCGAAGCCTCGAACGTTTCCAACCGCCAAGACGAACAGCACCACTGCTGCCAGCAAGTTGACGGCGTCCGAGACAACAATTGTTCGCACAGCTCGAGTCCATCCGGCATCGACAGCAGACCCGAGGGTTCGTCCTTCGCGGAGCTCATCTCGCACGCGTTCGAAGTAGACAATAAACGAGTCGGCGGTGACACCGATTGCGACAATCAATCCAGCCACACCGGCAAGCGAGAGACGGTATCCGTTTGCTGCGGAGAGGTAGGTGATGACCAAATAGGTGAAACCAAACGCAACAATCAATGATGCGATAGTGACGGCTGCGAGTGCGCGGTATTGAATCAAGGAATAGATGATGACGAGTACGAGCCCAATGGCCCCGGCGATCAAACCTGATTGCAGTTGGGCAACACCGAGCGTCGGTGTAACGGTGTCAGAGGACTGAACCTCGAACCCAATCGGGAGCGCTCCAAACTTCAGCTGGTCGGCGAGAGATTTTGACGTGATTTCTGTGTAGGCACCAGAAATCACGGGCTTTCCGTCCGTGATGACCGCGAGGGTCGCGGGAGCAATAATCACCCGACCGTCGAGAACGACAGCAAACTGGTTTTGCGCACCAGTCAGGGCGGAGAGACGGGTGGTCACCGTTGCAAAGTTTGTTGTTCCCTCGGCGTCGAACGTCAGATAGACGCCCCACTCGTTTGTTTGAACACCGTTCTGCCCAACGATGTAGTTCGCCTGAGCGTCGACAATCGATGATCCGTCAACCTCGACCGGGCCAAGAACGTACTTGAACGCTCCGTCGTC
>CAXNHY010000019.1:0-14432 GCA_964202425.1 Microbacteriaceae bacterium MWH-Ta3 | reverse complement strand
TGACGAAAACAAGTGCGTCTCCGCTGTTCACGAACGTCATGACAAGGGCGCCGTCCCCGCTGCTGTTGGCAACGAGCAGAGCGTTGCGAACGCTGACATCGCCGACTTCGGCGTTAACGCCATCGCTCGGGGAGTACGACTGAAGAGTTGCGGGCTCCAACAACACACCGCACCCGGCTGTTCCAGCGAGAAGGGCTGCGGCGAGAGTGGTGGTGGCAAGGGCACGAAGACGCACAATGAATCCTTTGACGAGGGGAAATCCGTTCCTTTTCAGTCTACCCAACTCGTTACATCGCTGATTCGAGCGCTCGCGGATGACGCCAACAGACCGGCGCTGAGTGACTCGTTCGTGCTGTGGTAAAATTGAAGTTCTGGCGAAGGGAATCCGCGCAAATGGCGTTCAAAGTAGGCGAAACAGTCGTGTATCCGCACCACGGTGCAGCACGCATCGTCGAAATCAAGATCCGGACCGTGCGGGGCGAGGAAAAGAAGTACCTCAAGCTCACTGTCACTCAAGGCAATCTGACAATCGAAGTTCCCTCCGACAATGTCGAGATGGTGGGCGTCCGTGACGTCATCGACAAGGCCGGCCTCCAGCGCGTCTTCGCGGTGCTCCGCGACCCAATCGTGGAAGAGCCAGCTAACTGGTCTCGCCGATACAAGGCAAACCTTGAAAAGCTCGCCTCGGGCGATGTCATCAAAGTCTCCGAAGTTGTCCGTGACCTGTGGCGCCGCGAGCAAGACCGCGGCTTGTCTGCCGGAGAAAAGCGCATGCTTGCCAAAGCGCGTCAGATTCTGATTTCGGAGCTTGCGCTCGCGGAGAAGGTCGACGAAGCTAAGGCGTCAACTCGACTCGACGCGGTTCTGGCCTCCTAGTTCTCATGTCGCGCGTCGGTTTGGTCTTCCTCGCAGCCGGCTCGGGTAGCCGGTTGGGCGCAGGAATTCCCAAAGCCCTCGTAACGATCAACGGAACAACCCTGCTCGAGCGATCACTCGGGGTGGTTGCCGAACTCGATGTGCACGAGGTCGTCATCACTGCACCAGAATCGCACCTTGACGAGGTTCGAATCGGTGCCCTCAACGCCGGTGTCTCGGCACTCGTTGTCGTTGGTGGCGACACCCGCACAGGGAGTGTGAGGAATGCGATGGCCGCGATGCCAGACGTCGACGTCGTTCTCATTCACGATGTCGCTCGCGCGTGGATGCCGTCAGATGTGTTTCAGCGCGTGATTGACACCGTCATCGCCAACAAAGACGGGGTTGTTCCTGCACTCCCTGTCGTTGACACCATGGTTGTCGTAGGCGACGGTTTTGTCGAAGACTCCACCGACCGTGATCGACTCGCGCGAGTACAAACACCCCAGGGATTTCCGGCTCACCGTTACCGTGAGCTGCTCGCTGACGTTCGCGGTGACTTCACGGATGACGCGTCGTTGTGGCGCAAGGGTGGCGGAACCGTGCGCGTTGTCGCCGGTGACGAGCGTGGACTCAAAATCACCACCCCCGCCGACAAGAACGTGGCTGACGGCGGTATCCGCGTCGGACTCGGAACCGACACTCACGCGTTCACTGACACCAAACCGCTGTGGCTCGGCTGCGTTGAGTGGCAGGGCGAGGCCGGACTCGACGGGCACTCCGACGGCGACGCCGTAGCCCATGCGATCTGTGACGCGCTCCTCCAAGGCGCTGGCCTTGGTGACATCGGTACGCAGTTCGGCACGGAAGACCCGCGCTACGACGGTGCGCGCGGAGAGGTGTTTATCCGCGGAGCGATCGAGTCGCTCGCCGAGATGGGCCTGAGCCCCCGCTCGGTTTCAGTGCAAATCGTCGGAAACAAGCCAAAAATTGGGCCTCGACGAGTCGAACTCGAGCGCATTCTCAGTGAAATCGTCGGTGCGCCCGTCTCGGTCAGTGCAACAACAACCGACGGACTCGGCTTTACGGGCGAGGGTCGTGGCATCACGGCGGTGGCTATCGCTCACGTGGCTGGCCACTAACGCTCGGTAGCATTGACACGTGAGTATCCGGCTGTTCGACACAGTCACGCAGTCGCTGCGTGATTTCGAACCGCGTGTACCTGGACACGTAAGCATTTATGTGTGCGGTCCGACCGTTCAGGCAGCTCCGCACATCGGACACCTTCGAAGTGCCCTCGCCTACGACCTGTGGCGCCGATGGTTCACCCATCGAGGCTTTGACGTCACCTTTGTTCGAAACGTCACCGACATCGACGACAAGATTCTCGCCGCAGCCGGTTCTGAGGAGTGGTGGGCGCTCGCTTACCGAATCGAAGGCGAGTTTTCCGCAGCGGCGACGGCTCTCGGAATTCTTCCCCCAACGTACGAACCGCGCGCGACGGGCCACATTACCGACATCGTCGCGCTCATCGGCCGTTTGGTTGATCGAGGACATGCCTACGCGGCTGATGACGACTCCGGGGACGTGTATTTCTCGGTGACATCGTGGCCCGATTACGGGCAGCTCACTCGGCAATCTCCCGACGATGTTGAAGCAGACTCTTCTGCGGTTGAGCGAGGAAAGCGCGACCCGCGTGATTTTGCTCTGTGGAAGGGGCACAAGCCATCAGAGCCCGAAACCGCTGCGTGGCCGTCACCGTGGGGTGCTGGCCGACCAGGTTGGCACATCGAGTGCTCGGCGATGGCGACCCGCTACCTCGGTTCGTCGTTCGACATTCACGGAGGTGGGCTGGACCTTCGATTCCCCCACCACGAAAACGAACTCGCTCAATCGCGCGCAGCGGGTGACGAATTCGCCAACACCTGGCTCCACAACGGACTCGTGACCGTTGGCGGCAAGAAGATGTCGAAGTCGGTCGGCAACGTAATGAGCGCAACCGACCTGCTCGGCCAAACCGACGCGGTGACTGCTCGATACTTCCTCCTCGCGTCCCACTACCGATCCACGATGGACATCAACGACGGTTCGCTCACCGAGGCCGCGGCCGCGTGGGACCGAATCCGACAGTTTGCTTCTCGAACCGCCGCACGAGTGATCGATGCAACCCAGGTTCCAGACGCCTTCGCTGCCGCAATGGACGATGACCTGGGAATTCCCGCGGCGCTCGCGGTTCTTCACGACACTGTGCGCGCGGGAAACACTGCGCTGGACGCAGCTGACGAAACCGCCGTGGTCGCGCGCGGGAACGACGTCGCAGCGATGACCGCTGTGCTCGGCCTGGACACCCGGATCGACGAATCGGGAGCGTCGCACGCTACGCTTGCGGTCTTGGTCGACAGGCTCGTCACAGAGAGAAACGCCGCCCGCGAGCGGAAAGATTGGCCGACGGCTGATCGCATTCGCGATGATCTTGATGCCGCTGGCATCGCCGTGGAAGACGGCTCTGAATCGACAAGGTGGACAATCAATGGTTAAGCCAGGACGGCCCGGAGCGGCCAAAGGCAAGAAGGGTCCACTCAAGGGAACGGGCGGACTCGGTCGTCGTTCGCTCGAAGGCAAGGGGCCGACCCCCAAAGCGGAAGACCGTTCGTGGCATGTCGCTGGCAAGCGCAAGGCGGCGAAGGATCGTCTCGACGCTGCGCAAGAACGTTTTGGTAAGCGCCCAGCATCCGGAAGTCGGCCAACCGGTGTGCGAGCGTCTACGAAGCGCAAAGACTCAGACAGCGAAATTGTCAACGGCCGCAACTCGGTCTTGGAGGCGCTCCGAACAGGAGTGCCGGCAACTACCCTCTACGTCGCGTCTCGCGTCGAGTTTGACGACCGCGTGAAGGAAGCACTGTCGATTGCGACCAAGAAGGGGCTGCCGATCCTCGAGATTATGCGCCCCGAAATGGATCGCCTCTGCGGTGAAGGCTCTGTTCACCAGGGAATTGCCCTCGCCGTTCCGCCCTACGAGTACAAGCACCCGATGGATTTGCTCGACTACGTCGAGGGCCGCGGTGACACCGCGCTGTTTGTCGCCCTCGACGGAATCACCGATCCGCGCAATCTCGGCGCCATCATCCGCAGCACAGCTGCGTTTGGTGGGCACGGGATCATTGTTCCGCAGCGTCGAAGTGTCGGCGTGACCGCTGCAGCGTGGAAAACGTCGGCGGGCGCAGCTGCACGGATGCCTGTCGCCATGGCCGCCAATCTCACGCAAACCATCGTTGCTTTCAAAGAGCGTGGGGTTTTCGTTCTCGGGCTCGATGGTGACGGCGAAATGGATCTTCCAGGGCTAGCAATCGCCGATCAGCCACTCCTCATCGTCGTCGGAAGCGAAGGAAAAGGCCTCTCGCGGCTCGTCGCGGAGAAATGCGATGCGCTTGTGTCAATCCCAATCGGTGCGACAACCGAATCGCTCAATGCCGGAATTGCGACATCCATCACGATGTATGAAATCGCAATGCTCCGCGCCAAACGCCGCTAGACCCTGTCGCGCCAGTCGGTGATGACGGGAAGAGGAATCGTCGTCGTCGGTGGCGAAACCAGAACTTCTTCGTCACGTCGGTGGCGCAGAATGTCGGAGAAATAAGCAGTAGCAGCTTCCGCGAGTGGAACATCACGTTCTCGTTGACGCGCGAGGTACCACTTGTGTTCGAGAATTTCATGGAACACCTGCGGAGCATCCAACTTGCCTCGAAGGTCCTCGGGAATTGAATCGATTATTGGTTCAAACTCAGAGACAAGCCATTCGTGCGCCTCACGACCCTCATCCCACTGGTCGTCCTTCCGCGATCGAGCAGAGTACTCGTCGAGAGCATTGAGAAGTCGACGCGCTTGGTTTTCCTCTGCGTCAATCCCCGTGAGTCGGATGAGGCGACGAGTGTGATGACCGGCATCCACGACTTTAGGACGAACCTTCACGGCATTGCCAGGCAAATCGGTTGACAGCGAAATCTCACCGAGGTCAAACCCCAGCGCGTTGAGGCGTTCAACACGCTCTGCGATTTTCCACGTCTCGGATGAATCCATGGTTTGCCACTCGGTCAATTCAGCCCACAGGCTTTCGTAGCTGGTCACAAACTTCGCTGCGAGCGTGACAGGGTCGATTGACGCGTCAAGCCGCCCACCGGCGAGAAGGTCGAGGAGCTCTCCGGCGATGTTGACACGTGCAATTTCGAGGTCGTTCGCCCGCTGCCCTGAACTGAGTTCGCCGTCGATGAGTTCACCGGTTTCCGCGTCCACGAGGTACGCAGCGAACGAACCCGCGTCTCGTCGGAAAAGCACATTCGACAGCGACACATCTCCCCAGTAAAAGCCGCTCAAGTGAAGACGCGCGAGAAGGACAGCCATCGCATCGACAAATCGCGTTGCAGTGTCTGGCCGAAGCGTCTTCGAGAAAACAGCTCGATACGGCATGGAAAAGCGCAAATGTTTGGTGATGAGTGCGGACGGCAAGTCGTCACCGGAGCTGTCCCGGCGGTCGGTCACCACCGCAATCCCCTTGACGGCAGGCGCTCCGCGCTTCCGAAGATGTCGAAGCAGGTCAAATTCGCGGGTCGCCATTTCGGAGGTCGTCTCCTTGACGGCGACGACTTCTTCGCCCACTTGCGCAAACCTCACCGTGTGCCGAGAAATACCCTGCGGGAGCGCCACGAGAACACTCGCTGGCCACTCCTCTAACGGGATTCCCCACGGAAGCGACAGAATGTCGTCCCTGTCAGTACCCGTTAGCTGAGGCTGGTGGGTCATCGCGTGAGAATTCTCTGACTTCCGGAATCGCTAGTGCTTGACCCGTGAGTCACCGAGTCGGACACCGGACTCGATGTCGAAGGCGTGAATGTGAGCTGGCTTCGGCGTCATGAACACCGTGTCGCCTGCCGACGGGTGAACTCGTCCATCGACGCGAATGACGACATCGATCTTCTCGCCACCCGCTTCAGCGGTGCCGTAGAGGTAACCGTCAGCGCCGAGTTCTTCGACGACGAGGATCTCAACCTTGATTCCCTTGCCGCTCTTCGAGATTTCTACGTCCTCCGGGCGAACACCCACCGTGACGCGCTTGCCTTTGACTCCCGCGAGTACATCGGCCGACAGTGCTGCTGTGTCTGTGCCGAACTGAACGCCACCCTTGACGATGTCTGCGGGGAAGAGGTTCATCGCGGGCGAACCGATGAATCCGGCGACAAACTCGTTGGCCGGTGCTTCATAAAGGTCACGGGGCGTTCCAACCTGCTGGAGAACTCCGTCTTTGAGAACGGCTATCCGGTCGCCCATTGTGAGCGCTTCCGTCTGGTCGTGGGTCACATAAACGGTCGTGACGCCAAGACGACGCTGGAGTGACGCGATCTGGGTTCGCGTCTGGACACGAAGCTTGGCGTCGAGGTTGGAGAGTGGTTCGTCCATGAGGAACACCTGGGGCTGACGAACAATCGCACGACCCATCGCAACGCGCTGGCGCTGACCACCGGACAGTGCCTTGGGCTTGCGGTCGAGATACGGTTCAAGATCGAGCAGTTTCGCTGCTTCGAGAACACGGCTAGCGCGTTCCTCCTTGTCGACGCCGGCAATCTTGAGCGCGAAGCCCATGTTCTCAGCGACCGTCATGTGCGGGTAGAGCGCGTAGTTCTGAAAAACCATGGCGATATCGCGGTCCTTCGGGGCGACGTTTGTCACGTCGCGGTCGCCGATGAGGATTCTTCCGCCGTCGATGTCTTCCAGGCCGGCGAGCATTCGCAGAGTCGTCGACTTCCCGCAACCCGATGGGCCAACGAGGACGAGGAATTCACCGTCCTTGATGTCGAGTTCGATGGCGTCGACCGCGGGCTTCGTTGTCCCAGGGTAGACGCGTGTTGCCTTGTCAAAAATGACACCAGCCATGATTTTCTCCTTCACCGGCAGGTACGTGCCGGACGATCCTTTGTGAACGAATGCCGCTCGTGGAACGACCCTTTCAGTATGACAGGGGAGGGCCGTCAAAGGAACCTCCAAGTTGCCACACTGCCGAACCTCGCTAAACTATTGAAGTTGTACATTGTGCGAGATTTCGCCCCGACGTCAGGACCATCATGAACGCAGCAAAGCGCCCCAACCGCAATGAGGCACGTGAAAAAGCCCGCCAGCAAGCGAGAAGCTTGAGCGCACAGTCTTCGGCTCGCGACAAGCGCGGCCGTCTCTTGACCCAGCTTGGACTTGGAATCGCAGCCGTTACCGTGATCGGAATCCTTGCTGCGGTCATCCTCGAGGGAACGAAACCGGCTGGTCCCGGTCCGCTCAACATGGCGAGTGACGGCATCAAGATTGGTGCCGAGTACAAGGCCGTCAAGACGGACGCTCTTCCCGCCGATGCAAAGCCCGTCGCGACACCGGAGAACTCCGCTGACATCGTCGACATCACCATTTTCGTTGACTTCCTGTGCCCGATTTGTGGTGAATTCGAGGCTGAGAACGGCGCAAGTATCAATGACCTCGTCGCTCGTGGTTCAGCGACGATCGAAATTCACCCGCTCGCGTTCCTCGACAACCTGTCGCAGGGAACGCAGTACTCCACTCGCGCAGCGAACGCCATCGCGTGCCTCGCGAACTATGTCCCTGACAGCGTCCTCGAAATGAACAACGAGTTGTTCGCAAATCAGCCAGCGGAGAACACCCCCGGTCTCAGTGACGAGCAGATTATCGCGCTCGCAGAGAAGGTTGGGGCCAACGAGCAGGCGATCGCGTGTATCGAAGACCAAGAATTCAAGAGTTGGGTTGGCGCATCGACCGCGCGTGCGATGGGTGGAACCCTTGCGATCAACAACCTCGACCCAAGCTTCACGAAGATCTCGGGAACGCCAACCGTTCTCATCAACGGTGTTCCGTTCAAGTACTCCTACCCGTTCAACAACGAGGAGTTCTTGTCAGCGATTCTCGCTGCAGCCGGTCAGTAAACACCCCGGTTGCACTTGATACGCTTGACGTATCGCCGACTTAGCTCAGCTGGTAGAGCATCTGTCTTGTAAACAGAAGGTCACGAGTTCGAACCTCGTAGTCGGCTCGCACACGACCGAAGGGGTTGGCGAATGACTGAAGAAGCGTCAGTAACAAAGCCACCACGCCGAAAACTTCCCGCCTTCGTGATTCCGACAATCGCCGGAATTGCCATTTTCGGTTTGTCAATTGCCGCTGGGTTGTTCGTGCCTTCGGATGCAGCCCCCGTCCCCACACCGACCGAAGAATCGCGATTGGTTCCGGACACGATCGCCGACGCATCTCCCGTGCGGACGTGTTCAATCGCTGCGGCCGTTGCCGATGCACGATTGGGAACCGCGACCGTTCACATCCGAAACGCGGTGACGGACGAAATTCTGTACACGTTTGGGGAAGAGCCGGCTGTGCCGATGGCAAGCGTGATGAAGGTCGTCACGGCTGCCGTCGCGCTAACAGCACTCGGCCCAGATGCAACCCTGACAACACGAGTCGTGAAAGGGTCAACCGCGGGAAGCGTTGTGCTGATCGGCGGCGGCGACCCGACCCTCACGGCAGGCAACGGAACGATTTACGACGGAGCGCCGTCAATTGTCGATCTCGCGCAACAAACCATTTCTGCACTCCAGGCTGCTGACCCGGACGACTCGGTCGTGACGAACGTCATCGTGGATTTGTCGATGTTCCCCGTTGACGATGCGTGGCACCCGTCGTGGCCGACGAAGGAGCGCACGGACGGCTATCAGCCGCTTATCGTCCCACTCATGGTCGACGGCGATCGCGCTAACCCGACGCGTCAAACCAGCCCACGGTCCACCGATCCGTCGCGTCGAGCCGCGGACGCCTTCATCGCCGCACTTCGCGCTGAAGGTAACGGGGACGGCGCAGTGACGATCACATTCGGCTCGGCTCCCGGCAATGCAACCCAGCTCGCGTCCGTAACCTCTCAGCCGGTTTCTCGGCTCGTCGCACAAATGCTTCCTGGCTCAGACAACACTCTTGGGGAATTCTTGCTCCGCGCGTCGTCCGTGAAACTCGGACTCGGCGGAAGCGCCCGGTCCCTCCAGCAAACGGTGGAAAGCACCATCACACGGCTCGGGATTGACATGAGCTCGGGTGTCTTCATCGACGGCTCAGGTGAGTCGGGGAACATCAAGATTCCTGTTTCCAAACTTTCCGACCTCCTCGACTACATCTTTGCCGAAGCCAGCCCGCTCGCATCGGTCGCAGCTGCCCTGCCGGTGGCTGGAAAGTCGGGAACGCTCGCGTCGCGGTTTGCAGCGCCTAACGCGGCTGCCCGCGGAAACGTCATTGCGAAAACGGGATGGATCAACGGCGTGTATTCGCTTGGCGGACGAATCACGGCCGCTGACGGAACGCCGCTCATTGCCATCGTCGTCGCTCGTGGCACAGTGTCGTCGACAGCCATGGTCGCAATTGATACCGTGTTCACTGCCGGCTATACCTGCGGCAGCAACCTAGCGTCGTACTAGGGGACCGGTGAAACGCGCACTCCTCATCGTTGATGTTCAGAACGATTTCACGGAAGGCGGAGCGCTTCCGTGTGACGGCGGGACGCAAATCGCTCGAAGAATCACAGAGTTCCTGTCGAGTAACCATGAGACGTATTCGCTGATTGTCGCGTCGCGCGATTGGCACGATTCGGCAGGCGATAACGGTGGGCACTTCTCGTCCCAGCCTGATTTCGTCGACACGTGGCCGCAGCACTGTGTCGCAGGCACAGACGGCGCCGATTACCACGCAGAGCTCGACCTCAGCCGAATCGCTGTTCACGTGTGCAAAGGCCAAGGCCGGCCGGCGTATTCAGCATTCGAGGGAGTGACAGAAGACGGATCCTCGCTCGCCGACGTCCTTCGGGATGCGGAAATCGACTCCGTCGACATTGTCGGAATTGCCACCGACCACTGTGTTCACGCAACAGCTCGTGACGCACGCGAACTCGGTCTCGCGGTCACCGTGAAAGCCAACCTGTGCGTCGGCGTTAACCCCGGACGGTCGGTCGACGCATTGGCTGACCTCGTCCGAAGCGGTGCTCGAGTCACGCTTTCATAGTTGCGCGGGAGTGCACTCGACCGCGGAGAAAGTGGTCGGGGTAACAGGATTTGAACCTGCGACCTCGTCGTCCCGAACGACGCGCGCTACCAAACTGCGCCACACCCCGTGTGTTCGTCAAGATTACCCGATGGGCCGTGGCAAGAGTGTTACGAGAACGGCCTCTGGTGGGCACGCAAAGCGCACGGGCGCGAAGATCGACGTACCGATACCCGCGCTCACGTTGAGTCGGGATGTCCGACCAGCGCGATTCCACGTCGACAAGCCGCGGGCATATTTCGCGGGGAGGTCGCTGTTGGTCGTTAGCGCGCCAACGAAGGGGATGCAGACTTGTCCACCGTGAGTGTGTCCGGCGAAGATGACATCTGTTCCCACTGTCGTCAGTGAATCGAGAACCCGACGGTACGGGGCGTGCGTGACTCCAATGAAAGCGTCAACCGGTTCAGTGCTCGATTCGATTACGCTTTCGACCGCAGTCGTCACATCGGACAATTTGTCGAGGTCAAGGTGAGGGTCATCGGTGCCCGCGAACAGCACGCGCGAACCGTTGAGAGTTAACTCACTCGCCGAATTATTGAGATTCAGCCAGCCGAGGTCCGAATACACTGCCTCCAAGCCAGCCGTATCGAGGGGCGAGCGTGATGTATCAATGGTCGACGGCCTCCACAGGTAGGTGAACGGGTTGGGAAGGTGCGGGCCGAAGTAATCGTTCGAACCGTGCACAAACACCCCTGGAACCCCGGCGAATGCGCTCAACGCCTCGCGAACGGCGGGTACCGCGCCGTCGTGACCGAGGAAATCTCCCGTGGCAACAATGAGGTCGGGATGAGCGTCAGCGAGCGAGCGAATCCACCCAATTTTCCGCTTTTGCCACGGTGCAAGGTGGAGGTCGGAAAGGTGCAGAACACAGACAGGTGTCGAGCCGCGAGGGAGCACTTCCACTGACTCTTCGCGAACCGCGAAGGCGTTGCGCTCAATGAGGGAAGCGTAGGTAAATACCCCCGCCCCAGCAGCGACGAGCCCACCGAGAACGTGAGCGCCGGACACTAGTTGCAGCTTGCGTTGAGGATTGTCAACCGAATGGAGCGTGACTTCCCTTGGCTCACACCCGCGGCAGGGTATTGAGAATAAACAGTCCCAATGAGCGGGTCAAGCGGGTCGCCAGTCTGTTGACATCGAATACGAATATTGGTTGCGCCAAGAGCAATGAGCGCCGATTCGGCATCTGCTTGAAGAGTTGGCGATCCCGTGAAGTTGGGCATCACGAGAAGTTCTATCTGCTGGGATGGGAACAGTGTGATGGTCATTCCGTTCGCAAGTTTTGTTCCCTCGGCAGGGTCGGAACGCACAACGAGACCCGTGTCGAGCTCTGATTGCACATCCTCACCGACGACCACCTCGAATCCAATCCCCTTCAAGAGAGTCGTCGCGGCTTCGATTGACAAACCACGGAGTGCCGGCACTTCCGTTCCGCTACCGGCGAGCATTCGAGCAGGGGGTGCTGTCCAGTCGGTTCCGCCAGGGTACTGAATGTTCGCAGCGCGCATGATGTTCGACATCATCTTGTGACGGAAGGTGGCGCCACCGGGGAACTGTCGCATCGGGTACTTGCCAACAATGTTTCCGACCCATGCAACAGAGGCAACGCGCGAGGTTGATGTCACGATCCAGGTTTGAGTCGACGAGTCTGTGGTTCCCGTCTTGCCGAAAATGGGCACTCCGTCGCGGGGATTGGACGCCGAACCGGTACCTCCGGACATTACGGATTTCATCGAGTACACGGCACCGTGCGCGACGTCAGGGTCAACGCCCTGTGTGCACTGAGGCTTTTGCCCTTCGATCCTTTCACCGAACGGGTCAATCGCGTAGTCAAGGATGATCGGTTGGCACGCTTTTCCGTTGTTCGACAGTGCAGCAAAACCGGCGACGAGCGAGATTGGAGCGAGTTCATTGACGCCAAGAACAGCAGAAGGTACAGATTTGAGTACTCCGCCGTCTGCGCGGTGAACACCGAGGGCTTCTGCAGCCTTACGAATGTTGCACTGGTCGAGCTGTTCGGCGATTGAGGCAAACGCCGAGTTAATCGACGCTCGCACGGCATCCATGACGCTCACAACCGGTGGAGCGGTCGCATCGTTCTTGAACTCCCACTTTCCACCGTGCGGCCCGCTGTTCTCGCACGTGTCGAGGAACTTGGCCATGTCTTTTTCGAACTCCGACGCATCGACGAGTTCGTTGAGCCCGTGGCCGGCTTGGAGCCAGGCGACGAGCGCAAAAATCTTGTATGTCGAACCGGTCTGGAAGCCGCTCGAACCGCCGTACGCTCTGTCGGTGGAGAAGTTAACGGCCGTTGAGTCGATCCCGCCACCCTGCTGCGTATCGTTGAAGACCTTGTTTTGCGCCATGGTGAGGACACGGCCGGTACTCACCTCGATCGACATTGTTGCGGCACCGAGCTTCGGGGTCTCAATGTTGTTCGGGACCGTCCACGCTTGATCTTGAGCGGTCACCTGCAGGGCGTAGTTCATTGTCGTGTATAGCTTGTAACCGCCGAGATACCAGTTCGTCAAACGCTGCTCGGAGCTTTCACCGAGTGCCTCGAAATTGGCGACGTTCTTGACGACGTAGTCGCAGAACCATCGCGCGTAGACGTCAGCGGCAACACAGCCACTGAGCGGAGTCGTGAGCGTGACGAAGTTTTCGTCAACCGGTGTGTTTATTGCCTCGGTGAACTGTGACTTCGTGATGTAGCCCTCATCAAACATCGCTTGGAGGATAACGTCCCGGCGAGCCTCGTTCTTGGCGTAAAGCTTGGGGTCTGAGAGATTTCGCGACTCCGGGTATTGCACGATGGCGATGAGCGATGCCGCTTCGGCCACCGTCACATCCTTGGCAGACTTTGCAAAGTACATTTGCGCAGCTGCTTCGACACCGTAATTGTTTCCACCGAAGTTGGAGATGTTGAGGTAGGCGAGGAGGATCTGCTCCTTCGAATATCGCTTTTCGAGGCTGAGTGCCATCTTCATCTCTTTGAACTTACGCTCAAAGGATGTCGCGGTTGCCTCCGCGTAAGCCGCCATTCGCTCGTCCTCCGTGGGGAGAGCTTCGGCGCGCTGCACATACGTGTTCTTAATGACCTGCATGGTCAGGGTCGACGCACCGGACGTGATGTCACCTGACGCAACGTTTCCAACTGCCGCACGGATGATTCCCTGAACATCAACGCCTCGGTGGTCGAAGAAGCGACGGTCTTCACCGGCGACAGCAGCGTCTTTGAGGTACTGGGAAACGTCATTCCATTCGACTTCTTGGCGA
Source organism: Microbacteriaceae bacterium MWH-Ta3 (assembly GCA_964202425.1). Lineage (GTDB taxonomy): Bacteria > Actinomycetota > Actinomycetes > Actinomycetales > Microbacteriaceae > MWH-TA3. Next base: position 1,178 of record CAXNHY010000019.1, on the reverse strand, counting down.
TTCTGCCAGTACACGTCGGCAATCTTTTTGTAGCCGTTTTCAGGGTTCGAATCGTTCTGAACGTAAATCTCGTTCTTTTGAGCGAGTTGGTCAAGCTCAATGAAGTCAGGGAGCGCGTCAAACACGCCGATTGTGTTCTTGACGGTAACGCCACCGATAGCCATGACGGGAGTCAGCATCACCGCGACCAGTAGTCCGGCGAGAGCAGAAGTGGCACCGAGGCCAAACCATGAACCGACTTTGGGGGAGAAACGCGATAACCCTTTGGACATAGACTCAAGATTACCCAGAGAACCTATGAAACACCGAAACGAGGTCATCACCATGAAATGGGAATACGCGACAACACCGTTGATTATTCACACAACCACTCAGATCTTGAACTCGTGGGGTGACGACGGTTGGGAACTCGTCAGTGTCATCAACGGCCCAGAGGGTGGGCTCGTTGCCTATTTCAAACGGCCCATCGCCGGCTGACCCGGAATTTATAAGGATACGGCTGTGAAAGTTACCGAACGCCTCGCCGAACTAGGAATTTCCATTCCCGCTGTGGCAAAGCCCGTCGCCTCCTATCTCCCGTCGTCAATTTCGGGAAACTTGGTGTTCACGGCAGGTCAGCTTCCGTTTATTGATGGCTCATTGCCAGCAACGGGCAAGGTCGGCGCGGATGTTGACGCCACCGAAGCGGCGGGAATGGCGCGAACCGCCGTGCTCAACGCGCTCGCCGCAATTGAAACGTCCATCGGGTCAGTTGACCGCATCACCACGATCGTCAAGCTCGTTGTGTTCGTCGCATCGGCCCCCGACTTCACGGGGCAGCCGGGCGTGGCAAACGGTGCAAGCGATGTGCTCGTTGAGATTTTCGGAGAGAGCGGTCGGCACGCGAGAAGTGCAGTTGGTGTTGCGGTCCTTCCCCTCGACGCCCCCGTTGAACTCGAACTCATCGTCGAATTCTCCTGACCCTCGCGGTTTGTCCACAGGAGAATCCGAACACCCCCAACGGCGTAAATGCCCTGACACGATGACGGTGTGACCCTTTCCAGCATCGAACTCGGTCCGCTGGCCGGACTTGTGACCGACCGTACGCGCGACGTGTGCACGGACGGCGTTGGCAGGGTGTGGGTGGACAACGGCAGTGGATTTGAGTTGTCGAATGTGACTCTGACGCCACACGATGC
>CAXNHY010000018.1:0-14570 GCA_964202425.1 Microbacteriaceae bacterium MWH-Ta3 | reverse complement strand
CACTCCGGAATGCTCGGGGGAGCGGTTCCCGATGCGATGATGGCGGCGATGACGCTCGTCGCTCGGATGTATCGCGAGGATGGTGGGGTCGCGATTGAGGGGCTCAGCACCCACAACGCGCCGGTGCCCGACTTCTCGCGGGAAGAACTCGTTCATGACTCTGGCCTGCTCGACGGTGTGGCCGATATTGGGAAAGGACCGATTCTCTCTCGACTCTGGTTCCAACCCGCCGTCACGGTGACAGGAATCGACGCACCGACGGTAGTCAACGCGTCGAACACCATCATCCCCAGAGTGACAATCAAGATCTCTGTCCGTGTTGCCCCGGGCCAATCCGCTGAATCAGCGTGGTCGGCAGTTCGGAGCCACCTCGAAGCGACCGCACCGTGGGGCGCACACCTCGAATTTGGGGACGTGGATTTGGGAGACGGTTTCCTCGTTGACACGGCCGGTAGTGCAGTCGCCAGTGAGCTCGATGCACTGAGGGATGCGTGGGGCGGGGTCGATCCCGTGCTGGCAGGTGTCGGTGGCTCAATCCCGTTTATCTCCGAATTGGCAACGCGGTTTCCTGACGCGCAGATTCTCGTGACGGGCGTCGAAGACCCGGCGAGTCGTGCACACAGCCCCAACGAGTCGTTGTCCATCTCCGTGTTCGAACGCGCAATCCTCGCAGAAGTTCTCCTTTTGGCGCGTCTCAACGTCGGCGAAGCGTGAAAGTCGGGGTAAAATTCTGATATGACTGAACTCGTTGGAAACACCATCACCGAAAACTCACACGGAGTAACGCTCACCGCACCAGCGGTTGACAAGGCAAAGACTCTCCTCGGACGCGAGCAGCGCGACGACCTCCGCTTGAGGCTTGTTGTCAAGGCTGGCGGTTGCAGCGGGTTTCGCTACGACCTATTTTTTGACGAGCGAACAATCGACGGTGACGCGGTTGTCTCGTTCGACGGTGTCGAGGTTGTCGTCGATAAAAAGAGCGCTCCGTACCTCGAAGGCGCGTCGATTGACTACGAGGACACGATTCAAGCCTCCGGATTCCAGATCAACAATCCCAATGCCCAGAGCACGTGTGCGTGCGGTGATTCGTTCAACTGACGCGAATTGTGTCAGGTGCGTTGAAACCGCGAAAAACTAGCGTTTTTCGCGGTTTTTTCGCGTGTGATGGGCAAAAGTGTCGAGCAATTCCCCTTAGACTGAAAGCATCAGATTCGTGATTGTGTTGGAGAGGTTTGAGTCGTGAAAACCCGTCTTCGCTGGATTGCCGTGGCAACCGCTATCGCCTCGGCGGTGACCCTTACGGGTTGCACCCAACAGGAAATGCTCGGGTATCTGCCCTCCGATGCGGAGACGACGAACATGACATCGCGCGTCATCGGCCTGTGGACCACATCGTGGATTGTTCTTCTCATCGTTGGCATCATCACGTGGGGGTTGCTTATTTGGGCGCTCATTTCCTACCGCCGACGTGCCACTGACACCGGCTTGCCAGCGCAGCTTCGTTACAACTTGCCCATTGAGACCTTCTTCACCATCGTTCCGCTCATTCTGATTATTGGATTCTTTGCCTTCACCGCTCGCGACGACGCCGCGATTGAAGCCAAGGTTGAGAACCCTGACTACGTCATTGAGGTGTACGGCAAGCGTTGGGCATGGGACTTCAACTACATCACCGACGGTGTCTATTCGCCCGGCATTCAGGCCCAGGAACTTGACAACAACCAGATCGACCCTGAATCCCTCCCGGTCTTGTACCTGCCCGTTGGAAAAACAATCGAGTTCGACATTGAGTCGAGAGACGTCAACCACTCGTTTTGGATCGTTGAGTTCTTGTACAAGAAAGACAACATTCCTGGGCAGACAAACCACTGGTACGTGACCCCTGAAAAGGAGGGCACCTACCGCGGACGATGTGCCGAGTTGTGTGGCGAATACCACTCGCTCATGCTGTTCACCGTTGAGGTGGTGTCGCAGCAGGAGTACGACGCATACATTCAATCGCTTCGAAATTTGGGGCAAGAGGGCAGGCTGGGGCCTGAACTCAACACCAATCAGAACCTCCCCGGTACTGACGGAACAACGGAAGGCTAAGGACAGACAATGACAACGACAGCTCCTCGTCCCGCTGCAGCAATCCCTGCTGGGGCTTCCACTCCGAAGGCCGGCAAACAGGGAATGGTGTTTCTCGATTACCTGACGACGACGAACCACAAAACCATTGGGTACATGTACTTCGTCACAGCGTTCTCGTACTTCCTTATTGCGGGAATCATGGCGCTCGTCATTCGCGCGCAGCTCTTCCAACCGGGTCTCGATTTGGTGACGAAAGAGCAGTACAACCAGTTGTTCACGATGCACGGAACTCTGATGCTTCTCATGTTTGCAACGCCGTTGTTTGCTGCATTTGCCAATGTCCTGATGCCGCTCCAAATCGGTGCACCGGACGTCGCTTTCCCGAGGCTCAACGCGTTGGCGTTCTGGTTCTATTTCTTCGGTTCAGCTGTCGCAACGGCTGGCTTCTTGACACCTCAGGGCGCTGCGTCATTCGGGTGGTTTGCCTATGCGCCGCTCTCGTCTGCGACGTTCTCACCAGGCATCGGTTCAAACATGTGGGTGTTCGGCCTTGGTCTTTCCGGCTTCGGAACGATTATGGGTGCTGTCAACTTCTTCACCACGATCATTACAATGCGCGCGCCCGGAATGACGATGTGGCGAATGTCGGTGTTCTCGTGGAACACGCTCATCACGTCGCTCGTCGTCATCATGGTCTTCCCCGTGTTCGCAGCTGCGGCCTTGGCACTCGGATCAGACAGGGTTTTTGGCTCCCATGTCTATGCTGCTGAAACTGGTGGGGCAATTCTGTGGCAGCACTTGTTCTGGTTCTTCGGGCACCCCGAGGTGTACATCATTGCGCTGCCGTTCTTCGGAATCATTTCAGAGATCCTTCCGGTTTTCTCGCGGAAACCGATCTTCGGATACAAAACCCTCGTGTTTGCAACAATCGCAATCGCTGCGCTGTCGATGACGGTGTGGGCTCACCACATGTACGTCACCGGCAGCGTTCTGTTGCCTTTCTTCGCCCTGATGACGATGCTCATCGCGGTGCCCACGGGAGTGAAGATATTCAACTGGGTTGGAACAATGTGGCGAGGTTCGATCACGTTCGAAACACCGGTCGTGTTTTCCCTCGGGTTCCTGATCTCATTCGTTTTCGGTGGGCTGACGGGTGTCATTCTCGCCTCGCCGGCACTGGACTTCCACTTGTCTGACTCCTACTTCGTTGTTGCGCACTTCCACTACGTGGTGTTCGGAACCGTCGTGTTCGCGATGTTTGCCGGTTTCTACTTCTGGTGGCCAAAGTTCACGGGAAGGATGCTCCGCGAAGACCTCGGACACCTCCACTTCTGGATCCTGTTCATCGGGTTCCACATGACGTTCCTCATTCAGCACTGGGCTGGAGTTATGGGAATGCCGAGACGTTACGCGACCTACTTGGAAGAGGACGGGTTTACGTGGATGAACCAGTTGTCCACCGTTGGAGCTGCGTTGCTTGCCGTCTCGATGATTCCGTTCCTGTACAACGTGTGGTGGACACACCGAAACGCGCCTCTCGTTGGCGTCAACGACCCTTGGGGTTACGGCCGTTCCCTTGAGTGGGCGACCTCGAGCCCACCGCCACGACACAACTTCACGTCAATTCCTCGTATTCGGTCGGAGGCTCCTGCATTCGATTTGAACCACCCAGAGACCGCGCCAGCCGGTTACAACGACAAGTAAAGGAATCACTGTGAAAACAAACGTATTCCTGTTCCTTGGGCTCGCGCTATTCTTCCTTGTCTTCTCGGTGATTTATCCGACCTGGGTGTTCATCTCCGGTCGGCCTGTTGAATGGGTTGGCTCGCTCGGTATTCCACTGACAATGATCATGTTCATTCTGCTTGGCGGATTCTTGTATCTCAGCTTGCGTCGTCAAGGGCGCGGGCTGCTGCCAGAAGACAATGATGTCGCTGACATTGACGATGGCGACACCGACATGGGCTACTACTTGCCGTGGTCGTGGTGGCCATTCTTTGCCGGCGCAGCTGGCGGAATCCTCATGCTCGCGATGAGCGTCGGCATTTGGCTCGCGCTGTTCTCGCTCGGGCTTGTTCTGATTTCGTTTATCGGATGGTTCTTCGAGCCGTTCCGAAACCAATACCGCCGATAGCCCCGTCACCGCGGCCGATTCGGCGTCGGTGATGGACTGTAGGTTGTGAGCATGGTCAAGAAAACGTCAGACACACCTGAAGAAAACAGTGAACCTGCCGCAAATTCTGGCGAATTCACGATGTCGGCCGGGGAGTCGATCTCGTTTGAGGTTCCTCGCGGGACCGACCAAAACATCACGGTCAATGTCGTCGGGGGAGCGGGCAGTGGCGGGACGCCTCAGACCCTCTTTGGTTGTGTCTGGTCAGTTTTTCAGGGGTGCGGTTGCATTGTTCTCCTCTTTATCGCGATTGGCTTCATCGGTTCGTTGTTTGGGTAGTTCCCCTTAACGACGTGAGGGCCCTGCCTCGCGGCAAGACCCTCACGGTGGATGCTTCTTCTAGTGGATTGCGCGCTTCGCCGCTTCAATCTCGTCGTTCGTGACCGGGGTGATTCGATCCTCGAAGTAGAAGCGAGATACTCCTGCACGGATTCGCGAACCAAGCGTGATTTTGCCTTGAGCGTTCGGTCGAACGATTGCTGGTTCGTACTCTTCGAAGGCGACAAGCTTCCACTTTTCGTAAGGGTCGAGTGGGGTGTGAATCTCTCGATACTCACCACCGGGGAGTCGAACGATGTGGCTCGACTCGTATCCGTGGAGAACAATCTCACGATCCTTACGCTGTAGCGCAAGCGCCATCTTCTTTGCTAGCCAGAAAGCGATAACGGGCCCTGCGAAGAACAGGATTTGCAGCGTGATGATGACGCCTTCAACGCTGACACGGAAGTGTGTCGCGATGAGGTCGGACGATGCTCCTGTCCACAGAATCGCGTAGAACGCGACTCCGGCAGCACCGATTGCCGTGCGAGTAGGGGCGTTGCGCGGGCGCTCGGCGATGTGGTGCTCACGCTTGTCTCCCGTGACCCACGCTTCGATGAACGGGTAAGCAGCGACGACTCCGATGAAGATGAGAAGCACGGCGAGCGGCACAAGAATGTTCATCGCGAAGGTGTATCCGCCGAGCACAAACTCCCAGCCAGACGGCATGATTCGAAGCATTCCATCAGCAAATCCGATGTACCAGTCTGGTTGCGTCCCTGCCGAAACGGGGGACGGGTCATAGGGACCGTAGTTCCAAATCGGGTTGATCGTGAACAGCGACGCGATAAGCATGACCACACCGAAGACGATGAAGAAGAAGCCGCCGGCCTTTGCCGCGAACACGGGAAGGATTGGGGATCCGACGACGTTGTTGTTGGTGCGACCCGGTCCCGCGAACTGAGTGTGCTTGTTGACGATCAGCAGCACCATGTGGATTGCAATGAGCGCGATCACGATTGCGGGGAGCAACATGATGTGGAGCATGTAGAGACGAGGGATAATGACCGTTCCCGGGAATTCGCCTCCGAAGAGGAGGTAGGAAATCCAGGTCCCAATGAACGGGATTGCCTTGACCATGCCGTCGATGATTCGGAGGCCGTTTCCCGAGAGAAGGTCGTCAGGGAGCGAGTAGCCGGTGAAGCCCTCGGCCATGGCCATGATGAAGAGAAGGAATCCGACGACCCAGTTGATTTCACGAGGCTTGCGGAATGCTCCCGTGAAGAACACGCGAAGCATGTGGAGCCCGATTGACGCAACAAACAACAGAGCCGCCCAGTGGTGAACCTGACGCATCAGGAGGCCACCGCGAATGTCGAAGGTGATGTCCAGTGAGGACGCATAAGCGGCCGACATCTGGATTCCCTTGAGTGGCGCGTACGAGCCTTCGTAGTGAACTTCAACCATCGAGGGGTCAAAGAACAGCGTCAGGAACGTTCCGGAAAGCAGGATGATGATGAACGAGTAAAGCGCAATTTCACCGAGCATGAAGGACCAGTGGTCGGGGAAGATCTTGCGGCCGAGCTGCTTGACGGCGACGGAGATGCTCGTTCGCTCATCAAGATAATTGGCGATGCCGCCAGCAACGCGCATTCCACGTCCAGATGACTGTGGGACAGGCTTTGATTTGGTTTCTACGGTCATGATGTTGTTCGCTCCCAGAAGCTCGGTCCTACGGGTTCAAGGAAGTCGCTTTGTGCGACGAGGTAACCCTCAGCGTCCACGGTGATGGGCAACTGGGGGAGAGGGCGTGCAGCCGGCCCGAAGATGACCTTGCAGCTGTTGCTGACGTCAAACTCAGACTGGTGACACGGGCACAGCAGGTGGTGCGTTTGTTGTTCGTACAGCGCGACGGGGCAACCCACGTGGGTGCAAATCTTTGAGTACGCAACGATGCCGTCGTACGACCAGCTTTTGCGGTCCTCTGACTCGTTGAGGTCCTCGACGGGGAGACGCATGAGTAAGACTGCAGACTTCGCCTTCTCGTTGAGGTAGGTCTCGTGGTACTCGTGGAGGTTTTCGGGGATGACGTGGAAAGCCGAGCCGATCGTCACTTCACTCGCCTTGATGGCAATACCACTCGTGTCTCTCGCGAGGCGCGTTCCCTTCTTCCATGCCGTGTACTTCAGGACGGTGTTGGGGTCCTCAGCTGGAGCGAGGTCGCGGAGGAGGGCGATTGCCGGAATGGGAAAGGCCACAAGCGCCGTCACTAGTGAGTTTCGGAGCAGACGACGACGCGTCCAGCCCGATTCCTTATTGGCCTGAGTGAAAATCTCGGCGGCTCGCTGTCTCGTCGGTTCGTCTCCGCGAGTTGGGTGGCGCTCCTCGACGAGGTCATGTCCGTGCATCAATGCTTTTGCCCAGTGGACGGCACCGACGCCGAGGCTCAACAGTCCTGCAGAGATTGCCAATCCGACAAAAAGTGTGTTGAGTCGAGTCGTACTGAGGTCACCCTCGACGATGGGGAAAGCGAAGTTAAGCGCGAACGCCGCGACACTCATCAAGCCAGAGATAAGGAAGAGGGCCGAGATTCCTCGTTCAGCCTTCGTCGCGCGTGCAGGGTCGCGGTCGTGAACACGCTTGTGCTCTGGCTCGAAGCCGGGGTTCTCCACGAGGCCAGTCCGCTGTACGGCGCTCCCGCGAGAGAGTTCGACGTCCTTACCTGACTTTGCCATTGTGATATTCCCTTTCGTCAAACTAGTTCGATTTTGCCGTGAGCCAGACGGTGATTGCAATCAATCCACCGAGGCCGAAGATCCACACCAAGAGTCCTTCAGACACTGGCCCGAGTGAGCCGAGGTCGAAACCTCCCACTGATGGGTTCTCGTCAAGGAACTGCAAGTAGGCGATGATGTCTCGCTTCTCTTCCGGCGTGATGTTCATGTCGGAGAACACGGGCATGTTCTGCGGTCCAGTTACCATCGCTGCGTAGACGTGGACAGGATCAATGTTCTTGAGATCTGGTGCCCATTTACCTTCGGTGAGCGCCCCGCCAGCACCGGCGACGTTGTGGCACATCGCGCAATTGACGCGGAAGAGCTCTGCACCGTTTGACGAGTCACCGCCAGTGAGGTACCTGTCTTCAGGGATACCCGGTCCTGGACCGAGGGTTGCAGCCCACGCTGCCATTGCGTCAATATCGCTTTGCGTGAACTGGACAGGCTTGACTTCTGCCTGAGGTCCACTGGACGCCATTGGCATACGGCCCGACCCAACCTGGAATTCAACGGCAAGCGCGCCAACACCAATCAGTGAGGGGCCCGCTTTTGTTCCTTCAGCGTTGAGGCCGTGGCAGGACGCGCAGTTGGCGAGGAACAACGATTCGCCCGTCTCGACCTGTTGTGCCGTGGGGACGTCGTTTGACGCCGTTGCAGCGCCAGAAACAAGCGCATAGGAACCGCCGGAAACAAACAACCCGACGAGAAGGAGTGCCGCCGCTGCAACGGGGTGGCGGCGGCCAGTTCGTTGAATCTTTGACATGCGGACTCTTTCTATTTGAGAACGTAAATGACGAGGAACAGACCAATCCAGACAACGTCGACAAAGTGCCAGTAGTACGAAACTGCCACGGCTGACATCGCGTCGCGGTGAGTGAAAACTTTGAGTGCTTGAATTCTGGCGATGATGAGGATGAACGCGATCAATCCGACGGTCACGTGAAGACCGTGGAATCCGGTCGTTAGGTAGAAGGCTGAACCATAAGCGTCCGAGTTCAACGTGACCCACGCTGATGTCAAGATGGCGTACTCGTAAACCTGACCGACGATAAAGAAAGCACCCATTGCGTAGGTGAGCCAGAACCATTCAATTGCACCCCACTTGGTGGGCGCCCACCCGGTGCGACGAGCCTGAAGCCGCTCTGCTGCGAAAACGCCAAATTGACATGTGACGGAGGAGAGAACGAGAACCGTTGTGTTAATGGTGGAGAGCGCAAGGTCGAGTTTGCCCGACTGCTCTGCCCACAGTTCGGGAGCCATGCTCCTCAGCGAGAAGTAGATTGCGAACAGTCCAGCGAAGAACATCACTTCGCTCGCAAGCCACACGATTGTTCCAACCGCCACCGCGTTGGGTCGGTTTACGACCGGCGCTGTACTGATCATCGAGGGACTAGTCACAACTACAATTATGGCTTGCTTCCCAGGTCAGTTTTGCCATTTTGGCGGTGTTTTCCTTAGAATTTGCGCAATTTTCCGTCGTTTCGCTCGTTCACCCCTGACGGTAGGGTGGGGTAGTGACTTCATCGCCGCTGACAACCGTCATTGAGACACTCGTGAGCGGTAAATCGCTCACTGTCGCGCAGGCGTCATCCTCGATGGGTGCAATCATGCGAGGCGAAGTCTCCGATGCACAACTCGCGGCGTTCCTCGTTGCATTGCGGGTAAAGGGTGAATCGGTCGACGAAATCGTCGGTTTCCGCGACGCCATTCTCGACGCTGCGTTACCGCTTGACGTGTCGACAGACGCCGTCGACATCGTCGGAAGCGGGGGAGACCCCGTGGGAGTGCTCAACGTTTCATCGATCGCATCGATGGTCGTTGCCGCCGCGGGGGTGCCCGTCATCAAGCACGGAAATCGCGCAGCGAGCTCAAAATCCGGCGCAAACGATGTGCTTACTGCACTCGGGATTACCATTACGCACGAGCCGGAGCGTGTGGCACGCGTGTTCGCCGAAATCGGCGTGACCTACATCAACGCCATGGTCTTCCACCCAGGATTCAAGAATGCGGGTCCGGTGCGCACCGAACTCGGAATCCCGACGGTATTCAATGTTCTCGGGCCGCTCTGCAACCCGGCTCGACCAGAGGCAAACAGCCTCGGAATGGCCAACGCAGCACGAATTCCGCTTGCTGTCGGACTTTTCCAACAGCGAGGCGCGACGGCCCTCGTTTACAGGGGAGAGGACGGAATCGACAAGATTACAACCACCGGACACTCAAAAGTGGTCGAGGTCACCCGCGGGAGTGTGACAGAGCACGATTTCGATCCGCGTGAGCTCGGATTCGCGTACACCTCGATTGACGAAATCCGCGGAGGAACGCCTGATGAGAACGCTGCAACCGCACGACGCGTTCTTGCTGGGGAGAAGTCGGCGGCGCGCGACATCATTGTGCTGAATTCGGCGGCTGCGATTGTGGCTCATCGGTTGCACAAAAACGTCGCGGAACGCGACCGTTCGTTCGTCTCGCGCATGGCGGAAGCTGTTGACGTTGCTACAAACTCAATTGACTCTGGGGCAGCTGCGGCGAAGCTTCAGGCATGGGTCGACGCGACTCGATAGCGCAAGACGACACGCGCACGCCTTTGTCGCTTGCGTTTGCCAAACATTAATGATATTCGTTAAGACCATAGCGATAAACATTAATGAAAGGTTCCGCACATGTGGTGGGTAACAACATTTAGCGCCGTTACTGCGGGCGCTGTGATTCTCGTGGCGGCGGCCGCAACGTGGCTCGGCTGGAGTGGTCGCGAGGATACGACCTTCAAGACAATTCCTATCGCACTCCGGATCGGATCTGTCATTTCGGGACTCGGAATTGTTGCGGTTGAAGTACTGGCGATAATCAGTGCACTCAACGGACGAGAGAGTGTGACTGTGCGTTTTCAGCCAATATGGCCTTCGCTGGGCTACACGGTCGGTGACTCAAACCAGAGTGTGATTAGGCTCGAATACGGCGAATTCAGTCTTGCGCAGCTCACGACAAGCCGGCTCATCGATGTCGCGAAACTGTGGTCTGTGGTCCAACACGTGTCTCTCATCGTGTTGGTAATCACTCTTGTTTTTGTAATCTGGAGGATCGCGCTCTCCCTTGAGAAGGGTTCGTTTCGCGGCCATCTAACGTCTGCAACCCTCTTGCGAAGCGGGTTAGTCGTGATTGGGATTGGAGTGCTCTGGCAGGGTGCGGCCCAAACACTTCAAATCATCATCGCGCGCATGACGCCGCTCAAGTGGGAATTGGCGCCTATGTGGCCAGCGCAGATTTGGAACGGCTTTGATGTCGTCACGTGGCCATTCACGGACGTCCAGTTCTGGCCGATAATTCTCGGTTTCGTTTTTGTTGTTGCGGCTACCGCGCTGAGGAAAGTAGAGCGTGATGAAGCTGAACTCGAAGGCTTAATCTGATGGGGGAGATGGAAGCAACGCGAGTGACCTGTCACCTCGACGAGATGCTGCGAAAGCGATCGATGACATTGACACGGTTGTCGGCGCTGACGAACATATCAATCGTCAATCTTTCAGTGCTGAAAACCGACAAAGCTCGAGCAATTCGATTTTCTACGCTCGTCGCTGTGTGTGACGCGTTGGAATGCCAACCGGGGGACTTGCTCACCGTCGTTGAGCCCTCAACGCCGAGAAATTAGCGCCTTGCTAGACGGCGAATGACAAGCAGAACGGCGGCAACGAGGCTTCCGAGTAGCGCTCCCGAGGTATTTGCGACGAAGTCGCTCGGATCGGGGACGCCCACAGCGGTGATTTGCTGAACCGTCTCGATGAGAAACGACGCGAACGCAAGAATGAGCAACGAACGAACTGGAGACCTTAGGAACATCGCCAGCGTGAAGCCTGCTGGAAGGAAGAGAAATGCGTTGAGAGTCCAGTTTGCTCCCACCACAACAGAATCCGCCCACAGAACTGGATCAAGTAGCCACAGCGTGGTCGCAGTGCTGTTTGCGTCACCGAGCCGCAGTGTGAAACCGGTGACGAGGGCGAGTGACCATAGAGTCGCGATTGTCAGACTGAGTGATCGACCCGAGCCTCGAGCAATGTACTTCGAAAACAGAGTCAGCAACAGTCCGACGACAATTGCCGTGGGGAGTGCGCCGTTGGTGATAAACGGCTGGATGAACACGGCGAGGGACTCGCGGGAGGGCATCAATTCACCTCAATCTGACATAATGTGTATTATCGGACAACCTATACACTTGGCTACAGCCGCCCTGCACGTTCGAGTATTTCCAGGAGTTCGGGCGGTCCAACAGTTGGATGTGTTTCCCGGAACTCGGCAACATTCCACCAGCGGTAATCGATCACGTCGTGACGTTCTTCAGGTGTCCAACCAGTCGTGTCAATCTCAAATCGATCCACGGTGACGACGAAAAAGTTGTCGACGTACGTGTGGTAATTCTCGCCGTCGCCCCACTCCCACGCTCCGGTTGATTCCGCGAATTGTTCTCCCAGATCATCCACGGAAATCGTCATTCCGGTCTCCTCGAGCAATTCACGCACTGCTGCGTCAACAATTGACTCACCGGGGTCAATTGCGCCACCAGGAGTAATCCACCTCGGCGGAAGCTGCAATCGAGCGTCGTAGTGGGTGTTGAGAAGCAGAAAACAGCCTTCGTGGTCCTTCAGGATTACCCGCGCAGTCTCACGGTGCATGACGTGATTTTTGCCTGGAATCTCGATCATGTTCCCTTTTTTCCTACAAGCCCAAATGCCCGCATTGACACTTGCACCATCGGGCCAATGCCGATTACAAACATGAGAGTCCCGAGACCAACCGGACCCCCGAGAGCTAGTCCGATGAGTGTCGCAGCACCTTCAAGAGCGGTTCGGACCATCCAGACGGGTTTCTTGAATCGAGCGACGGAACCCGTCATGAGGCCGTCACGCGGACCCGGGCCGAGCCGTGCGCCGATGTAAATGCCGGTTCCGAGGGCAATGATGGCCATTCCCAGCACGTACCAACCGATTTGCCCTGCGAGCCCCCAGGTTGCCGCGCTTGGCACGAATCTCAGGGAAAGGTCAATAAACGGTCCGATGAGTAGGGCGTTGAAGACGGTTCCAATTCCTGGTTTTTGTTTGAGCGGGATCCACAGCAACAAAATGATGGCGCTCGCCAGGACGGTGGCAAGCCCGAAGCTCAACCCCGTGATGTTCGCGAGCCCTTGCCCGAACACATCCCACGGCGCGAGGCCAAGCGCAGCCTGCACTTGAAACGCAATTCCCAAGCCGAACAGATACAAACCAAATACGAGCCTCACAAGGGTGAGGAACTTGGGGAATTCGCCGATTACCACGACGAGTTACTGCTTGGTGAAGTACGAGACGTCGCCGACGAGTCGCGTGTGGTCGGCCGGGACGGCTTCGACGGCTGCCGCAACGATTTCAGCTGCGAACTCCTCGACGTTGTACAACTTCCCCACCGCTTCTTTGCGTGAATCGATAGCGCCCGGATTTGCACGATCCAGAAGTGTTGCGGTGACGGTTCCCTCGATCATGTCAGCCGAGACGACGACAAAACTAATCCCATCGGCTTCCAGCCCTGGAATCATCTCCCGGAGGGCATCTTCACCAGCGCGCTTCGACAGGGCAACAGGAACGTATTCGGGCATGGTGTCGACCGTGCGGATGAAATGCGCCTGGTGGCTCGTAACGAAGACGATGCGTGAACCGGAGTGAAGGAGCGGACGCAGTGTCGTGAGTGCGTTGACCTGGGCGTCGCGATTGAGCCGCATCGCGTAATCGTCGCCCATTCCCGCCTCCATACCGCCTGACGCGTTGAGCACGAGAATGTCGAGTTGCCCGAATTCTGCCTTGAGAGTGTCCCGAAGTGCGTCGATTGAGGCGAAATCGGTGAGGTCAGCGCCGACTACGAGGGCCTCTCCCCCGCGCTCGCGGATTGACTCTGCAACCTTTTCTGCGCGAGCCTCCTTATTGCGGAAATTGATGGCTACGCGCGCACCAGCATCGGCAAACATCGTTACTGTCTCTGCGCCAATTCCTCGGGACGAGCCCGTCACGAAGGCGGTTTTACCGGCAAGTTGTCCTGGCGTAAGGGGGCTAAAGGTCATGAGACAACACTAGCGCGACCCCGTGATAGCGTGCGTGAATGACGTTCCGCGCCGACTCTTTGCCATATTTTCGTGGTCAGCGTCCGCGTGTGTTCGCACATCGCGGTCTGCACACCTCGGCACCAGAGAACTCGCTGGGCGCATTTCGCGCCGCTGTCGACGCCGGAGTTGAGTACATCGAGACGGACATTGTCGCCTCGCGCGACGGATTTGCCATGGTCAGCCACGACCGCGTCCTTGACAGGGTGGCGGGGATCTCTGCACCCGTGAACTCTTTGTCAGCTTCGGAATTGGCCGATGTCGATCTCGGCGGTGAGGGTTTCATTACTCTCGAACACGCGTTGCGGGAGTTCCCCAGCACTCGCTTCAACATTGATGTGAAGGATGCCGGCGCGATTGACGGACTCGTTCGAGCAGTTGAGGCAACCGATGCACGCGATCGAGTATTAGTGTCGTCGTTTTCGACGTCGCGTCGCCGCGAAGCAATGAGTCGACTCCCCGGAGTTGCGACGAGCACAACCGCGACTGAATTTCTCGGAGTTTTCGCGTCAGCCCGCTTCGGCGTGACGCCTCGCCCCGCAGACCAACACGCAATCCAGATCCCGGCACGCATTGGTCGCCTCAGCACCGTGACGCCTGCGCTGGTTTCTCGCTATCACCGCGCAGGGCTAGAAGTACATGTGTGGACCGTCAACGACCCAGCCGAAATGCGCCGTTTGATTGACATCGGTGTCGATGGCATTGTGACGGACCGCGCCGACATTGCGCTCGAAATAATCCACTCTTAGACAATTCTTGGCTGTTTCTGGGGAATATTCATCCTTCCGGCGCTCTTATAGACGCGAGGCCAGAAGCCACTAGGAGGAAACATGAGTGATAAGCGATTGTTAGGTACACGCCTCGGTTCGACGAGTTTCGAATCCGAGGAGGGAGTGGAGTTTGTAGCCACCCAGAGTGTGACGTTTCGGACGGATGACGGGGAACAATTCCAGGTCACGTTCATGGAGGGCGTTGAACTCCCCTACGAATGGACGTCACCGCACAGCAGTAAAAAGGGACGACGTCTCGATGCTGCTGGAAAGCAGATTGTCGGTGTTGATCCCAACGCACCGACTCCCCCGCCAACTCCTGTGACGCACTGGGAACAGCTTCTCAAGAGGCGAACCATCGAAGAGCTCGAAGAGATTCTCGCTGAGCGCCGTGCAGAAATGCG
>CAXNHY010000017.1:0-14791 GCA_964202425.1 Microbacteriaceae bacterium MWH-Ta3 | reverse complement strand
GACGGCGGTTTCTTCCCCGAGGCACGCCAGTGCGTCATCGACATGGGAATCGTTCGCCGACGCAAGGCCGATGTTGCGAAAGACATCCCGGCCCGCCGCATCGCCGACATTCCCGTTGAACTTGATGACGAATACGGTCGGTCGATCCGCGAATCTGAGCGCGCACTTATGCAGCGCTTGGTCGAGCGCTACGACAGAATCATTGCTGGCCGGGGCGACCGCCCTGCAGGTATCGACGCCGACATTGTGCGTCTCGTGGCTAACTCTGAGGTTGAGGAATCGAAGCAGTCAGAAACCGGCGATAACGTGTTCGCGATGGTTCGCCGAATTGGTCAAGCCAAAGCAACTCTCGCCGCCGATTACACGGCTCAGCTCGCACTCAACGTGGGCAAGGTCGTGTTCTTCGCGAAGCACATCGACGTAATGGATGCCGCCGAGGCTCACTTTGCCAAGGCGGGCATTGCGACGACATCGATTCGAGGCGACCAGTCGGCTGCTGCTCGAACCGCCGCTATCGACGGCTTCACGAACGACCCCAACATTAAGGTCATCGTCTGTTCACTTACGGCAGCCGGCGTTGGCATCAACCTCCAGGTTTCGTCCAACGTGGTTCTTTCCGAGCTGTCGTGGACGAGCGCCGAGCAGACGCAAGCAATCGATCGCGTGCACCGAATCGGTCAGGAACTGCCGGTCACGGCATGGCGAATTCTCGCCGCGCAAACGATCGATTCACGAATCGCCGACCTGATTGACTCGAAGGCAGGGCTTGCCGCCCGCGCACTAGATGGTCAGGACGCTGACATCGAGCAGAGCGATTCAGTTCAAGCGGCCGCGCTGATGGCTATCCTCACGGACGCACTGGCGGCCCGCCTCAACGACTAGAGCGACCCAAACGAGGTGCCGCACTCGCCGTTACTACAACGGTAGGCGGGCGACTCGGGTTCGATGATGCAACCACCGAGCTCGATCAAGCCTTCGGCCTGTGCGCTCGACATTTCGGCGCTCGGTAATCCGTAGATGATCTCGATGGGTTCAGGCGTGCCGCAGTCGGGGCACGCGATTGAAGAGGGGTCGTCAAACAGGTTCAAGGGTTTCCTTCCGGCCAAGGGTGGATTTTTCTCAGGTTATGAGACACCACCGACACGGAACCCTAGAGGCGGGGGCGATCCAATCCGACGCCGACGAAAATGCGCGAATGCACACGCTCCACGCCGACTGCCAGAGCGCACAACCCAATAATGAACGCCGCGATAGCCAGCACGTACGCCACGACTCCACCGACACCCATCTCCCCCGGGTTGAGGAAGAAGTAGGGGAACCAGCCGTCTCCAACGAGCCCGCGAGCCAGCGACGCGGCAACCCACAGCAGCGGGTAAATCGCGGCAATCCACAGCACGTTCCAGCGGAGGCGCGAGCGCCCAGGCATCAGCAGCCATTCGATTGCGATGAAGATCGGCACCCACACGTGTTCGATGAGGTTGGGGAACTCGAATGACGCGACATAACCGTCGTTGGCTGAAAGTCCAGCGAGGAGCAGGTTGTAGACGACACCGACAACAATTGCGTACGACACTGTGCACGCCCGAACAACGGTGTACCAGCGCGCATCGACGTCACGCATCAACCCGAACAGTCCGCCCATCGTGAGTACGACAATGTTGATGAGGCACGTCTGTATCGTGAAGTACTGGAAGTAGTGGGTTGGGTCAAAAATTCCCTGTACGACTCGGTCGGAAATGTTGACTGACAGCGCAATCACCACTGCGGCAGCGGCCACCAGGTTGAGAACACCGAAGATTCGTCGAAGTGCGATGGCGAGGCTTACCGGACGAGCGCCTTTGGGCGCTGTCGAGACGGGTTCGAAGAGAGCGGTCATGTGTCGTCCTTGACATCTAAGGCCGTCAGCGCGACGGCGACAAACCCCAGACTACTGTCGTGCTGGGCGTACGGTGGGATATGTGTACGACGTGTGCGTGGTCTATCTGGTGCGAAGCCGCCGCACGTTTTTCGGCACCCGCACCGAAATCTTGCTCGGTGAAAAGCTCACGGGTTTGGGAACGGGTAAGTTCGTCGGCGCCGGCGGCAAACTCGAACCGGGGGAGACGCCCGTTGATGCGGCCGTGCGCGAAGTCGCCGAAGAGCTCGGCGTGACTGTCGCACCAGAGAACCTCACTCCGATCAGTTGCATTACCTACCCATTCGTAGATCGCCCCGAATGGAGTCAGCGAAGCTTCGGGTTCGTTGCCCGTGAGTGGGCAGGAACGCCTCGAGCGAGTGACGAACTTTCACCACGCTGGTTCCCCACCAATCGCATCCCATTCCATCGCATGTGGGCGGATGCAGAGTTGTGGTTGCCGCGGGCGCTCGGCGGCGAATTCGTCGAGGACACGTTCATGTTTCGCGCGAACGGAACCATCGTCAATTAACTGAAGAAGGGCCGAGCTTTCGCCCGACCCCTCTTTACTGAACTAATTAGTTCTTGCTGCGTGCACGTCGCACAGCGGCGACTGCGCCAAGGGCAACTCCGCCGGCGAGAAGTACTCCAGCGCCGATGCCGATGGCCGATGCGTCAACTCCAGTTGCAGCGAGTTTCGGGGGCAAGTTAAAACGGATGATGACCGCTCCAGACTTTCCATCTCCGAAAGTTGTTCCAACAACACTTCCGCCAGTGCCATAGGTCTCGGCCGGCGCTACGGACTCGTAAACACCACCGGTGGAGGCCAGGCGCGGTTCCCCAGCGATCACTGGGAAGAGTGGGTTGTCGTCGCCAGTGAACTCACTGAGTGTTGGGCCGTCCCATGAACAACCATTTTCATATTCGTACCAGCTGCCGCCATTGGTGACGTTTCCTCCAAGGGAGGAGGCCCCACCGTCTACGCCATCGATGATGATGGCACCAACCCCGCCAGTTGAGTGCATGTACTCGTCAGTTCCGCCTGCGCCGACTGCAACCTCAAATGGCCCAGTGAAATCTTCGTACTCGTAGTGGTCCATCCAGCCCGAATAGCCGAAACGATTGACAACGAGGGCAGGATCCTCTTCGATAGTTTCCTTCATCGATCCTGCGCCTCCACCGATGAGGACGGCCTCGAAAGCAGTGACACCCGCGGGGGCTTCAAAATCGTATTCGCCTGCCACGTCAAAAACGACATCGCAGATCGTGCCGTTGATGAGCGTGACGGTTGCTCCAGGGTGGGTGCCACAGTCAGCTGCAGTTGCGGCTTGCGCCGATGTTGCGCCCAGAAGTGACCCGGCAGCCATGAGAGTCGCAGACCCTGCGGCCAAAAGCTTTTCAGACATTGTTACCTTTCGAAGTGTGGCTCAGTGAAGCCAAGTTTGCTCTCTCCACCTTACCGAGTTGGTTGCGGGGAATCTCGTTGGCGCGCATCAACAGACCGATGGTCAAATCAGGGAGGAATTCGCGAATTCGTTCCTTGAGGATGCTCGGTTCAGGCGGGTGCTTTGTGACGAACGCAATCCCGACACTGGTTGCGCCATCAGCGTTAGTGAATTGAAAACTTGCGGCATCAAGGAAGAGCCCTGACTCGACGAGCCACTGGTCTAACTCGAGGAGGTTGAATTTAGCGCCGCCCGCATTGACGAGATCGTCTCGCCGGCCGGCCAACCACAGTTGATTACGTTCGTCAATTCGCCCGTAATCGCCGGGGTAGAACCATCCGTCACGAAAGCCTGAAAAGCCAGTTGTGACGGGATTCTTCCAGTAGCCACTCGGCATGCCGGCTTTCCTGAAACGCAGAATGCCCTCCGCGTTGACGGGGAGCGCCTCTCCGTTGTCATCAACAATCTGTGCGTCAATTTCGTCGACAATCTCGCCAACCATGGATGGGTTGAGTGTGTCGACAGCCCCGCGCGTCACCGTGCCCACTTCGGTGGAGCCGTAGAGGTAGGTGGGTGTCACACCAAAGAACATCTGGCATTCGGTCACCGTCTTGGACGGAATAAGACTGCCGGCTACCTCGACGACCGTGAGCGCGAAATCGCGTTGCCCTTCTCGTTCAGCTTCGGTAAGCACATCGGAGAGCCTGGCTGGTGATGTCTTGATGGCCGAAACTCGATTATCAACGATGAGCTGAAGGTTCGACTGTGCATCACCAACCGCGAAATAGGTTTCGCCGTTCATCATCGCCCACATAAACGTTTGGTAGCCAGTCACGGTGTCAAGCCCGAGCAGCGACATGAACGGAACGCGGGGGATCCAGTTGCGACGGGCGGAATCGACGCGTGCCGTCAGGTAATCGGCGGAGAACGGCACACCCTTGGGCGTGCCCGTTGTGCCACTCGAGAACACGACACGTACCACGTCCTCACCACTGAGCGCGGCGACGCCGTCGTGAGGCGCCACCCCCGCCAGCGACCGAATAAAGTCAATCGACAGGTCGATGACGGGAAGATCTCCAGCGCCACGAGCCATGTCATCGGACAGCACCACGTCAATCGAGTCACGATATCCGCGCAGGATTGTTTCAGAAATCCGCATCGAGACCGCACCGAGCTGCAACAGTGCGAGTGTGACAACAGCTTCCATTTCGGGTCGCGCACGAACCCCCACAACCGAACCCTTGCCCACACCGGACTGCGCCAACTTATTCGCCATTCGCCGAACTGTGTCGGCCACATCACTGAACTTCAGTGTTCCGCCCGCGCTGACAATCGCCGGAGCGTCGGGAGTATTCGCGGCGCTCGCAAAGAATCGGTCAATCGGGTTCACGGTTCTATTCAACCGTGTCGATGCCTAATTGACGTCCAGAGTCCCCGCCGCAACTCGCTCGGGGTAGTCCGTCGTGAATGCGGGTTGGGTGGGGCACGTGTTGAGCACTTGCACCATCGCGACTTTCTCGTCCGGCGTAATCCACAGCTGGTATTCCGCTTTGACGCTCACCTGGGTGGCCACAAACCAGCACCACACGTTTCGGTTCGGAGGCAACCACCATGCCGCACTGTCGTCACCCTTCGATGAGTTGGTGGGCCCGTCAACAGCGACAAGGTTGAGCGGGTCGTTGGCGAAGGCGATGCGCAGTTGCGGGCTCCACGATGCCGCCCCCGTCTTCCACGATTCGGAGAGGGCGACAATGTGATCAATCTGCACCGCCATCGACGAGGTGCGGCCGCGAGTGAAGGTAATGGTTGAGCCGGTGTACGGGTCGTCGATGATTCCCTCATACACAAGGCATGATTCGGCGCGGAGGATCTGTTCGAAATCGCGACGAAGGATGTCGTTGCGCGTGTCACACCCGTTCATGTCAACGTCGATCCACGCGTCGCCATATTGTTCGTCTCGGTCGTAACCCGTCTGCGGGCCGGGCGCCTGCACAACGAGTGTTTCAAGGACGGCGAGCGCGGTGCCAGGTGTTGGTTGGCTCGGGGTGAGGGTGTCAGTCGGGGTTGGTGTGGGTGTGAGGCTGGGGGATGGGCCGCTCGTGTACTCCGAGGTCGGTTTAGGCCGAGCCGTGTAGTCGGTGTCCGGGGTGCACGCGTTGACGATGCCGCCGAAGGCAATCAAGAACAACAACCCACCTAACCCAGCCTGGGTCAGAAACGGATTGCGAGCCATGCTCACAGCCTAGGAGTGGGGGCCGACGCGGGTGCTAGGAGGCCGCGAACAATTCAAACCGTTGAGCAAGCTTGTCGCGATCGGGCTTGTTTGCTCTTGATGACGGTGTCGTGATTTCCGTCAAGTGCATTGCCTTCAGCCCGTGCTGGAGCATTGGGCCGTCGATCTCTTCAAGCAACGCCGCGTCGATGTGAACTTTGTAATCCGGGTCGATTCCCAAGAGGTTTCTGTCATAAGCCGCGTGGTGAATCTTGCATAGGGAAAGTCCATTCGGTACCGACGCTGAACCGCCTTCATCGGCATCGGGGATGATGTGGGCGGCGTCAAGGAGGTCGGCGTGATTGAGTCGACAAATGGCACAACGCCGCTCATACGCGCTGAGTACTCGAGCGCGAAAGAGTGGTTGGTGCACGCGTCGTCGAACTTCAACCGTGGCGTAACGGCGTTCGACTTCAGTCATTCCAGCTTCTACTTGGGCCTTGATTGTTGAGTCGGCCGCGATATCCACGTTCAGGTTGTCGAAATCCGCGCCAATGACGAATGCTCCGATGTAGGGGACGTAGAGATTGGAAATGGGGCGCTCGAAGAGAATGATGGGTGTCCGCGTTTCCATCGCTACGAGCAGTTTCCTGTTGGCCCCAGCGCGCGGGTCACCTGCCTCAAACTTGTACTTGAGAATCCCGTTCTCGTCAAAATGATCGTCATACGGGCCTTCAGCTGCGCTGGTCACGGTCAATGTAGCATCAAAGATTTTTGGGTTGATGATTCCACGTTGCCCAACCAGCGCGACGCGCTCGCCGTCTATTTCGAAATTGAGTAACTGGTTGTATGTCAATGCGCCACCAAACTGTGTCGCCATCTCTCTAACTTTTGCGAAGATGCGCTCGCGAAGTAAGTCCTGTTCCATTTGCGTCAATGCCATGTGACCTGGATACCAGCAAACTAGGCTAACCGCAAGAACAACATGAGAAATTCACAAATGTTGGCTACTTGCGAACCGACGTATGCTTTTAACATGCCAGAAAAAACTGCACCAACCGAAACACCCACCACCACAGCACCCCTCAACCACGTAGCTCTGTGGTCGATGATCACAGGCCTTGCTGGCTTGACGTTATGGACGATTCCGGTGCCATGGAGTCTCGCGGCCGTCATTCTCGGACACATCGGGTTGGCACAGGTGAAGGGTGAGCGCGGGAACAACCGCGGGTTCGCCATCGCCGGGCTCGTCACGGGTTACATCGGCATTGGGCTGGTCGTGTTGCTCGTCGGGCTGGGAGTTGTGCTTCTCGCGGTGTTCGGCGTCGACGAGATCGCGCAGTTCCTGCGCTACATGACCTTCGACAACGGATTTGACATGCCGCGGGATATGCCCGGCTTCATGAACCCCTAGTCACTCACCGGCACAGCAAGAACCGAGCAGTCCAAATGATTGCGTCGGTCTAAATCAAGCCGTTAGCCTCGAGGCGCTCTTCAATCTGAGGGTTCGAAGGCTCCGAGAGGAAGGTTCCGTCGGGGAACACAATCACCGGAATCTTGGGAAGCCCCGAGATTTCACGTGCCTTTGCCTGATCTTCTTCGCTTGCGTCAGTGTCGTGCCAAACGTATTCCACGCCATTTCGGTCAAGAATCATCTTCGCGCGAACACAGTCACCGCACCATTCGGCGCCATACATTTCAACAGTCATGTGAGCAAGTGTATTCCAGGTTCCACGGAATTCATCAGATTATTCGACGTCGGACCTCGCGTTTAGCATGGTGGGAACGAGAGGAGTCGAGATGCCAGTCCACAGCGTGACCGGAAAGTTCAAAGTGCTCAGCGACGAACTCGTTGGCTTCGAACCCGATCGCAACGCGCCCGCTGGCGTGCCTCGACAGATTCCCGTCTATTCGTTTGCGAGTTGCCCAGGCGTTCCTGTCGGTCGAATCGTCACGCCGGGAGTTGCCACGACTGTCCTCTTCGACACCGCAACCCAGAAGATCGATTTCACGTTCGCACAGTGGAAAGACTCCGATGTCACTGGCAATTACCCCGAAGGCAGTGTCACTCTCGCGCTCGTCCAATCGGTCACACGCCAAAACGCAGTGGTCAACATTCACCCCACCCACACCATCACGATGACGCGCGACGACGTCTCCGGAAACCCCAAAGATGTCCTCGACGGTTTGCTCAGCGTGGGCGATGTTCTCGCCGTTCGCATCTATCGCGGCCCTAACGGGCAACTGAAGGTTCGATCCTCGGACATCGACGACGACGAGCCGGTCCTGCCCGCGCCGTCGATTACGGCCGACGGCGAACCGTGGCTCGCAGCCCCGTCGATCAGCTCAGTCGTCGAAATCGTCACGCGGTTCACCGAAGAGAAGCGCAAGATAGCTGAAGCGAACGACGCCATGTCGAAGCTCGCAGAACAGTTCGATACCGATATCGAACAACTCCGCGAGGCGCTCGCCGGAATCGGCACTCACACGGGCGAGATTCCGCTTCCGACGGCCGCGCAAACCGACAAAGAAAAGATGGCCGACTCCATCCGCGCGATGGCCACTACCCACATCACGCGGGTCATCACCAACTACAAGCGCGAAATCAACCAACTTCTCGCGCAAAACAAGAGTCTCGCTGCAGCGCTCGACAAATCAACTGAGAACGACCGCGAGGTGCGAAGCAGCCTTTCCGAAGCACGACAGCGTCTTCAAGAAATGGACAAGCGCGCCGACAGTGAATCAGCCAAAGCCGCAACCATCGAATCCCGGCGCAACCTCTATACCGATGGCGATGAATGGATTCGTGAAGAGATGCGTCGGTACTGGATCGAATCGTATGCACCAGCCGACCGCAAGACGTACCCGCTCGACAACGCGGTGTTCGACGTGTTGCCGTCGTACATCGAAACGTTCAGCGCGCTCGACGACACCGAAATGACCAAAGCCATCCGAATCGCCACACACGTTGTCACCGGTCGAAACACCGCCGAGAACATCTCAGAAGTACACGACCTGCGCGAAGGCGACGGCCCATCCGCGGCGTCCGTCACGCGCGCCGATGGCGCCGTCTGCCGTCGCGTCTACGTCGAATCAAAAACCGCTCAGGCTCGGCGCTTCCACTATTGGAAACTGCGCGACGGGAGGATTCAATTCTCGCGCGTCGCTAAGCACGACGACTTCACCCCATAATCAGCACAGCGCTAGAGTAAAGTGGTGCGCATGGTGCACACAACGGGGCCTGCGCCCTCATTCGGACTGAACGCTGCTGGACAACCGGTGTTTACACCCGGCTCAGACGGAACTTTCACTGGCGAAACACGAACAGAGCACGACTCGCTCGGTTCGCTGGAGGTCCCGGAAGACGCGTACTGGGGAATCCACACCGCCCGAGCACTCACCAACTTTCCCATAACCCGCCGAGCACTGTCTAACTTCCCAGACCTCATCAGAGGTCTAGTCCGCGTCAAGCACGCAGCAGCCCTCGCCAACAAAGAGATCGGTGTTCTCGACCCGGCCAAAGCCGACCTCATCATCGAAGTCTGTGAAGAAATCTATGACGGCGCACTCCACAACGAGTTCGTTCTCGGAGTCCTTCAGGGTGGCGCCGGAACGTCGACCAACATGTGCACCAACGAAATCATCGCCAACCGTTGCCTCGAGAAGATGGGTCACGCCAGAGGCGACTACCAACACATGCACCCCATCGACGACGTCAATCGTTCTCAATCGACCAACGACGCATACCCCACCTCGGTCAAACTCGCCATGGTGTTGGGGCTGCAGCGCCTTCTCGTCGAACACGAGTTGTTGACTCAGGCGTTCCGCAATAAGGGAGCCGAATTCCACGACGTCGTCAAGATCGGCCGCACTCAGATGCAAGACGCGGTGCCCATGACGCTCGGCCAGGAATTCAATTCGTTCGGAACAACACTCTCGGAAGACCACGATCGCCTGTCAGAGATCATCCCGTGGCTGTGCGAGATCAACCTCGGTGCGACAGCCATCGGAACCGGAATCACCGCCGACCCCGGCTACGCCAAGGCTGCCGCCAAGCACCTCGCTGCCATCACGGGGCTCCCCATCGTGACGGCCCCCGACCTCATCGAAGCGACGAGCGACACGGGAATCTTCATGACCGTGTCAGGAACCCTTAAGCGCGCTGCGGTCAAGATTTCCAAAATCTGCAACGACCTCAGGCTGTTGTCTTCAGGCCCGCAGGCAGGGTTCGGCGAAATCAACCTGCCAGCCCGCCAAGCCGGATCGAGCATCATGCCGGGGAAGGTGAACCCCGTCATCCCCGAGGTTGTCAACCAGGTTGCCTTCACTGTCATCGGTGCCGACGCGACCGTCACCGCCGCGGTCGAAGCTGGCCAGTTGCAGCTCAACGCTTTCGAGCCGGTTATCGCCTCGAGCATCCTTCAGTCAATCGCCTGGATGACGAACTCGTTCCGCACGCTTCGGCTGAACTGTGTTGACGGCATCACCGCCAACCGCGACCGCTTGGCCGCGATGGTGGCGTCGAGCGTTGGCGTAATCACCGCACTTATCCCTGTTATTGGTTACGAAGAGGCGGCAAAGCTCGCCAAGTCGGCACTCGCGACGGGCACACCGATCCGCGACCTCGTTGTTGAGGCTGGGCTGATGTCGTTTGACGAGGTCGACGCAGCACTATCGCCGGACAAACTCACCAACTCAGAGTCGTAATTGGCGAAGGCGCCCCTCGACTAGGGCGATTACCTTGAATATGCTAAGGTTGTGAAGTTGCCGTGAATCGGCCGCGGATTGAGAGAGTTCAACCACACGGGTTGGGCGCCGCGCAGCGAACCGAAGGGACTGAACAATGGCACTTGATCTTGCTATCAAGAACGAAATCATCAAAGAGTATGCAACTCACGAGGGTGACACCGGTTCGCCCGAGGTTCAGGTTGCAATGCTCACCAAGCGCATCAAGGATTTGACCGAGCACCTCAAGGAGCACAAGCACGACCACCACTCGCGTCGTGGCCTGCTTCTCCTCGTCGGTCGCCGCCGTCGTCTTCTCGGTTACCTTTCAGGAATCGACATCAACCGATACCGTGCACTCATCGAGCGCCTCGGTATTCGTCGCTAAGACTTCACTTGAAAAGGTCCGGTTCGCCGGGCCTTTTCGCATTTCCGGGCAAAAACACCGCTCGTCTGTTACCCTTTAAGTGAGCACGGCGCATAAGCGTTGGTTATCGGTGGTAATTTCCCGAACTTCTCGGTCGGTGGATTTCTACTGGTGGCCAGCTAGCCCGGACTCCCAAGGGGGAGTGTGCGCTATTTATGTTGGCTGTTTGCTCGAAGGTAAACCTGCACCCATACGGGGTGTTGGTCTGTATGTAGAGGAGTGAGACCTAATGGAAGGTCCCGAAATCAAGTTTGCCGAGGCCGTTATCGATAACGGTAAATTCGGCAAGCGCGTGGTCCGTTTTGAAACGGGCCGTTTGGCGCAGCAGGCACAGGGTGCCGTTGCCGCCTATCTCGACGATGAAACAATGCTGCTCAGCGCAACAAGCGCCAGCAAGCAGCCGCGTGAAGGATTCGATTTCTTCCCGCTCACCGTCGATGTCGAAGAGCGTTCTTATGCTGCAGGAAAAATCCCCGGCTCGTTCTTCCGTCGTGAAGGTCGCCCGTCGACCGAAGCGATTCTCGTGTGTCGTCTGATCGACCGCCCGTTGCGTCCGTCGTTCGTCGACGGTCTTCGCAACGAGGTCCAGATCGTCATCACCGTACTCTCGATTGCACCGGGTGAGTTCTATGACGCACTCGCCATCAACGCCGCCAGCGCATCGACTCAGATCTCGGGTCTCCCGTTCTCTGGCCCGATCGCCGGTGTTCGCATGGTCCTCATCGACGGCCACTGGGTCGCGTTCCCGACGGTCGACCAGGTAGCAGAGGCCGTTTTCGACCTTGTTGTCGCCGGTCGCGTCATCAAGAACAAGGACGGCTCGGAAGACGTCGCCATCATGATGGTTGAAGCGGAAGCGACCGAAGGGTCGTGGAACCTCATCCAGGCTGGCGGAATCAAGCCCAACGAAGACATCGTCTCGCAGGGTCTCGAAGCGTCGAAGGTGTTCATCACCGAACTCGTTCGCGCCCAGGAGAAGCTCGCTGCTCAGTCGGCGAAGGAAATCCAGGCGTACCCCGTGTTCTCCGACTACTCGGACGAAACGCTTGCTGCTGTCAAGGCTCTCGCCCACGACGAGCTCGTCACGGTCTACCAGATCGCCGACAAGGTGTCACGTCAGAACGCTGACGACGCACTCAAGGAGACAGTCAAGGCTGCAATCGCCGCCAAGGTCACCGCTGGCGACCTGCCAGCCGAGTCGCTCGCTCAGGTTTCCGCAGCGTACAAGTCGGTCACGAAGAAGGGTGTTCGCAACCGCATCCTCACCGAGGGCGTTCGTATCGACGGCCGCAACAAGACGCAGATCCGTGCGCTCGATGCCGAAGTTTCGGTCATCCCTCGCGTTCACGGTTCGGCGATCTTCCAGCGCGGCGAGACCCAGATCCTGGGAATCACCACGCTCAACATGCTCAAGATGGAACAGCAGATTGACTCACTGAGCCCGATCACGTCGAAGCGCTACATGCACCACTACAACTTCCCGCCGTATTCGACGGGTGAGACTGGTCGTGTTGGTACGCCGAAGCGTCGTGAAATCGGTCACGGATTCCTCGCAGAGCGCGCACTCGTGCCCGTTCTTCCGAGCCGTGAAGAGTTCCCGTACGCAATCCGTCAGGTGTCAGAAGCACTGAGCTCCAACGGTTCGACCTCGATGGGTTCGGTCTGTGCATCGACCCTGTCGTTGCTCAACGCCGGTGTTCCGCTTCGCGCACCCGTTGCCGGTATCGCGATGGGACTCGTGTCAGACGAGGTTGACGGCGAAACCCGTTACGCAACGCTGACCGACATCCTCGGTGCAGAAGACGCTCTCGGCGACATGGACTTCAAGGTCGCAGGAACCAAGGACTTCATCACCGCGATTCAGCTCGACACGAAGCTCGACGGCATCCCAGCATCGGTGTTGACCGGCGCTTTGACGCAGGCTCGTGACGCACGACTCGAAATCCTCGACGTGCTCAACGAAGCAATCGACTCGCCAGATGAAATGGCACCGACCGCGCCTCGCGTGATCTCGGTCCAGATCCCTGTCGACAAGATTGGTGAGCTCATCGGGCCCAAGGGAAAGACGATCAACTCCATTCAGGACGAGACCGGCGCCCAGATTTCGATCGAAGAAGACGGAACCGTCTACATCGGCTCGAACGACGGCCCCTCGGCTGAGGCCGCTCGCGACCGCGTCAACCAGATTGCGAACCCGATCAACCCAGAGGTCGGCGAACAGTTCCTCGGAACCGTCGTCAAGCTCGCGGCGTTCGGCGCATTCGTGTCGTTGATGCCGGGCAAGGACGGTCTGCTCCACATCTCCGAGTTCCGCAAGCTCGCTGGCGGAAAGCGTGTCGAGAACGCGGAAGACGTGCTCTCGGTTGGTCAGAAAGTCCTCGTCGAAATCGCCAAGATCGATGACCGTGGCAAGCTCTCGCTTGTGCCTGTCGTCGAAGGCGAAGAAGGCGGCGCATCGGCGGAGTCCGACTCCTAGTAACACTCTGAAATTGGGGGGACGAGAGCAATCTCGACCCCCAATTTTTTTGCGTGTTGAGGTTGCTAACTCAGACAAAGTCGCTATTGTAAAAAGGCACGTTGCAAGGGCCACGTGTTAGGGGCTATCGCTCCGCTGTCGTTTGAGCAAAGTTGCAACAACGGCAGGGTTATCCGAAAAGGAAACTCTATGAACACCTTGTCTGGACTCCTAGACAACAACCAGTTCAACCTGGTTTACAACATGATGTCTCTCGGTATCGCGAGCATGCTCTTCACGACGATCTTCCTGTTCGTCGCACGCGAGCGCGTCGCTCCTCGTTACCGCATGGCCGTCATGATTTCGGGCACCGTGACCGCAATCGCTGCGTACCACTACTTCCGAATGTTCGACTCGTTCAACCACGCATACGCTGGCTTGGAAGGCAACAACGCTGATGCCTACAACGTCGGATACCGCTACGTTGACTGGCTCCTCACTGTTCCGCTCCTCCTCGTCGAGATCGTTGCCGTTCTCGGTCTTGCTCGCGCGGTTCAGACCTCGATGCTCAACCGTCTCGTCCCTGCAGCTGCAGCGATGATCATCCTCGGTTACCCCGGAGATGCAAAGCTCAACCTCTGGGACATCGCACCCAGCATCTGGGGCGCACTCTCGACCATCCCCTTCCTCTACATCCTCTACGTACTGTTCATCGAGCTTGGCAAGAGCCTCTCGCGTCAGTCCGCACCGGTCCAGAAGAAGATCAAGCAGCTCCGCCTGTTGCTCCTCGCAACATGGGGCGTTTACCCCATCACCTTCATCCTCGCGATGAACAGTGATGTTCTTACCGCTGGAGAGTTCGTTGCACGTGAGGTTGGCTACACACTTGCCGACATCCTCGCAAAGTGCCTCTTCGGTCTCATCATCTTCTCGATCGCACGTATCAAGTCGGCAGAAGACGACAAGGAATTCGCCAAGGCAGAGTTCCGCGACTAACTAGTTGCACTCAGAGGGGGCGGGCTTTCGAGCTCGCCCCCTTCTGTATCGTTAGAGGCATATGACGTACATGCCGTTCGACCTCACGCAGCCCGATCTGTCCTTCGAATCGACGGGGGAGTGTCTTGTTCGGCGCACGGTTCACTCAAGCGGGTTGAGGGTCCTTACGGAGCGCGTACCGGGTTCGCGAACCGTGACCATCGGCTTTTGGATCGGTGCAGGTTCGCGCGACGAGGATGCCGGGCATCACGGGTCGACCCACTTCCTCGAGCACCTCTTGTTCAAGGGCACGTCAACTCGTTCAGCGTTCGATATCTCCGAAACCTTCGACGCCATGGGCGCCTTCCACAACGCGCTGACCGCGAAAGAAAACACCTGTTATCTCGCTCGGGTTCGAGCGTCCGATTTGCCGACGGCGGTTCGAGTGTTGGGCGATCAGGTCTCAAACTCGCTTCTTCGCCCAGACGATTTCGACATGGAGCGAACCGTCATCCTCGAAGAGCTTGCGATGGCGGCCGACGACCCTGACGACGTGTGCGGTGAGCAATTCTTTACAGCGATGTTCGGCGACAACGCGCTTGCGCGTCCAATTGGTGGAACTGTTGCTGACATCGAAGGCGCAGACCGTTCGTCCGTC
>CAXNHY010000016.1:0-14977 GCA_964202425.1 Microbacteriaceae bacterium MWH-Ta3 | reverse complement strand
GGGTCGTCGAGCTCGAGGTCCCCGTAAACCTCATCGGTTGAGATGTGGTGAAAACGCGTATCGTGGCGCCGGGCTGCCTCAATCAGGGTGAAGGTTCCCATGATGTTGGTGTCAACAAACGGCCGAGGGTCGTTGAGTGAATTGTCATTGTGTGATTCAGCAGCGAAGTGCACCACGATGTCAGCATTCGCAACGAGTTCGTTGACAAGCTCAGCGTCGCAAATATTGCCATAAACAAACTCGACGCGTTCGCCGAGTACTGATTCAATCGATGCCTTGTTTCCCGCATAGGTGAGTGCGTCGAGCACGGTGACGTGAAAGTCGGTGTGTGTGACAACGTGGTGAACGAAGTTCGAACCGATGAAGCCAGCGCCGCCCGTGACGAGAATTGAGGTCATCAGCGCTCCGCCTTCGCTCGCTCAAGCATGTCGATGAGGTTTGCCCCGTAGCCCGATTTGATCAAGTGCGTTGCCTGTGCGAGGAGTTCGTCGTCCGAGATGAAGCCCATGCGCCACGCTGCTTCTTCAGGCGAACCGATTTTGGTTCCTTGGCGCTTCTCCAACGTCTTCACGTATTCGCCGGCTTCCATGAGCGAATCGAATGTCCCGGTGTCGAGCCATGCCGTTCCTCGAGGCAAGACCTCAACCTGGAGTGTGCCTCGCTCGAGATAAACGCGGTTGACGTCGGTGATTTCATACTCACCGCGCGCGGAAGGCTCAAGCGATTCGGCGATCGCAACAACATCGTTGTCGTAAAAGTAGAGGCCAGGAATTGCGAAGTTACTCTTCGGCTTCTCTGGCTTCTCTTCAATCGAAATCGCGGTGCCTGAGCGGTCGAACTCGACGACTCCGTAAGCGGTTGGGTTAGACACCTGATAAGCGAAGACGGCAGCGCCCTTGATGTCATCAAACTTCGCGAGCTGTTCATCGAGTGTTGCGCCATAGAAAATGTTGTCGCCGAGTGCGAGCGCAACACTGGAATCCCCGATGAAGTCTTTACCGATGACGAACGCTTGCGCGAGGCCGTTGGGTTCGTGCTGCACAGCAAAGCTGACCGTGAGTCCCCAGCGCGAGCCATCTCCGAGGAGCCGCTGAAACTGGGCTTGGTCCTCAGGGGTCGTGATGACGAGGATGTCCTTGATTCCAACCGACATGAGAGTCGTGAGGGGGTAATAAATCATGGGCTTGTCATAGACGGGGACGAGTTGCTTGGAAATACCCCACGTAATCGGGTGCAGACGCGTTCCAGAACCGCCGGCGAGAATGATGCCCTTCATAAGTCCAGCCTAATTGACAGATACTTTCTTGGTATCGTTGAAGCACGGTTGGATCGTATTCGCAGGGGGATTTCCATGAAGGTTGCCATTCTCGGCACCCGTGGTGTTCCGCCAAAATACGGAGGATTCGAAACCCTCGCTGATGAGTTGAGTCGAGGGCTCGCTCTGCGCGGTCACGACGTTGTTGTTTATTGTCGCCCCGGATACGGGTACCCCAAACGAGCAACCCTGGCAAAGGGACTAACCGCGGTGAGGACCCCGTCGATCAAGTCGAAGTTCTTTGAATCACTCAGCGCCGGCGTAACTTCGGCTCTGCACGCATCCTTCATCGAACGGCCAGACGCGGTCGTTTTCTGCAACCCCTCAAACATTTGGGCTCTCAAGCTGCTTCGGCTTTTTGGGATTCCTGGTGTTTTACACATGGCGGGTCTCGAATATCGACGCGTCAAATGGAAGGGGATTGGGGCTTCGGTGTTGCGAGCGGCGACCCACTCGGCAGTCCGATCACCAATCGACCTCATGACCGACAACGATGCTGTTGCTGATTGGTATCGCAAAACCTTCAATCGTGAGCTCCACGTCATCAAATACGGTGCCAATCCGCCGAAAAGGAATGACGAATTCGTTGCCGAGTTTGGACTCACCCACAAGGGCTATGACCTCGTCGTTGCCCGCTGGGATGCTGACAACCACGTCGCTGAAGCGATCGAAGCCCACGCCCTTTCCAGAATCGAAACACCTCTCGTTGTCGTTGGCTTCACCGACAAGGTCGACGAATACGGCGCCCGAATTCGGGCTGCCCTCGCCAACAACCCTCGAGCAATCTCACTGGGATCCGTGTGGGATCAAGACAAACTGGCCGCCCTGTTCGCGGGCGCCAGGGTTTATGTCCACGGACACAGTGCCGGCGGGACAAACCCGGCACTACTACTTGGGGCAACATCAGGCGCTGAAGTCTTCGCGCACGGCAACCCGTTCAACCGAGAGGTCGTCGGCAACAACGCGTGGCTGTGGATGACGGTTGCCGAACTCGCTGAGTTGTTTCGCGCATTCACCAAATCCTCCACTCGGAAGGCTAAGGCGCTCGAAGCGGACGTTTCCGCGAGGTACACCTGGAAGGGTGTCGTTTCGGACTACGAAACCCTTCTCGAGTCGATTGTGCGAAGGAAATAGTGCACGCCCGCATTGCCCAGTTTCTGAGCGCATTCGAATCGGGCAACACACTTCCCCACGGCCCGATGACCGTTCGGTGGTCAACTCCGGCAACTAAGGCTCCGCCACCCCGCATCGCGGCGGTTCTGCACGCGCACTACCCCGATGTCGCGCTCGATCTGATCAATGCCGTGAACGACATGGGAGTGGCGTTCGACCTGTTTGTCACAACAAGTCGCAGCGACGTTTCTGAGGCAATCCACACGAACGTGCCTTCCAACGCACGTTTGACGACCGTTTTCGAGGTCGAGAACTTCGGGCGCGATGTGATGCCATTTATTCGGTGTCTCGACACTATTGACCTCGATCATTACGCGGCTGTCCTCAAACTGCATACGAAGAAGACCGTTGGGCAGAGTTATGGCGATACATGGCGCGACGAGATAATTGGCCAGCTCATCCCGGCAGCGTCACACGCTAAGTCGTTCCTCGCGCGTTTGGATACAACTGGTTGGGGAATTCTCGGCCCATCGCGTTTCTTGCTTACTGACTCCAGCCGATTCTGGGGAGCCAATCGGGTGCGAACGACGAAGCTTCGACGCAAATTCGCCTACGCCGGCGGGGCACATGACCTTGAATTCTTTGCAGGAACAATGTTCTGGTTCAAACCAGCCGCTCTTCAGAACCTTCCCGACATCGTTCGCGAGGAGTCGTGGGAGAAGGAACGTGGCCAACTAGACGGGACTCTTGCGCACGCGATCGAGCGAATCCTTGTCAATGTGGCCCGCGCGAACCGTTACACGATTGGCTCAGCCGACGAGCCCTATCGTGAACTACCCGATGCGGCTACAGCAGCGAACGCTTACCCCGGTGCGCGCTGAACGTGCTCATCGGACTGAGATTACTCGGCCTTCTTCGACTTGAAGTATTTGTTCAACACCACTGACGGTTTACCATCCGCGATGATTCGTCCGTGTTCGAGCCAAATCACTCGCGTGCACAGTTTTTCAAGTAAGTCGCGTGAGTGGCTCGCTAGGAAGAGGATGCTCGTTGCTTCGACCACCTGGAGGAGCCTTTGCTCGGCCTTGTGCCGGAAGTCTTCGTCACCCACCGATAGCCATTCGTCCATGAGGAGGACTTCAGGCGAAATTTCGGTTGCAACTGCGAACGCGAGACGCAAGTGCATACCGCTCGAGTAGGTGCGAACCGGCAGGTTGATGAAGTCGCCCAACTCGGAGAAATCAACGATCGCCTCGAGCCTGGATTGAATCTGCTTCTTTGAGAGCCCAAGAATTGCGCCGCGAATAAATATGTTTTCGATACCGGTTGCCTCGGTGTTGATCCCCAGGCTGATATCGATGAGCGAGCCAACCGTCCCCTTGACATCGACTTTTCCGATGCCGGGGTAATACGCGCCGGACAAGACTCGGAGAAGCGTGCTCTTGCCTGCGCCGTTGTGACCGACAAGTCCGATTCTTTCACCCTCGGAAGCGGTAAACGTGATGTCCTCGAGGGCGCGAACATTGACACTGCCGTCATGGGCCTTTGCGAGCCTGCCGCCGGTCGCCATGTTGACGAGTGTCGCGGCAAAAAAGCGCGCCTTGGTCGTGAAGACAGGAACGTCGATTGTGACGTTGGAGAGAGATACAGATGCCATGTCGCCTCCTAAACCCAGTACGCAATTCGACGGCGGTATCGGCGGAACATAAGAAGTGCAAACGCCCAACCGCCGACGGACAGCCCGATGGCGATCTGCCATGTCACCAGCGACGGCACCGTTCCCATGATCGGCGCGCGAACGATTTCGAGCAAGGTGGCGAGTGGGTTGAGCGTAACCAACCACTGAGCCCATTCAACGTGATCGAGCGTCTTGCGGTCCCACACGATGGGCGTGATGTAGAACGTGATGTTGAGGAATGCAAAGGTGAGTTGGCTGAAGTCGCGGTAGCGGGTTGCAACGATCCCGAGAGCCAAGACAATCCAACCGACGTTGACGAGAACCAACACCAGCCCCACGAAAAACAACAGCGCCGTCCACGTGAGCGGGCGGCCGGTGAGCAACACCACGACCGGGATGAGCACGATGTTGTGAAGATAGATGGTGAAGTTTTTCCACATCAGCCGAAGGATGTATACATACACAGGCAAGTTGATTTGCTTGATCAGGCCTTCGGAGAGGACAAAAACATTGCACGCTTCGTTGAGGGATGTGGACAGGAAGTTCCAGGTCACAAGTCCGACTGCGAGATATGGCAGGTAGTCGCGCAGTTCCATGTCGAAGAGAACACCAAAAACTACACCCATCGTGGCGATGAGAATTCCCGAGTTGACCGTCAGCCAAAACGGCCCGATCGGCGAGCGCCGATACGACTGCTTGAGGTCTTGCCAGCCCAGCATGAACGCAAGCCACACATTGTGTCGAAGGGTGCTTGTCATGAGATCCTCTGGGATGGTGATGGGCGAAACATCCGCTCATAGAGAGCGTACAGTGGCGCAAGCACGGCCCGCGGAGTTGAAGCCACAAGCGTTGCGATGAGTGCCAACGAAGGAGGAATCAGTCGGCCCGTCTTTCGCAATTCTGTGAGGGCATTGCCGATTCGCGCATGGGCAGCCTCGATTTCATCCTGGCTTCGACTCAGTGAAAACACGTATTCGCCAATGAAGCTCCGCACAAACCTTGGGGCAATGACCTCACCGACCAGGTTCTGTTCGTGGGTTTTAAATGTCTCCAACAACTTGTTGAAAAACAACCACCTACTCTCCGACATTCGAGGTGAAAAACTCGCGCTCTCGGGGTTCAAAGTCCACACCGTGAGCGGTTCGGCAAGATAGGACGTTTCGAGGCCCGCTAGCGCGCATCGAATGACGAGGTCGTCATCTTCGAAACCAACAAACCTCTCGTCGAATGAGCCAAGTTCAAGGATGTTGTCTCTGTGCAACAGCATCGACGACGGGAGAATCATGATGTCGCGGGCCAGCATGTCGCGCACGTTCGGAAGTGGGTGCGCTAGTCCAGACGATGCGATGACGCCTTCCACTGTGATTGTGCCGGCTTCCGTCCCTCGCGAAACGTCCGAGTAAACAAAACCGAGCTTCGGCGACTTCGCCGACAATGCGACAGCGAGGAGCTTTTCAATGTGGTCAGGGGTATAGAAGTCGTCCTGATCCAACAGGCACACGAACGGTGTCGCTGCGGCTCGAATTCCCTCGTTTCGGGCTGCACCTTGGCCGCCATTGGAGCGGTCGATTACTCGAAACCCGTGACGTGCCGCGATCGAGTGAACAAACGCGGCGTTGACGCGATCGGATCCGTCATTGACAACAATCACCTCGGCAGGCGCAACTGACTGGATTTCAATGCTCGACAATGCCCGTTCGATTGTTTTCATCCCATTGAAATATGGGATCACTACTGTCGCCGTTGTCATGGTTTTAGTTTCGTGTATACGTGTCCGAGGTGAATGAGTAAGGCCAGCGCGCAAACAAGCGCCCTATCTCCTCTTGTGACACAGCTGCTTCGCGTGTTTGGCTTTCATGGTGGAAGGCTTCGGTCGAGTTCACCTGAATAATTCGGTAGCCGAGTGCGCGAACTTTAAGGCAGTAGTCCACGTCGTTGTAGTTGAGCGGAAAGTTTTCGTTGAACCCACCGACTTCACGCCACACCGATTTTTGCTGGAGGAACAGTGCACCGGTTACCCCATCGATTTCACGGTCGATTACGAGTTCGCCGAGGGCGGCACGGCGATTGGGCCGCTGGTAGTAAGCATGGGTTGGTGCAAAGTTGTATCGATGCCCCGCGTGTTGAACTGAACCGTCGGGGTAAGTGAGCAGTGCTCCGACGAGCCCGACACCTTGTTGTTTGAGGTTGCCCACGAGTTGGTCGAGCGAAGTGGCCGCGGTGAACTCAATATCGTCGTTGAGCAGGAGATTGAGCTCGTTCGAGCAGGCATCAATCGCAATGTTGCATCGTGCCGAAAAGTTGAACGGTGACCTATCTACGATGTGGGTGATGGGGAAATCAACCATCTGCTGGATTCGATCAAGAGTTCCGGATGTGTCCTCGCCAGCTGAAATGACCACCACTTCGTCACCCGGAACCGAGCCCAGGTGACCGCGCAGGCTGAGAAGCAATATCTCAATGAACGATTGAGGATTTCCCTCTCCAACGCCGAACGCTGTTGGCACGGCAACCGAAATCGGATCACGTCGAGGGGAGAACACGGAAACATAACAACCAGGCGAACCGTGAATCGGCTCAACCTTCGCGCTCAAGCCAAGGTGGTCGATGTGCTCTTGGGCCGCAGCGACTCCCGCGTCAAACGCCCACGGCTTGTTGTCAGGATTAGCTGCTGTCGACGCCGCGCTTTGCCGCCAGTTGTAAAGCGGGTGCGGAATGTGAACACATCGTGAGGTCTCCCGGCTGATGCGAAGTGCGATGTCGTGGTCTTGAGCGCCGTCAAACTCTGGGCGCATTCCACCGATTTTGTCAAAGAGTTCACGACGCACCGCGAAAAAATGGCAGGCGTACATGTTGTTTGCCAGTCGAGTGGGTGACCAATCTGGCTTGAGCAGCCGCGCAAGGATCCGTCCGCGTGGAGACACAACGTAAGCATCCGAGTAGACAAAGTCAGCAGTTTCTGCGGCAATTTCGAACATGCGAAACCAATGCTTCTCGAGGTAATCGTCTTGGTCAAGAAACAACACAAACTCTCCGTGAGATGCTGCAACACCGTCGTTTGTCGCTTGTGAAATACCACCGTTGGTCGGCCTCACAACGACCGTGGCGCCGTATTTCTTTGCGAGTTGCTGGAGCTTCTGTTCGCTTGTGGCGTTGTCGACACCATCGATCACCAAAATGTGCTCGACACCATCGTGGCGAGCGCTCGACAAACACTTCTTTAGCTCCGAAAGAACTGGACGATAGACCGGTGTGATTACCGACACAATTGGGGCGGTCATGTCACCTCTTGAGGACGCGTCTGGCGACGGCGCGAATGACGTATCGCACCTGCATGACGATCCACCATGGGTTTTTCGCGCGCTCGATAATACTCAAGGCTTTGAGGTATCTGACTTGTTTTTCGAGTTCGGCGATTCGTTGCACAGAGTCGTGGCCGCGAACAAGTTCACCGATTTCGGCATCTCGCACACGCAGGGACTGAATTCGGGCCGCGGCGTCGTCACTCGAGGGCCACTGAACGCTTTTCACCGAATTTTTCTTGACTGGCACTATTCCAACCTCCGCATTGTGACGCAACACTCCCATTCTCCCAGAGTTTAGGGTGCCACTGTTGCGTTGCCACACAACGGATGCGGGCAAAACTGCCATCACAATGCGTTCGATAGTCTTTAGGGATGGTTAGTCAATCCGAATCTCGCAGGGTGGCGGTCACGGGATGCGCAGGTTTTATCGGTTCGAAAGCGACAGAATTTCTGCTGGAACAGGGCCACCACGTGGTTGGCATTGATGCGCTGATCGACGATCTCTACCCCAACAGCTTCAAGAGGGAACGGCTTGCTCGATTTGATTCACATCCAAGCTTCACTTTCGTTCGGGCAAATCTTGCTTCTGGGAGCTTCACCAAGGAACTCGCTGGAGTAGACACCGTGCTTCATTTCGCGGCCATGGCGGGCCTGACAAAATCGTGGACCCACCCGGAGGCCTACATTCTGAACAATGTCGACGCTACTCGGCGGCTCGTTGACGCTGTTATCCAGGTACAGCCATCGTTCTTTGTTCACGCTTCTACATCGAGCGTTTACGGGGGTCACGCAGTCGGTGACGAAACTTTGCCCCTCAACCCAATTTCGCTCTACGGTGAAACAAAAGTTGAAGCAGAAAAGATCGTGGGAGAGAATCTCCACACTCACGGGATTGGTTATTCGGTTCTGCGGTACTTCTCCGTTTTTGGGCCACGTCAAAGGCCAGACATGGCTTACTCAAAGTTTTGTCAGGCGCTCCTCCGCGATGAGGTCATCCACGTGACGGGCGACGGCTCCCAACGTCGGTCAAACACTTTCATCGATGACGCTGCGCACGCCGCGCTTCTCGCAACAAACGCTCGGCTCGACGGCGAAGTCTTTAACATTGCGGGAAGTGAATCCATCACACTTCTCGACGCGATCGACATTCTTGCTGACGAGCTGGGCGTCACCCCTCGACTCGAATTCGTTCCCTCTGCACAGGGCGACCAGACAGAAACTGCCGGGAACGCGTCGAAGGCTCACAAAATGTTGATGTGGCGCCCAAGCGTTTCTGCCAAAGATGGTTTGCGGCGACAAGCCCGCTCGGCTCGCGAAGACTTTGCAGGAATTGACCGATGAAGCAACGTGCTTTGTTTACCGCAATCACAGGCGATTACGAGAAACTCAATGAATTACCCCTAGTTGCGCAAGGAACGATGGACGCTTATTGCTTCACTGACAACTCGAATGTCACGAGCGACTCATGGAAAATCGTTGTCGTAGATTCACCTTTTCCCCTTGACCCGATTCGATCCCAACGATTTTTCAAAATACTTCAGCATGACATTGTCAGGCGTTTTGACGAAACGTTATACATTGACAACTCCGTGCTACTGAAGGTTGACCCTCATCAGATACTCGACGTGTGGCTGCGCG
This sequence comes from Microbacteriaceae bacterium MWH-Ta3, assembly GCA_964202425.1. Taxonomy (GTDB): domain Bacteria; phylum Actinomycetota; class Actinomycetes; order Actinomycetales; family Microbacteriaceae; genus MWH-TA3. Next base: position 5,928 of record CAXNHY010000016.1, on the reverse strand, counting down.
ATGCAGAAATCGCAATTCCCGAACACAGTTTTCGCAACAGTGTGTATGACGAGTTCGACGCAGTCATCGAACACCATCTTGACACTCGTGACCGAGTACTTGAACAGAAAAATCACTACGCGGAGCTCTACCCGCACGTGCTTTCCAAACGACCAACCTGGAACGCGATGATCGCGAGGAGGAACACCGACAACGTCGCCGAATTCGAGCGAATGTGGCTTGACCAACTTCTTCGATACTCGCGGCGCGATCAACTCTCTGCCCCGATTGCAGCTGAACTTTCACACGTACGGTTGAATCGAGTGTCCATTGACAACAACGATTCACCGTTTCACTCGTGGCCGGTGCTCAACGAGCGCAAAACTCAAATTAGGCATGATTTTTGGCCGGATGTCAGTGAGCTTGAGAGTCGAATAGCGGATTCTGAACGCGAGATTGCATCACTCAAATCCGAGCTCATTGCAGTGTGGGCTTCTCCGTCGTGGAAGATTACGAAACCGTTGCGCGGCATCGCAAAGTTATTCACACGACCGCCGAAAAGGAACTAGCCCTTGTGTTTGTAGTTTGGATTCCATCCGGAACCAATCACGGCGTTGAATGATTCGGGAATGTATGTGTATTCGCCGGCAGTCGGATAGTTGGTAATCTCACCCACCAGCAATACGCCTATGTCAACAATGCAATCAACGCGCCCGAAGTCAATGCCTCTCATCAGCTGCTCTGCCAACGCAACAAGCTCAGCACCTAACGCGGGCGTTACATCGTCTTCCCACGGCGAGTAGGCGGGAAACCCATTGTCGAGGTAGCTGATTGGCAATCGCGTGAATTCTCGCGTGAAAAAAGCCGCACGTTGAAAGCCTGTCACTGAACCTTGAATGAGGCGAAACGCAAGCACAGTCCCGTGAGCGACATAGGCCTTGTATTCGACGAGCCCACCATCGGAATTGCTATCGAGAAACTTCTCGATGAGGATCTGCGGTTCCACGTTGCGATATGCCCACTCGGGGGTGCGACCCGGCCACCACTCGAAGCTCATTCCGAGCCAGTGGTTGAGCAACGCGACAGCGTGTTCGCGGTCGAACGAATCAGGATGGATGGTGAACCTTTCCCACCCCACGTTGAGGTGGTCAGGGAGACGCGACGCTCTGTCTGCACGTTCGCTAACGATGATCACTCCGCCGCTTCCGTGGTTGACCTTAATCGCAAACTCCCGCGGCAGTGCCGCGAAATCGATTTGTTCCGCACGGTCGAATATTCCCCACAAGGGCACGAGGTAATCGCTCCCGATTCGCGATTCGATAAATGACCGAACTGCGATTTTGTCAGCGAACGTCGTGAGAATTGGGCTTCGATCCCACGCCATCTTGTAGCGGATTTTTGACTGAATGGTCGTTCCTGGGTGACGTGCTTCACGTCTCAACGTGCGGTACGCGAGCGCCCGTTGCACGTTGTATCGAATACCCAATTCCGACCTCACTCTCGATTGCACAAGTCAATCACGAAGGAATCACTTCTCAACTAGCCACCCTGATCGAGTGCGTCAACAGCTGGCTGGGGCGGCGGAACGTATCCGGAAAGGGCATCGCGTGAAAGTAATCCCGAGATGTACGCCATCTCCTCGGCGTCGGGGATGATGGCGTATTGACTGCCCACGAGGGCAGTGCGTTCGATGGGCATGACCAGCATGCTGAGTTTGCTCTGGTCGAACGGTGAAATCGCGACAGCGGTCCGGATGATCCAACTCGAATCAAGGCCTGGGTCAACAACCAAGAGTTCACCAATCGCGGCGGCGACCGTCGACATTTTGCCTGGGTTCGTGAGGACACCGAGGGTGAGGAGTTTGTCGACCACGCCATTGATAAACAGTTGCTGGTTCTTAACGCGAGAAACGTCACCGTCCGCAAATGCGTGCCGTTCTCGAACAAACGCGAGTGCCCGTGCCCCTCGCAACTCGATTGGTCCCTGCTCGTAAAAGTATCGGTTGAACTCGTAGTCGTTTACGTCACTCGTGAAGGCGCGCGGGTTGTCCACCGTCACTCCATCGAGAACTTCGGTGAGGTTTTTGACGCCACTGAAATTGACGAGCACAAAATGGTCGATCGTAATTCCCAAAAATCTTTCAACGGTGTTGACCGCACAGGTAACGCCACCGTATGACATCGCCCAATTGATTTTTCCTTTGCCGTAACAGGGGATGTCAACCCAGGTGTCTCTCGGGATTGACAGAATCTGAACGTTCTTGCGGTCACCGTCGAGGTGCACGAGCATCACGACATCGGATCGATATCCTTCGGCGTTCGGATCGGATTTCAGTTTGCCTCGCGTATCACTTCCGAGAATGAGAATGTTTTCCGGTTTGGTGGAGTCTTCGACAGTCGCACCGGGCGTGGGTGTTGCAGTCTCGATGACGCCCTCGAGCGTCGTTGTGTTCGCGTCGAACGTGTTCGCCAAATAGGCGGCAAAACCGAGTGAGCCAATCAACACGACGGCCACCGACGCTCCGACAATCGCGAAGGCAATCCTCACGCGCGAACGTCGCCGAACACCGTGCCGCACTTGCTGAAGGGCGTGTTTGGCGAGCTTTTTTCTGCCACGCGGCAGTCGGGTTGGCTTGTCAGCACTCATGAGAAGAATCGAAACCTAGCGTCGCGACTGCACGAGGAAAAACAGATAGGACAGTGAAAACGCGAAACCGACAATCGCGTAAGCGACAGTGAACCATGTGAGCGGCACGGGAAGCAGGAGCGTCAACACTCCGAGACCCGCTGCCGAGATCGCCATCACGGCGCCAACGCGCATGACGGACAGATTGTTGGAGTTAGTCGAGTTCGCCCACATGTTCCCCGCCAACGCAACGAGCGTGACCCCGATCATGCGCATCGACCACACCAGCGAAGCTGAGGTCGAATCAAGCGCGAGGAGCTCGAGGAAGAATTCGGGAAACGCAAGCAACACAAGGGCACTGCTGCCGAAGACGATAGCTCCGGCCTTGAGAGTGAGTCGAATCCCGTTGACGCGCGATGCTGCGATGACTCGATTGGAACTCATATGCAACAGCCTACCGAAGCGACAAATGAGGGCAGGGATAGAATTCCCGCATGCTAATGCAGAGAATCATTGACCGACACGGTTTCGCAAACTTTCGCGAACTTCACCGTTGGTCGATCGAGTTCCCCGATGCGTTTTGGCGCGAGGCGTGGGAGGACCTCGGGATCATTGGAGAACCGGGGAATCGGGCTTCGGAGGGCGACGGTTTTGAAGGAAAGCGGTGGTTTCCCGACGCTCAGCTCAATGTCGTCGACACTCTTCTTCGCGGTGAACCCAATGACGAGGTGATGGTTTCACTCGCTGAGGGTCGCCCGCGACTCTCGTTGACTAGGGTTCAACTGACGGAGCAGGTTGCAGCCTGTGCAGAGGCACTTCGCGCGGCCGGGGTTAAGTCAGGTGACAGAGTTGCCGCGTGGACGCCAAACGTTCCAGAGACCGTCGTTTTCGCCCTCGGCGCCTTGGCAATCGGGGCCGTCGTCAGCACGGCGTCAACGGATTTTGGTCCTTCAGCACTCGTCGATCGATTCGGCCAAATCGAACCCACAGTGCTGCTCGCGTCATCGAGTTACCGGTACGGCGGAAAGCAGTTCGACCTCACCGAGTCAATTGACCAGGTTGCTGCCCTTCTGCCGAGCGTCACCACTCTTGTTGTGATTGGAGCGAGCGGTTCGCACGCTAGTTGGAATGACTGGCTAGCGCCCCGCCGAGGCGTAACTCTCACGACTACTCCACTGCCTTTTGACCACCCCGGATTCATTCTGTTTTCCAGCGGCACGACAGGGCGACCCAAGTGCATTGTTCACTCGGCAGCCGGTGTTTTGCTCAAGGACTTGAGCGAACAGGGGTATCACCTGGACGTTCGGGCGAACGATCGCGTGATGTACGCAACGACGTGCGGATGGATGATGTGGAACTGGCTCGTGTGCGGTTTGGGTCGTGGCGCGACAATTGTTCTTGTCGACGGCAGCCTCGGCTACCCCGACATCAACCGACTCTGGGAGATCGCGGAATCGGAGCGGCTCACGTTCCTCGGCGTTTCAGCTGCACTCATCGATTCATGGCGCAAGGCCGAAGTTGAGCCCCGCCAACACTTCGATCTTGGCGCCCAGCGAACTATTGCGTCGACCGGTTCACCGCTCGCTGAGGCGGGCTACGACTGGGTTGCGTCCTCGGTGTCGCCAGATGTCGTTGTTGCGTCGATTGCCGGTGGGACTGACCTCTGCGGTTGTCTCGTCCTCGGTGTTGACACCGAGCCGGTTCAGCGCGGTGAAATCCAGGGACCAGCGCTCGGTCTCGATGTAACTGTCTTTCGCGCAGACGGAACCGAAGCAGGCATCGGCGAAGACGGCGAATTGGTCTGCCGCACGCCATTCCCCACTGTTCCGCTTCGTTTCTGGGGGGACGACGATGGATCACGTCGTCACGCAGCGTATTTTGAAAGGTTCCCCGATGTGTGGGCTCACGGTGATTACGCGCGAAAAACTCCGACGGGCGGATTTGAAATCCTCGGCCGGCTTGATGCAACCCTCAACGTCAAGGGAGTTCGGATTGGAACCGCAGAGATTTACCGAGTCGTACTCTCGATTCCGGGCATTGTCGAAGCGCTTGCCGTTGAGCAACCCCACGATGGCGACACGCGTGTTGTCCTCTTCCTCGTGGTGAAGGGTTCTCTCGACAGCGCACTTGAGTCGCAGATTAGATCAACACTTCGCTCACAAGCGAGCCCTCGCCACGTGCCGTCACTCATCGTTGCCGCGCCGGAAATGCCTCGGACTCGCAGTGGAAAGATGACCGAACTGGCAATCGCCGACATCGTCACGGGGCGGGCGGAGCGTGACACATCATCGCTCGCCAATCCGGATTCTCTTGAGTGGTTTCGCGAGTGGGCAAGGTCAACCCAGCTGTAACTGGGATTCTGCACGTTGCCTAAACGACGTCAGCTACGCGAGTGATGTGACCCGTTGCGATTGACTGTTCGCACGCAATGGCAATCCGAAGGCTTTCGAGTGCCGAATCGGGTGGGCACGGGTTCGTAATCTCCCCGCGCGCAAATGTGACAAACGCGTGTGTCTCGTTCTTGAACGCGTCACGAAAACGGTCAACAAACCCGCGGTACGGATTGGCGTTGAGATTCAGGTCGTTCTCGATTGTTCGAAGCGGCGTTCGTGAGTTGAGCCCGGCTGAGACGGAATCCTGCGAGCCAAATGCTTCGAGTCGCACATCGTGGCCAAGTGCATCGTGGCGAGTCCCCGTGATGATTACCTGTATACCGCTAGTCGTCACAGCAATCACCGAACTGACGTCTGCGTCATCAAAGTCGGCGTAATCCTGGTTTTCGCGGACTGCGCGCGTGGCACTAACGCTCTCAACTTCGCTTCCCGTGAGCCAGCGAACCAGATCAAAATCATGGACGTGCATGTCGCGGAAGATTCCTCCGCTGCCGGCAATGAACTCCCTCGCGCTAGGTGTGTGATCATGGGCGGTCATGGTGAGTGAATAGAGAGTCCCAATCTCCCCGCTGGCGATGACGTCGTGAACGGCTCGGATGGGTTCATCGAATCGTCGTTGAAAACCGATTTGAAGGGGAGACCCGCTCGATTCGGCGAGGTCAATGAGCTCGCTCGTCGCGGCGAGCGTCATCGCGATTGGTTTTTCACAAAGGACCGGAATTCCCCGCGGGAGGATCCCTCGCAACACTTGATCGTGGGCATCGGTTCCGACGGCGACAACTACGGCGTCGGCTACGGGCGTGAGTGCCTTTTCCCAGGGAACCACCGTGGCGTTGAATTCCCCCGCCAGTTCGTGGGCGCGCTGCTCGTTCCGGTTGGTCACGAGTACTTCACTCACGCGCGGATCTGCAGCGAGGTCTTCGACGCGTAT
>CAXNHY010000015.1:0-15358 GCA_964202425.1 Microbacteriaceae bacterium MWH-Ta3 | reverse complement strand
GTGTTCAATTACGGAAAGGCGACACCAAAGCTCGAGGCCGGCGCGAAGCTCGGCGCGAGCGTTGCAGCCTACGACCACCGCCTCGCATCGGCGGTAGTCACGCTTCGCGAGCCGAGCGAGACCAATGGGTTCGTCAACGGCCACAAAATGCTTCACAGCCGCTGGGTTCCGTCAATCACCCCAGGGCTCGGCAACTCACTCGACCAGCTCATCGCGATGGGTGGAGTCGATGCCGAACTCGGCGAGCCATGGATGGGTGACGCCGAACTCGAGCTCCACGACTCGCAGTGGGACGAGTTGAAGTCGATTCTCCCTGTCGAGAAAGTACTCGGTGGCTACTACCGCGAACTCGGTGTGACGTTCAACGGTGGCGAACTCATCGCAGACCGTTCAACCCCGACTGTTTAACTATGGATCAGACGGTTGGGGAATTCGAGTCCCTCCAAGCGCCCTTGATTACTGCGGAAAACTAGTGCACATATAAAAGAAGTGTTTCACGTCCCGGCGAGTAAAAGCCAAAGTGGGCGTTTAGATTAGCTCACAATTTGCGGAGCACTTGCTTCGGCAATACCTGACTTTGCTTGTTTTTCAAGTCCGACCGTAACAGCAAAAGTATCTTCATAAACATCAAAGTCATAAGCTTTACCCCACCGCAATTTGATTACGTGAATGCCTGGATTTATGTAGTGCTCTCCGTTTTCAAGAGTGCATGTCGCTACCCAGCGGGCAAATACCGTTGTGTTCCATGGCCCACCGTGGACTAGGACACTTGTCACGTTAAATTGAAGATCTGGAAGAACTGTTCCCAACCTTTTAAACCACAGACGCATTGCCTCTTTGTCATGTCGAATACCACCTAATGAATTAGGACCCGCAAACCGATGGGTGAGGTTCCTAGATGACAGACCACCTAACACATGTTCGTAATCATGATTTTGCACGGCAAGAAATGTTTTACGAACTAACCTCTCGACAAGGGAGCTATAAATTAGCATGTGGTTCAAACCTTTCGAATTCCGCATTTCTAATGGTCATTGGTAAAGCCCCCACCTTTTGACCACACGGCCAGCAAGCAGGCTCTAAAGATCAGCATACCCTTTCACCATAACGTTTGTGACGGTTGGTGAGGCTCTTGGCCGCCTTCCAGAAACGACAGATGAGTGGGAGATTACCTAGCAAACATGCTGATGCCTAAACTCAGAATTGTCAGACTTTCGGACCAATATTGAGGGTAGAAATTCAGAGACTTGATTGGTGCAACTAGGGAATCTAGATTTCCTCGGACTTATCCATCACGGCAACACACACCAGTGGCAAATCTGTCAATGGGGGTTTGGCTGATTTTGGTATCTATTCGAACAATCGCCAGCAGCTCTGTCTGCGAAAAATGTTAGTCAATATGTCAGTCAAAACACTGAAATACCCTCAAACGTCGAGATACAATCTGACCCAATAATCCGCTAAGTTACTGGGAACAAGTCAATCTCTGGTTGGGCTGTTTATAACTACGGAATAAGCGGTCGAGGGTTCGAACCCATCCAGGGGTGCCCCCAGGAACACCGGTAATCCAAGGTTTTCGCGATTCTGACTTCTGGCTCCAACAAAGGAACTAACCTATGGTCAGCCACTTAGTAAGCCAAGAGAAGCTCGTCGACATTGAATCTGGCACGCCGTGTCCCAGCAACTCCGTCGAATCGCTCAACCGTCTAGCGGTGCCGACGTTGCTGCGCTAGGTTGGTCGTGTGCAGACGACTCTGCACGACCACAACTCAAAGGAGAGTAATGAACGGTCAACAACAAGAAGCAGCTCTGTCTCAAGAGCTCAAACGTCGAATCGACCTCATTCAGTCAGACGAGGCGGGGGACGAATCACACCGCGCACTCACGTCGGCCGAACTGTGGACGGCAGGGATCATCGTTGTCGTCACCCTAGCTTTCGGATTGGTGGTGTCGCTCTAATGTCGGAAACTCAAGCTGCAGTGCGTCAAGCAGGAACATTCGGATCCTTCCCCGTTCTCAAAAACGAGCGCGAGTGGGGCTTCGGAGACTTCACCTGGGTCAACATCGGCCTCGCTATCGCCACCTGGGCCTTCTTGGTCGGTGGTGCTACGGCACTGATGGTCGGATTTGGCGATGGAATTCTCGCCATGATCATCGGCAACGTTGCCGGTGTCATCATCATGTTGCTCGCCACCACGGTTATCAGTAGCCGTTACGGAGTCGAGCAGTACACGGTCCTTCGGAGCATTTTCGGCTTCGGTGGTGTTGCCTTGATTTTCTTCACCGTGATCACCTTCACCGAAGTCGGATGGTCGGCGCTCTTGGGCGCGATGTTCGGTCGTGCAACAGCTCAGGTGTCGAATGAAGTTTTTGGCACGGCCATCGACCCCAACTCGATTCTGGTCACGGTGTTCGCGCTGGTCAGTATCCTCGCGGCGTGGGCGCTTGTTGCCAAAGGTCCGGTATCGATCAAGTCCTTCAACAGGATCGTCGCACCCGGACTTACCCTCGTGATTGTCGGACTGATCATCTTCCTGTTCACTCAAACCACGTGGACCGACCTGATGGCAGCACCTCCGCTCGCACCGTTCGAGGACCCGCGCCTCAACTTCGCGCTGGCGGTCGAGTTCAACCTCGGCGTTGCGTTCTCGTGGTGGCCCATCATGGGAAGCCTCGGGCGTCTCACAAAGTCGCCTCAAGCGTCGCTGTGGCCCGCGTTTATTGGTCTTGCAATCGTGACGATCATCGCGCAGCTGGTGGGAATGGCGTCGGCACTGACCCTCGGTAACTGGGACCCCACGGTGTGGATGGTTGCAGCCGGTGGACCCGTGCTCGGTGTGCTCGCGTTGATGTTTATCGCGTTCGCTAACATCACGTCTCTCGCATCGATTGTGTATTCAAACACCCTGGCGTTGCGTCAGGCTAGCGGAAAACTATTCGCCAACACTCGGTGGGAAGTCCTTGCGGCAATCTTCTTGGTGCCCGCCGCAATCGTGAGTTTCTTCCCCGGCTTGTTGTACGACCAGTTCCTGCTGTTCGTCACCTTCTCGGGTGCGTTCCTCTCGGCTGTGTGTGGAACGGTCATCGCGGATTACTTCGTCCTGCGCAAGCAGCGAATTAACCTCGGTGCGCTCTACGCACCGGGCAGCAAATCGCGTTATCACTTCCACGGTGGTTTCAACCTCGCGGCGATGATTTCATCCCTCGCGGGCGTCGGAACGTACCTGTGGCTGTACAACCCAATGACGCTGGAAACTGAGGCGTTGTTCAACTGGATGACAGCGTCGGTTCCGGCCGTGGTGGTTGCCTTTGTGCTCCACTTGTTGCTCACGCCGCTGCTCAACTCGGCTAAATCCGGGCGAGGTGGCTACGAATTGCCCACCGAGCTCGAATCCGCAAAAAGATAGCTAGAACATAGACAGGAAACTCCCGATGCCCCGTTCGATGAAAGCGGCTGTCCACACCGGTAAATCTGACCGACTCGACATTGTTACTGTCGAGCTCGACGATCCGAAAGCCGGCGAGGTGCTGATTCGAATGGGTGCGTCGGGAGTTTGCGGTTCCGACCGCCACGTGGTCGACAGTGAATGGCCAATGCCCACACCCACCATCCTCGGTCACGAGGGTGCTGGCGTTGTCGAAGCGGTGGGCGACGGTGTCACTACTGTTCAGCCGGGCGATCACGTGATCCTCTCCTGGTTTGCGCCATGTCAGAAATGCCGATCGTGCGCCGAGGGTAAGTCGTGGGCGTGCACGCGCACGCGCTCCGTGGAGTGCGTCATGCCAGACGGAACAACCCGTCACACGATTGATGGCGCACAAGCTTTCCCCTACTTGGGACTAGGGACGATGGCGGAATACACGGTGGCGCCAGAATCGGCCGTTGTGGCAATCTCTAAGGATGTCCCTTCTGACGTCGCGAGTCTGATTGGCTGCTCGGTCACAACCGGCTTGGGTGCGGTACTCAACAATGCCAGGGTGACCGCCGGCTCGTCGGCCGTTGTGATCGGCTGCGGGGGCGTAGGGCTCTCCGTCATCATGGGCCTCGCGCTTGCCGGCGCGCACCCCATCATCGCTGTGGATATCAGCTCCGAAAAATTGGACGCCGCGGTTCGCTTTGGCGCGACGCACACGGTCGTTGCCGGCGACGACATGGTTTCCGATGTTCGGGCCATTGTTGCGGACGGTGTCGATTATTCATTTGAGGCAATCGGTCGCGTGGGAAGCATTGAGGACCTCCCGAGCATCACGCGAGCGGGCGGAACCGCGGTCATTGTTGGACTTCCTCCCGTTGGTCATCGCGCGACCATTGACCCACTGAGCTTCGCCGAGTTGGGCCTCACTCTCATCGGATCAAATTACGGAGGGTCTGTTCCACTCGTTGACTTCCCCCGTATCGCGGACCTTTATCTCGCTGGCAAGTTGCCTCTCGACGACCTGATTTCAGATCGTGTCCCGCTCGACGGCGTCAATGACGCTCTCGATGCGATGCGACGGGGTGAGCGCACGCGTTCCGTGATTGTCTTTTAGAGTGACCACTCCCGACGAAAATCCTGCCAAATCCCGCGTCCGCGTCGATGCGCTCCAGTTTGAGCCCGTGCACGGCGATGTCGACGCGAATCTGAACCTGGCGCGCGAACTTCTCTTGGCCGGTGAAGGCCCGCGGCCGGCACTTGTCGTCTTGGATCAGGAGGTTTAAGGTTCGAATCCCTCCAATTTTGCCCTCAACCGGAGTAGGGTCACCGTTATTCACGTTTCACGAACCTGGGTTTGGTTTAGCAACTATTTGGATAGGGGCAAAATGACGGACAAGCCAGCGCGAAGCCGCAAAAAAGCCGCTGTAATTCTCTTGTGCGTAGCAATTATTGTTGCAGTGGCTCCGATGATCGTTGCAATGATTGCAGTCCGCATATCTCCAGAGTGCACTGTCGAGCCGAACTGTGCTGCGGGTGCCCTGGCCTACTTCATTGTAATTACCGTGCCGATTGGTGCTGTTGTTTTCATTACCGGCCTAGTCATGTTGCTTACTGCGAAGCGACCCAAAAGCAAGTGAACGCTGCGCATTCCAAAGAATTACAAGATCTAGAGATCTAGAGATCTCGAGTCAAGAGTATGTATCCTGATAATTGTTCAGTACGAATATTCAGACCATCTGAGTGATATTGAGGGTACGGAAACAAACCCTTGACTGGATTGACTACGAATCAGTCGGTGGCGGGTTCGAATCCCCATTTAGTAGTCGGCGAAGTACTCGTCGATTTCCCATTGAGTGACGTCACGCGTTGACGGGTCTTTCACTGCAGCTTCGTAACGCGCAATCTCGTCACGCTTCATGACGAGGAAGACCTCAATGAGTTCTTTCGACATTTGCTCGTGGAGGTGGGCGTTGGCTTCGAGCGCATCAAGAGCTGCGCTGAGTGTTGCCGGCAACTCTGGCGCACTCTCGTTGTCGTAGGCCATTCCAACTGCGTCGTCTGGGCAGTCGAGTGAACGCTTGATGCCGTCGAGAGCCGCCGCCAAGACGCCAGCAATGACGAGGTACGGGTTTGCTGCGCCGTCACCGACGCGCACCTCGAGTCTGGTTCCGCCGCCGCGCTCCGGCGGAATTCGGACCATGCACGAGCGGTTGTCGTAACCCCAGTTCGCGCGGAACGGCGCGAGCGTGTCTGGCCCGAGTCGCTTGAACGCGTTGATGGTCGGGTTGGTCAGTGCAGTGAGGGCGTTCGCATTGGCGGTCACGCCCGCGATCATCTGGCGAGCCGTCTCAGAGAGGTTGCCCTTTCCGTCGTGCATCTTGTTGGCGCCGTCCATGTCGGTAACGGAGAAGTGGAGGTGGAACCCGCTACCGCCTTCGTCTCCCCACGGCTTGCCGAGGAAGGTGGCGTGCTGACCGACCTGAGCGATGATGTCCTTGATGGCGGTCTTGAAGAAGAACGTGCGGTCAGCTGCGTCGAGAGCGTTGCTGTGCCAGAGGTTGATTTCGTACTGGCTCGGGCTGAATTCGTGGTTTCCCGCAAAGACGCCAATGTTCATCTGGTCGAGCATGCGCATGAGGTGAAGGAAGTGACCGTCCGGGTCGACGAGCGTCCCTGTCGTGTAGACGCGCCCCGTGCGAGTCAGTGACCGTTCGTAGCCACCGTCCTCTTTCACATTCGCGATGTAGAACTCGAGTTCGGGTCCGACGACGGGTTGCAAGCCAATCGCGTTGTATTCATCGATGACCTTTTTGAGAACGGTGCGAGGCGAGATCAAATTGGGAGAGCGGTCTGGGTTGAGGGCGTCCGCAATGACGTAGGCAACGCCGAGTTCAAACGGGAGCGGCGTAATGGTGTCTGGTTCAATTGAGCTAACCAAGTCTTGAAGGCCGTCTGAAGCAATGTTGACGGCATCGAGAACGTCACCACCGGTCGTTGTTACCCATACTCCTTGACAAAAGGCCGGTCCGCTGTGTGCGGCTTTGTCGAGTTGGCTGACAAGGACGTCTTTAGAACGTGCAATGCCGAGGACATCGGCGTAAATGAATCGAAGGACGTCAATTCCTTGCTCCTGAAGCGAATCGCGAAGGGCGACGAGATCGTGCGACATGGGAACTCCTTTGTGACCATTTCGTTAGGGCTCAAACGAAATACTAGTGTCTAGTATCAAGAAATTGTTGTCGGTTTTCAAACTGTAATAATTGGTTAAAACACGTCCGAGGGAGCACGCAGTGAAAGCGCTTTTCATTCAACACGACCACGTTAGCCCGACCGGCCCCGTCTCTGAGAGGCTTCGGTACCACGGCTACGAAATTGAGGAATTGCTCGTCGTCCCTGAAGAGCGGTTCAAAGACCCCAACGTGGAGTTTGCCTTTCCCGACCTCGACAACTACGACCTCATCGTTCCGCTCGGAGCTCCGTGGGGAGCCTGGGATGACGCGTGTATCGGTAATTGGCTCACACCAGAACTCGAGTGGGTGAAAGAAGCTGTGTCGAGCAACAAACCCGTTCTCGGAATCTGCTTTGGCGGACAGCTCATCGCCCGCGCCATGGGCGGTTCTGTCGCACCTGGCCCTAAGGGTGAGATTGGGTGGACGAACATTTGGAGCGATGACGAATCGCTCGTGAGCAACGGTCCGTGGTTCCAGTTTCACTACGACCGCTGGGTGGTGCCCCCCGGTGCAGTGGAGATCGCGCGCAACCCGATCGCATCACAAGCGTTCGTCATCAACAAGGCGCTCGCGTTGCAGTTCCACCCCGAGCTCGATGCCGCTGCGCTCGACGGCTGGCTCGTGTGGGGAGGTGACAAGGAAGTCATCTCTGACGGCCAAGACCCCGTCGTGATGATGGCTCAGACCAAGGCGATTGAAGCCGCCGCTCGCGAGCGAACGTTCGCACTCATCGACGCATTCCTCGAGCGAGTTGCTCGTTAGCGAAGATTGACCTTCACGGGCATGCGCTTGATTCCGTGAACAAAGTTTGACCTGAGAAAGTCGATGTCGCCGATTCGTTCGACCGAGTCAACTCGACCGATGAGGTCTTCGAACATGACACGCAGTTCGATTCGCGCCAGCGCGTTTCCGAGGCACATGTGAGGTCCTCCACGACCAAACGTCATGTGCTCGTTCGGGTTGCGCGTGACGTCGAGGGTGTTCGCGCGGTCAAAGACAGTCTCGTCCCTGTTTCCCGATGCAAACCACGGGACAACCTTCTTGCCCTGCGGAATCGTCACACCGCCAAGCTCGACCTCGCGAGTTGTCGTGCGACGGAAGTGATACACGGGGCTCGCGAAGCGAAGGAACTCCTCGACAGCCCAGGGGATCATGTCGGGGTTCTCTTGCAGATACGCCAACTGGTCAGGGTTGTTGATGAGGTTGTTCATCGTGTGTGAGATCGTGTGGCGCGTTGTCTCGTTTCCGGCTACGACGAGCAGGAGGAAGTTGGTGTGGAAGTCACGCTCGGTGAGCGGGATGCCGTCCGACATGTCGGAGTTCACCAACACGGAGACGAGGTCGTCTCCGTCCTTGCCGCGACGCTGGCGGGCGAGCTCGTCGCCGTATTCGAAGAGTTCCAGTGCTGCGGGGGAGCGGAACGGAACGAGACGGTACTTTTCGCTCTCCGGGTCGTTGATGAGAATGTCGGCGTGCTCGGGATCGGTGTTGCCGATCATTCGGTTACCCCAGTCGATGAGCTGGTCGGTGTCTTCGTCCGGCACATCCAGGAGTTTGGCGAGAACCTGAATCGGGAAGTCAGCCGAGACTTCGGTGACGAAGTCGAACTCCTTTTTCGCAAACGCGTTGTCGAGGGTGGTTGCGGTCAGTCCGCGAAGGAAGGTTTCGTAGCGCGCGACGGCCGCAGGGGTGAACTGTCCCTGCAGGAGTCGACGCAGCGCGCGGTGACGACTTCCATCCGTCTCGAGAAGAGAACGACGTGCCTCTTCCTGTTCGGCGTCAACCTCTTCGAGGTTGGTGAATCGTTCACTCGTGTACGCGTCGGAGTCTCGAAGAACTTTGACGATGTCGTGGTAGCGGACAACGGAGTAGAAGCCGCTGCCGTCTTCACCCTCGTCATTGAAATGAATCGGGGAATCGGAGCGCAGCGCGGCGAACGCATCCCACGGCGCACCTTTCTCGAAAAGGTCAAGGTCTGCCAGGTTGATGCTCGACGTTGAGGACATCCGGGTCTCCTCCATGAGATTGTTCGGGGGCTAACAATCTTCGAGAATACAGACTTTTTGCAATATGCAACATTGTTTGGGTCAAAACGTTATCTGGAGCGACACCAAAATCCCGATGAATCAGCAACAATAGAGGCACGGCAGGTGCCGAGAAAGAGGGTGGAGCATGGCTGGCGCGCACACCCTTACTGAAACCGAACGCCAAGTTTCCGAGCGACTGTCACACATGACACTCGACTTCGAAGCAATGGCCGTGATGTCAAATCTCTTCCGCGCAGCCAGTGCAGTTCGAAACCACCTCGAACGAACCGTTCTTCTGAGCAGCGACCTTTCCTGGACAGCGTTTGTCGTGTTATGGGTCGCGTGGATCTGGGAGCCCATCGAAACTCGACAGATCGCGGCCGAGGGCGGGTTCTCCAAAGCCACGCTGACCGGGGTGTTGGGAACACTCGAAGGGCGCGGGCTCGTCACGCGCGAAAAGAGCACCACCGACGGCCGTCTCGTGATCGTTCAGCTCACCGACGCCGGCCGAACGTTGATGGACAAACTGTTCCCCAAGTTCAACAAGCAAGAACAAGAAATCGCTGGGGCGATGAGCCACGACAGCCGTGTGGCCGTGGCTGAGGCGTTGCGACTCCTCACCAAGCGGGTTGAAGCTACGCCTTAGCTGCCAGAACGAATCGTTGGAAAATCTCTAACTGACCCGGCTCAGTGTCGTAATTGTCTTCTGGGTGCCACTGCACGCCGAACGCCCAGCCGGGTGAGTCGATCCGAACGGCCTCAATGTGCCCTTCGTCAGCACGTGCGATGGCCGTGAGTCCGTCGGCGAGACGGTCGATCGCCTGGTGGTGGTAACACGACACCTCGAGTTGGGGATTGGTGAGCCCCAGTTCGGTTGCGGAAGGGTCGACGGTCATAGTGGAGACGTGATGCAGGTGCGGGTGGTCCATGTGTTGCACGAGAGTGCCGCCCAGTGCAACGTTCGTGATCTGCATGCCTCGGCAAATCGCGAGGAGCGGAATGCCGTTGTCAATGACGTGACGGACAAGGCTGATGTCAACGGAGTCCTGCAAACTATCGACACCGTAGAGCTGGTCAGAGATTGGGTCTTGCCCGTAGTTGGTCGGGTCGATGTCTGCGCCACCCGGCATGATGACGCCGTCGATACCGGCGAGCCGAGCGGCCCAGTCGCTGTTGGCTACCGGGAGGAACGTGAGCGGTTCGCCACCAGCGGCCCAGACGCCTTCCGCGAGTCGGCGGGCTGTGACAACCGCCTCAAATCGGGTGGCGGATGTGGATTCAGCGAAGCGCGCAACGATAGCGATGCGTGGACGGTGTTCGGCCATGACGCCTCCCAAATTGTTATGTAACAGGTCTGGCTTTCCCTGAACAGTATGGCGTAATCTAAATCATTAGTATCCTAATGATGTTCGTTTTCTAGCCACGAAGGAGTGGGCGCGTGAGCACAATCAGCGTTGCCGGTGTTGACATTGACACCCGCCACTTCATTGGTGGCCAGCGGGTGGCGTCGTCCGACACGTACACGAATACGTCCCCCATCGACGGGACGTTCCTTGGCGAGATTTCGCGAGGAGGCCAGTCTGAAGTTGACGCTGCCGTTGCAGCAGCGCGCGCAGCTTTCCCGGCGTGGGCACAGCTTGGGCCGGTCAAGCGCGGCGCACTTCTCAACAAACTTGCCGACCTCGTCGAAGCGAACCTCGAGGCGCTCGCGAACATCGAAACACTCGACAACGGCGCACTCCTTCGCTCCCACCTCCGCGGAGTCATGCCACGTGTGGCGATGAACATTCGATTCTTCGCCGATTACGCGATCAACGACTTGCACCACGACGTTTTCGAAACACGCGGGCACACCAACAACGTGTCGTGGGATCCTTCCGGAGTCGCAGCCCTCATCACGCCGTGGAATGCGCCTCTCATGCTCGCGACGTGGAAGATCGGGCCGGCGCTCGCAGCCGGCGACACGGTCGTCCTCAAGCCAGCCGAGTGGACACCACTGACCGCTTCCTACTTCGCCGATCTGACCAAACAGGCTGGCATCCCGGACGGCGTTTTCAATGTTGTATTCGGATTTGGAACAGAGGCCGGCGCAGCACTCACCGCGCACCCCGACCTCTCGAGAATTTCCTTCACAGGATCGGTGCCCACGGCCAAAGTAATCGCACGTTCAGCGGCAGACAACCTCACGCCAGTGTCCTTCGAACTCGGCGGCAAGAGCCCGTGCATCATCATGGCCGACGCTGACCTCGACCTCGCCGCAGAAATCGCCGTTGAGCAATACGACAACGCTGGCCAGGTGTGCCTGTCGGGAACACGACTGCTCGTTCACGAGTCCGTCGCTGACGCGTTCGCAGAGAAGTTTGCCGCCAAGGCGGCAACCCTGAAGCAGGGTGACCCGCGCGACCCTGACACCGATATCGGGCCACAGGTTCACCAGGTTCACTTCGATCGAATCAAGGGATTTGTTGATCGGGCAAAGGCCGAGGGTCAGAACATCGCATTCGGCGGCGAACCCAACAGCGATCTCGGTGGGTTGTATTTCCGACCAACACTCGTGGCAGATCCGACACCGGGCAGCGAAATTGTGTCGAGCGAAATTTTCGGACCGGTCTTGTGCATGCAAACGTTCACGACCGATGACGAGGTTGTTGCGATGGCGAACGGAACCGAGTTTGGGCTCGCTGCCGTGGTGGTCTCCGGCGACAGAGCACACGCCGAAAGCATCACGAGCCAACTCGTTGCTGGAACAATTTGGGTCAATTGCTTCTTCGTTCGCGACCTTCGGGCGCCCTTCGGCGGCTCAAAGAAGTCGGGGATTGGGCGAGACGGCGGAACCTGGTCGTTCGATTTTTATGCTGATGTTAAGAACACGGTCATTTCACCAAACGGATGGAAGGAATAGAGATGGGCGAAGTTGTCGGAGCCGCCTTGTTGGCGCACGTCCCCACAATTATGTTGCCGGAGGCGGTTCGAAAGGACCTCAACAACGGCAAGGAGTTGACGCTCGTTCCAGGACTCAAGAAACTGCGCAAAGACGTTTTCGAGACTCTCGACTACGACACAGTCGTCGTTCTTGACAGCCATTGGGCGACGACGGTGGAATTCGTCGTCACCTCTGCGGCTGAACGCTCGGGGCTCTTCACCTCGGAAGAGTTGCCGCGTGGAATGACCCAGATTCCTTACGCAATCAAAGGTGATCCAGAGCTCGCGAAGTCGCTCTCGAAGTACGACGAAAAGAACGGCACGTGGATCACGCCGATTGCGGATCCTCACCTCCCCATCTTTTATGCAACCGTCAACCTGTGGCACTACCTAGGCCGCGGACTAGACGAGAAGGCGTGGATTTCGATGTCGGTCTGCCAGACGGCGACCCCCGAGGATTTTCTCCGCGCTGGCCGCGCCCTCGGCGAAGCGATTCGAGACTCAGACCGAAAGGTGTTGCTCCTCGCCTCCGGAGCTCTGTCGCACACGTTCCACAAACTCCGCGACCTTCGCAAACACGAAGCGAGCGATCCAAAGCACATCTACACGCCAGAGGCGTACCAGTACGACCTCAAGGTGTTGGAGTGGATGAAGGCTGGAAATCACGCCGCGATTCTCGACGACTTCGACACGTTCAAGAAGTACAAGCCTGAAGCCGGCTTCTACCACTACCTCGCCATGGCGGGTGCGCTCGGTGAGGATGACTTCACAGCGAAGGGCGAGATGTACAGCGAATACGAGAACTCGATTGGAACGGGTCAAGTGCACGTGTGGTTCCCGAAGCCAGAGGGTGGGTTTGCACGACCCAAGGACCTGGTGCTTTCTCGTGACTGAATATCGACGAATTCTTCTTGACGGGTACCCCACTCAGGTACTCCGGAAGGGTGACAACCTCGTTGCTGATGACGGCCGTGTCACGGCGATCGCGGATGCGATTCATCTCGCCCCGGCCGAGCCGACGAAAATTATTGCCGTCCACTTGAACTACGACAGCAGGACGCAAGAGTTCATGACGAAACTCCCAGCTGCGCCGACCTATTTCCACAAACCGATCACGGCACTGAACTCACACAACGCTGCTGTCGTTCGCCCATCAGGGTGCAAGTGGCTCAACTACGAGGGCGAGATCGTCATTGTTATCGGAAAGACGTGCCGAAACATTGCACCGGAGGACGCTGCCGAGTACATCGCCGGGTACACCGTCGGCAACGATTACGGGCTTCACGATTTCCGCGACACCGACGCCGGTTCGATGCTTCGCGTGAAAGGCTCTGACACGCTGGCCCCCGTCGGCCCGGGTCTTGTCACCGATTGGGACTTCCGCAACAAGATGATTCGCACCTATGTCAACGGTGAAGTCAAGCAAGAAGACAACACCGACAACATGGAGTGGGACATGCACTATCTCGTTGCCGATATCGCCCGAACCATCACCCTGGTGCCGGGGGACATGCTCTTTTCGGGGACGCCGGCATTCTCTCGGCCGGTTCAACCTGGCGATGTCGTCGAGGTCGAAGTTGAAGGCCTCGGACGTTTGACCAATCACATCGTCGAAGGTCCGACACCGATTCGAACGGACGTCGGCGCGCAACCAACCGAAAGTGAAGAGGTCGTCTCGACAGCTCTCGGAGGCGACTGGGAGTTCAGAGGAATTCGGACCCCGTCTAAAGATTTGTACCCGTCAACAGTGGAGGAAAAAGAATGATCAAAATTGACGTCGACATGACCAAGTGCCAGCACTACGGTCAGTGCGTGTTTGAAGCCCCACAGGTCTTCAAACTCAACAACGACGACAAGCTCGAATACACGGCTACCGCCGATGAATCCGAGCGCGCCAACGTCGAGGCAGCGATTGACGTGTGCCCGATGCAGGCCATCTCAATCGTCGAGTAGAACAGCACCGTGACCGAACCCGTCGTCATTGTCGGTGCGTCGATGGGCGGGCTTCGCACCGCCGAGGCGCTCCGACGGTTCGGCTATGACGGCGCGATCACAGTGTTTGGTGACGAGCAATACGCCCCCTACAACCGTCCGCCTCTTTCGAAAGAGGTTCTCGCGGAGTCCGTGAGCCACGATGCCGTGGCGTTTGAGCTTCGCGCTTCGGTTGCCGACGTCAACTGGGTGCTTGGCACTCGAGTTCTCTCGGCCGACCTCGAACACTCCACCGTGACAGACCACAACTTCGAGGTTCACCCCTTCGGAACGCTCATCGTCGCAACTGGCCTGCGTCCGCGCCGGCTCCACGTTCCCAACGGTGATGTGCGAGGGCGGCACGCGGTTCGAACACTGGACGATGCGATTGCCCTCCGCGCTGAACTCGTTCCCGGTGCACGGGTTGTGATTGTCGGTGCGGGGTTTATCGGCTGCGAGGTCGCAGCCACCGCGCGCAAACTCGGGTGCGAGGTCACGGTTGTTGCCCCCGGCGTTCATCCGATGCATCGCCCGCTTGGGAAGGAACTCGCCGCTGAGATGCAACGTCGACACGAAGCCGAAGGTGTCGTGTTCCTCATGAAACGCGAAGTGACGGATTTCGTCGGAGAAACGGCGATCACCGGTGTTCTTTTCGACGACGGAACGACACTCGACTGTGACCTGCTCGTTGAGGCCATCGGCTCTCACGAAAACACCGAGTGGCTTGACGGCAACGACCTCGACACGTCGGCGGGGGTGCTGACCTCGAACGATCTCCGCGCAGTTCGTCGTGACGGGTCAGAGTGGTCCAACGTCTTCGTTGTTGGTGATGTCGCCCGATTCCCCAATCCGGTTTACGACAGTGAAAGCCGTCGAATTGAGCACTGGAACATTCCGACGGAAACAGCCAAGCGTGTCGCTCAAGTGTTCACCGGTCAAGCGCAAGGCGAATTCCGCCCCATTCCGTCGTTCTGGAGTGACCAGTACGACAACCACCTCCTGGCCTACGGAGTACTCGCCCTCGCCGACGAGATTCGACTCGAAGACGGCGAAATCTCTGGCGATTGCGTTTTCGGGTATTACCGCGACGGCGTGATGGTCGGAGTGTGTGGAATCGGAATGCGATCCGTTGTGCAGAGTTATCGCAGTAATTTTGTCTAAGGAAAGGAAACGGCATGGCTAACTTCTTCGACCTCGACGTCTCATTTGACGGAGATGAACCGGACTTGTCCAAAATTCCAGCAGACAAACTCGAGGCGGCTGTGGCGGAGTTGCCCGATGCACTGCGCGATGTCGCCCGCGCACTCCTCATTGAGAAGCGGACCATGTCCGACGTTTCTCAAGCGCTCGGAATTCGACAGGGAGAGCTCGTCTCTCGACTGCACCGAGCAATGCTGTCCATCAGCATGTCACTCATGGGCGACGGACGACCTCACTAGCCTCGGAGCTGCTCAACCGTTCTTCCGGGCTGTGGATTCGGTTCACCACGGGTTGTTTTCAGGGATACGGTTGAAACACCCATGGGAACACACCGACCGCGACGACCGGCTCCGCTCGAGCCTCACATTTTCGACCGTTTCGAAGGCGGAACAGACCCGGCGTTGACTCTCCAACTTGCGCACGACACGGCCTCGGCGTTGGTTCACCGCGTGAAAGAGAGCGACGACCCTGCAGTTCTTCAGCGCGTCATCGATTACGCGGTCAACAACGGCGTCGGTGAACTCGCCGAATTGTGGGCACACGCCCCGGCTCACTCACTTCCCGGATCGTTGTGGCGTCTTTACGTTGTGCA